>JBKQOA010000069.1:0-50810 GCA_052145735.1 Limisphaerales bacterium
CCGGCAAACGACGACATTGGTTGGTAGGGCGAATTTCCGTAACCAGTCGGACCCAGCGGTAGCGCCTGCCACCACCCCTGGCCGGCATCGTGGAGACGATCAATCCATGAGAAGGCCGACGATCCCAGATCGCCGATGCCATACGGCGAGGGCAGAGACGTGACGTGCAGCAGCAAGCCCGAAGCGCGATATTCGAGCGGAAACGGGGAAACATTCGCGAGCCCGCCGTTGCCGCTCATGGCCGGACTCCCCGCTCGGGAACGACTGCGGACGAACCCAGCGCATTATTCCCCATCTCCTCCGCACGGTGTCCGCTGAAATATTCCTTCTCCAGGCGAGCCACGTCCATCGACAATTCCTTCGGGGCTGGTTTGCCTGCCAGCGGCGAAATCTTAGCTTCACCTGTCACGGACTGTGTTTCTAAAGTACTGGGCACGGTTCCACCTTCCAAATCTCGCTCGCGTATTCTGCAATCGAGCGATCGCTCGAAAACTTCCCGGAGCTGGCGACGTTCAAGATTGCTTTCTGCGCCCATGCGCCGGGTTCGGCATAGAGCGCGCCCAGCCGGTCTTGTGCGTTGCAATACGAAGTCAGGTCCGCCAGATGCATATAGTGATCGCCCTGGGTCAGAAGCATATCGCGCAAGGGAGCGAATACTCCTGGTTCGTCGCGGCTGAAGTAGTCAGAGGAAATGAGGTCCAGCGCAGCTCTAGTCTCGGGTTCATTTTCATAGTGCCAATGCGGGTTGTACCAGGCGCGGCTGTTCTCGACTTGCTCAACGGTGAGCCCGAACAGGAACATGTTGTCTTCTCCGGCTTCCTCGGCCATTTCGATGGTCGCACCGTCGCGGGTTCCGACCGTTAGGGCTCCGTTCATCATAAATTTCATGTTACTGGTTCCGCTGGCTTCGTAGCCGGCGGTCGAGATCTGGTTGGAGACGTCGCTGGCGGGAATCAGCCGTTCGGCCAGCGTGACGCAATACTCGGGCAGGAACAGCACCTTCATCCGTCCCTGCACCACCGGATCGCCGTCAATCGTGCCGGCCAGGTTGTTGATGAATTTGATGATGACCTTGGCCAGGTGATAGGCGGGCGCCGCCTTGCCGGCGAAGAAAAATGTCCGCGGCGCCATCTCGAGCTTCGGATTCTGGCGGAGCCGGTGGTAGAGCACCACCACGCGCAGCGCGTTGAGCAACTGCCGTTTGTATTCGTGGATGCGCTTGACCTGGCAGTCGAAAATGCTGTCCGGGTCCACCGCCTGGCCGGTGGTGGATTTGAGCCAGCCGGCAAACTGCGCCTTGGCCTCGCGCTTGGCCGCACGGAAGGCGTCGCGAAAGTTTTTGTCGCCGGCCAGCGGCCGGAGTTTCCGGAGCTGGTCGAGATCCGCGACCCAGTCGTGGCCGATGGCCCGGGTGATGGCGTGGGCGAGCGGCGGGTTGGCCAGCAGGAGCCAGCGCCGCGGTGTGACGCCGTTGGTCTTGTTGCTGAAGCGTTCGGGGAAAATCTCGGCCAGGTCCCGGACCGTCGTCGTGCGCAGCAAACGGGAATGGATGGCTGCGACGCCGTTGGTGCTGTGCGAGCCGACGATGGCGAGATTGGCCATGCGGACCTTCCGCACGGGGCCTTCCTCGATCAGGCTCACACGTTCGACCCGGCCTTCGTCACCGGGGAACCGGGTGCGCACGTCGTCCAGGAAGCGGCGGTTGATTTCATAAATGATTTCCAGGTGCCGCGGCAGCAGCATTTCGAACCACGCCACCGGCCATTTTTCCAGGGCCTCGGGCAGCAGCGTGTGGTTCGTGTAAGCCAGCGTTCTTTGAGTGATGTCCCACGCCTCATCCCAGCCCAGTTTGGCTTCGTCGAGCAGGATGCGCATCAGTTCGGGGACGGCCATCGTCGGGTGCGTGTCATTGAGCTGCATGGCGACCTTTTCGGGAAACTGATGCCAGTCCGAGTTGGCGAGCCGGAAACGCCGCACGAGGTCGGCCAGCGAACAGGCGACCAGGAAATATTCCTGCACGAAGCGCAGACCCTGTCCCATATTCGTGGAATCGTCGGGATACAGCACCCGGGTGAGCGTTTCGGCGGTGAGCGTTTCCGCCACCGCGCCGACGAAATCGCCGTGGCTGAATGCCTGGAAATCAAAGTAATCAGGCGCGCCCGCGGCCCACAGGCGGAGGGTGTTGATGGTCTTGCCGCCGTAGCCGACCACGGGGCGGTCATAGGGAATGCCGATGAGGCTGGAGGCGCGTCCGAGTACGGCGCGCAGCGCGCCGCTGCGAAACTCGAACGAGCAGTTCAGTTTGACCCCCACCTTTTCATGCACCCGCGCCACCTCCCACGGGTCCGGGCGGCGCAGCCAGTTGTCTGGGTGTTCGACCTGCCAGCCGTCCTTGAGCACCTGTTTGAAAATGCCGTATTCATAGCGCAAACCGTAACCCATGGCCGGTAGCTCCAGCGTGGCCAGCGAATCCAGGAAACAGGCCGCCAGCCGCCCCAGCCCGCCGTTGCCGAGACCCGCGTCCGGTTCCTCCTCCAGCACGTTCAGCCAGTCAATGTTCTTTCGGCCCGCGACATGCCGAGCCAGTGGCCCCAGGAGCAGGTTCGTGATGTTGTTGTTCAGCGACCGGCCGATGAGAAACTCCATCGACAGATAATAAATACGCTTGGGGTTCCGGCGTTCGTAGGTTTTTTCCGTGGCCACCCAGCGTTGCGACAGCACGTCGCGAATCGAGTGGGCGGCGGCCTCAAAATGTTCGCGCGACCCGGTGGTTGCCGGGTCCTTGACGTTATCGAACACGAGGTGTCGTTCGTAAAGCCCATCCGTCCCCGTGAACTGGATGGAACCGCATCCGTAATGCCTGGTCAGTTTGGCCAGTTCGTCGGAAGCCGGCGCCGGCGCGGGAGAGTTGTTTGTCGGGGCGCTCATGGTCGTGCTCGCTCCAGGTTTTTTGTTGGCCGCCAATTATTCCGTCGCATGTTTCTCTGATACCCCATCCGCCCCTTTCATTCAACCACGTGATGATCATCGTTCCACAACCGGATCACCGGCCGGGTGCGGTTTTGTTCATAACCCACCGCGCTCAAGCTCGCCGTGCTCAACAGGAAATAACAGCCGGCCCAGCCCGGTTCAAGCCCAAGCCACCGCGCCGCCAGCGCCCGCAGAAAATGTCCGCTCGAAAAAATCAGCACGTTTCCCGGGACGGCGCGCACCCGTTGCACCACGCGGTCGGCCCGCGCGGCGACCTGGGCCGGCGTTTCACCGCCCGGGCAGCCGTCGCGGAACAGCAGCCAGTCCGGTCGCCGGGCGTGGATTTCAGCGCTGGTCAGTCCCTCGTATTGGCCGTAGTTCCATTCCACGAGGTCGCAGTCCACCTCCGCCCCGTCGCGGAACCCGGCCAGTTCACAGGCGCGGGCCACGCGCAGCAATGGACTGGTGAACACCCGGGCAAATGCCAATCCCCGCAGGCGGAGGCCGAGCCGGCGGGCGTTCTGCTCGCCGCGTTCGGTCAAAGGCAGATCGGTGCGTCCGGTGTGTTGGCCGGTGATGCTCCAAGCCGTTTCGCCGTGCCGCGCGAGATAGACAACCGGCAATATGTCATTCATGGTTGCATACGGAAAAGGCTAAAAGCTTAAGACTAAAGACCAAAGCGATTTTCAGCCTTCAGCCTTTGGCCTTTGGCTTCCGAAACCGCTATGGCTTCCCCGCCGGGTGAAACAACAGCCGGGCGTAACCATAGGCGATGAGTTCGTCCGTTACCACCCGCACGCCCTGGCTGGATTTCCACCAATGCGCCGGGTCGTAGTCACGGTCTTCGATGGCAATGATCCCCACCCGTGAATCCCGGCCAAACGCCTCCTCAAACAGCAACCGGGACCGGCGCGCATGCACTCCCAGCGATATCAGGTTTAATTCCGCCGGCATGGCATTGTGTTGTTGCAACCATTGCTTCAAGACCAATGCCGACGCGTAGGTGCGGTCCTGACGCACCGCGGGCGTGGGCACGGTCTGGATGCTGTCCCGGTCCAGACCCAGCTTCATCAGCGTGGCGGCGCCGAGTTCCGCGTACGTCCGGTATTCGGACAGGGGCGCGCCCTGCGCCAGCGGCACGCCGACGACATAAAGCTTGCTGTAGGGATGCCGCCGGAATTCGGCGATCGCCTCCTCCAGCGCGTAGTCCGGCGCCCAGCCTTCGATGACCAACGCTCCACCTTGGACGGGAACGGTGACGGAGAGGAACGGCTGGACCTTTCTGACCGCGATGGTTGCCAGCAGCAGCCCCGCGAGCAGGAGCAGCAGCCAACCCCGCCAGGTGGGGAGCAGGCACTTCCGGCGGCGGACCAATCCCCAAAATGGCCGGTGCGGTTTCATCCCGGACGTTCACTCATGTTGGGGAAAGGCTATAGGATGAAGGCTTGATGCCAAAGTTGTTTTTGGGTTCGGCCGCATTTTATTCCAGCCTCTGGCGGTTTGTTCACCTCAAAGCGCGGGTCTTTGTGTCAATTCGCGCAATCAGCGTAAAAGAATTTTCGTGCTTGAGAACTTTCCGGTGCATGTCAAGTCTTGGGGAGTAATGATTCGTTGGTCCAGAACCACCATCGCCGCCGTCGGCGCGTTGTTCCTGCTGTTGACGGCCGGACATGCCTTGGCCGCCGCCGACTTCGCCTCAACGAATGTCCCGGGGGTGTCCCCGTTCCCGCCGCCGCTGGAAAGCTATGGGGATGCGGACCTGACCGGCGTGTGGGATGTGCTGGTGAACCGGGTGCACCAGGAACCGTTCAACTTGTGGGCCACGTTGATTTTTTTGGCCGCAGTCATCCATACCTTCCTGACGCACAGATTCATCCGTTGGGCGAATGTCCTGGAAGCGAAACACGAACAACGCTGGCACGCTGACGCCACCCATACCGGTCTGTGCCCGGCCTCGATGCTGGCCCGCGTGCTGCACTTTTTCGGCGAGGTGGAGGTGGTTTTCGGCATCTGGGTGGTTCCCTTGTTTGCGCTGATGCTGTGGCGGGTGGGCCGGCAGCCGACCCTCGATTACCTCAACCATCACGTCAGTTACAGCGAACCGTTGTTCGTCGTGACCATCATGGCCATTTCCTCCACGCGGCCGGTCCTGCACTTGGCGGAACAATGTCTCCAGTTCTTTGCGCGCCTCGGCGGCGGCGGGCCGGGCGCGTGGTGGCTGGCCATTCTCAACCTCGGGCCGTTGCTGGGCTCGCTCATCAGCGAACCGGCGGCGATGACCATCTCCGCCCTGCTGCTGGGCCGGCAATTTTACGCGCTGAAGCCGTCGCCGCGTTTCGCCTATGCCACGCTCGGATTGCTGTTCACCAACATCTCGGTCGGCGGGGTGTTGACGCATTACGCGGCGCCGCCGGTGTTGATGGTGGCCGGACCGTGGGGCTGGAACACGCCGTTCATGTTCCGTCATTTCGGCTGGATTGTGCTGGTGGGCATCGTCATCGCCAACGCCGGCTATTACCTGGCCTTCCGCCGCGAACTGGCCCGGTTGAAACCGGAGACGGAGGTCGCGCCCGCCATGCCCGCGGACGCCGGCGCGGCTCCCGTTCCGGTGTGGGTGACGGTGGTGCATCTGTTGTTCATGGCGGCCCTGGTCTGGTGGGCGCACTTCCCGGTCTTCCTTATCGGCGTGTTCCTGTTTTATCTGGCGTTCTTTGAAGTGACGGCGGAGTACCAGTCGGAACTGCAACTGCGCTCGCCGATTTTGGTGGGTTTCTTCCTGGCCGGCCTGGTCGTTCACGGCGGCTTGCAGCAATGGTGGATCGCCCCGGTCCTGAGCCGTTTGAAGGAGGTGCCGCTCCTGCTCGGCGCCATCGGCCTGACGGCGTTCAACGACAACGCCGCCATCACCTATCTCTCCACCCTGGTGCCCGGCCTGGCCGACGTGATGAAATTTGCCGTCGTGGCCGGCGCCATCACCGGCGGCGGCCTGACGGTCATTGCCAACGCGCCCAACCCGGCCGGTCAATCCATCCTGAAACAGTTTTTCCCCGACGGCATCTCGCCGCTGGGCCTGCTGATCGGCGCACTGCCGGCGACGATGGTTTTTGCGCTGTGTTTCCTGTTGCTGGGCTGAACCGGCCGGCAAAGGCCAAAGTCTGAAGGCTGAAGTTCTTCTGACTGCCCGAAAACATTTCAGCCTTTAGCCTTTGGAATTCAGCCTTTGCCTACACCGCCGGCGTAAATTTGGCGCAGAACTCTTTCAACGCCCCGGACAGCTTTGATTTCAACATCGCCTCGGGCAGCAGAAACGGCTTTTCGGTGATGGTGACCTCGGCTTTTCCGGTCGTAAACACGAACGTCCCGGCCAGCTTGCCCATGACATGGCCGGTAAAATCGCCATGGAGGTCGCCGTTCGGCGCAAAGGCATAATTCCCCGTCACCTTGGGCTGGTCCGGGCTGGGATGACAGAAGCCGCCGGCTTGTTCGTTGCCATTGATCCGGGCCTCATGCCGTGTGGCCAGCTCCTGAAGTTCGGGGAACGTCGGGGGTCTTCCCAGTGGCTGCGTTACGGTAAAAGACATGGTGTGGGCAAGGCTAAAGGCTGAAGGCGAAATGCCAAAGTATTTTCCACCGCTCATTTGCGTTCCTCGGCGCTGATAAGTGAAGATTAGCGGTTCATCCGATCCGTTCGTTACTTGCCACCCGCCACTCCTTCGTTTTTTCTGACAAAGTGGAACCGGATGACCGTGTATTCCTGACTGTTGTCCAGACGGAAGCCGGACGCTTGAATTTCCCCGGCAATCTCCGGCATGTGCGCCACTCCCCAGGGCACGATGATGTTCTCCGTCTCCGGCAGCCGGGCCTTGATCTCGTCCAGCAGATGCCGGTTGCGCTTCCGGAGGAGGTCATCAATGACTTCGTCCTGAAGATCCGGCGGCGGGGAATATTGTGTTAACGCCAACAGGCTTCCGGCGTTGATCCCTTTGGCGTGAAAGAACATGACGAGGTTGAGCAAACCGATGGTGTTCGTGGAGAACTGTTCGACATCCACGTCCGCTATCACCAGTTCGCCCCGGGTGGGCGCGAACTCCTCCTCCTGCTCGGCCAGGCCGAGCGACTTTGCCGCCCGCTTGTAACTGACTTCGTTGGTCAGCAGCCTTTTCCGGTCGGTGACCCCCTCCATCAGGATGATTGAATTGCTCGGGAACGATTTCGAAATCTTCCGGTAAAAGTCCGCCTCGCCGATGTGCGCCATCGGGACCAGTTGGATCGTCTTGCCGTCGTTGCGGACGTATTTCCTCACCTGGACCGTCAAGCCGCCCGGATGCACGGCCAGAAAGCCCGCGCTGTAATGGTCCACGGCCAGGGTGAAGCAAAGGGCCGCATAAGCAACCGTCGCCGGCAGCAAGCCGAAAACGTTCACCAGCAGGAACCCGGTCAGATTCAACCAACTGAAACCCCGGTCGCCAAGGTGCCCGGGTTCGACGATCAGCCAGCGGAACTTGGATCCGCCCCGGAGCCGGTGGAGAATCGCCAGGCCGAGGATGACCTGGCCGAAGGAAAGCACCCAATCAACCTGCAACAGCCGCCGGGGGCAATAAATCATGGCGGGAAACATGACGAGCAACCCTGCCGCAACGTAAAGCGGGATCGGCAGAAACACGCGTTTGGGAATCATGGGCGAAAGCCCCATCAGAACGTAAACCGCCAGCGCCAGGAGAAAAGCGATGATGCTTAGAATCAGGCTCGTTGCGGTAAGGAGATGAAAGCTAAAGAGGAGGACCAGAGAATCATCCGCGACGGAAACCAGACCGGCCACGATAAATAATCCCAGGCACAGGCTCAACAGGATGGATAGCACCTGTTTCACGATTGGGGCAGGGAACGCAAGTCGTCATCGGCCGCGGCGGACTGGGATTTGCGGTCCTGCGTCATTTCGTAGGCGAGGCGGAACTTTCGCAGTTCATCGGCGATGTCCCGGAGCCGGGCGTAAAACATGTAGATCACGAATGCGCCAACCAGAAGGATGGCAAGGTTAATCAGTATGCTCAGTACGATCAGGTTGTTTGGATTCATCGGTTCCATAGGGTTGTGCGATTTCTTCGAATCCTCTGTGATTGAGGCTAACTATTCAAGGACGGCGTTGAATGGAGCGTCGACCCGATACTCAGACCTTCAACCTTCAGTCGGAGAACGTTGAAAGGATGCAATACTTTCGGAAGTCGTTAATGTCACCGAAGTATTGGTCCTTCATAAACAATCATCTCTTCAAATCCCCGGTCAGGAGAAGCATGGTTTTTTTCGGATTCGGATCCTGATTTTGGTTTCAGGTTCAATCACCGAGGGAAATTCCCAGGGCGCGCGCCGTCCGCGTCAGGCTGCCCTGGGGCGGAACGGTCTTCAGCCGGCCGACGGCGTCGGCAATCGGCACGGCTCCGACCTGTTGTCCGGTGAACGCAACCATTTTGCCGAAGTCGCCGGCGGCCACCAGCTCCACCGCGACCGCGCCAAACATTGAGCAGAGCACGCGGTCAAACGTCGTCGGGCTGCCGCCGCGCTGGAGATGGCCCAGCACGCAGTACCGTGTTTCCTTGCCCGAACGTTTGCCGATCTCCTCCGCCACCACCGCGCCGATGCCGCCCAGGTGGGCCTCACGATTGGTTTCCTGGGCGCCGGAAGTGACGAAGCCGCCGCCTTTTTCCCGCGCGCCTTCCGCGACCGTGACGAGCGTGAACTTTTTACCCTTGGCTTCGCGCTCGCGAATCTTGGCGCAGATGCTGTGGTAGGTGAACGGGATTTCCGGGATCAAAATCACATCCGCGCCGCCCGCCACCCCGGCATACAGCGCAATCCAGCCCGCGTACCGGCCCATTACTTCGAGCACCATCACACGATTGTGACTCTCGGCGGTGGTGTGGAGCCGGTCCAGGGCGTCGGTCGCGCAAGCCACGGCGGAATCGAACCCGAAGGTCATCAGCGTTCCGTCCAGATCGTTGTCAATGGTCTTGGGCACGCCGACGATGGGGATGCCGTCTTCGCACATTTGCAGGGCGATGCTGAGCGAGCCGTCGCCGCCAATGGACACCAATGCCGAGAGGCCGAGCGCCTCCATGCCCGCCTTGGTGTCGTCGAGCAGTTCCTTCGGCAGCTGCCGGCCTTCGCCGTGACCGGTCTTGGCGGAGAATTTCCCGCGGTTGGCGGTGCCGAGGATGGTGCCGCCGCGGGTCAGCAGCCCGCTGAGGACGTTGTAATCGAGCACCCGGAACTGGCGCGGTTCCAGCAGTCCTTCATAGCCGCCGATGATGCCGAGGGTTTCCCAGCCGCGCATGGCGGCCGCCTTGGCCACGGCGCGGATGACTGCGTTAAGTCCGGGGCAATCGCCGCCGCCGGTGACAATGCCAATTTTTTTGTTCATGGCTGGTGCTTGGGATGGGGTTCCCGGCCAGATTGCAAAAGTCGGCGCCCGATGTCACGCACCAGTTGCGGGTCCGGGGCACCACCCCCAGATCATTACGATCAATCGTAACTTGACAGAACTGCGTATCGGGTGGCTCGGACTCGAAGTTGATTCAGCCTTGAAAATTTATTCACCGGAAAAAAGCTGCTCCAAGCAGGATCGTAATGATTGGGGGGCACCACCCCTTCTCCTCCTCGTCATTCGTCCTTCGAACTCGATCACGAAGGTGACGACGAGGACGATGAGGTTTCGCCATGTTGGGTGGAAATCCACTCGGCCACCAGCCGGTAGCCGACCGCCAGCAGGGTCGGTCCAAGAAAGACACCGATGAAGCCGAAGGCCAGCGCGCCGCCCACCACGCCGAAGAAAATCAGGATGAACGGCATGTCGCTGCCCTGGCTGATGAGCCACGGTTTGACGAAGTTGTCAATGTTGGCGACGCCCACGCCCCAGATGAGCATGAAAATACCCCAGCCGGTCAGGCCCTGATGAAAGAGCCACAGGGCGGCGGGTATCCAGACCAACCCCGTCCCCACAACCGGAATCACGGAGGCGAAAAAGGTCAGCAACGCCAGCAGCATGGCGCCCGGCACCCCGGCGATGAGCAGGCCGATGCCCGTTGCGATCGCCTGCAGGAGCGCAGTGCCCAGGATGCCATACACGACTCCGCGAACGGTCTTGCCGGCCAGGGTCAGGAGATGTTTGCCCCGTTCTCCGGCAATGCGTTCAATTGCCGTCGTCAAAAATCCACCGAAGGCAATGCCGTCACGGAACAGGAAAAAAGCGATGAAAATGCTCAGGGCCAACTGGATCAGGCCGCCGCCCAGCGCCAAGCCGCCCTTGAGCAGCCACGCGCTTGCCGGCTCGATGATGCGTTGGGCTTCCGTCCACAGCTTCGAGCTGTCCGCCGCCATGCTTTGCCAGTAGTCCGTCGCCTGTGGTCCGACAACGGGCACCCTGGCCAGCCATTCAGGCGGGGCGGGCGGACCGTTTGCCACCCAGCGTTTGGCGGCGTCGGTGAGTTGAGTGACGTTGTCGGCGAGTGTGGTGCCCACGATGACGAACGGCAGCAGGACGATGAGGACCATGCCCAGCGTCATCGCGAAAGCGGCGAGCGTGCCCCGGTTGCCGAGCCATCTCAGCAGGCGGCGATAGACCGGCCAGCTCGAAAAGCACAGGATCACCGCCCAGAGCAGCGCGGACACGAAAGGCCGCAGGACAATCAGGCAGCCGGCCAGCAAAACCAGCAGGACGACCCAGCCCAGGTTTTGTTCCAGTTTCGAGCGCAGCGGGTTCATGTTGTTTTCAACGGGTTTTCATTTTTCAAATCAGCCAAAGTGTCGGCCAGCGAGATCTCACGATGGATGGGGCCGACCAGTTTGTCCAGCCCTTCAGCCCGCAGGATGTCGCGCTGGGTCGCGTGGGCCTCGACGACGAGCAGTTCGATGTTCATCATCTTCAGCTCGTCGTATAGCCGGGCGAGCATGCGCACCCCGGCCAGGTCCAGGTAGGGAGAGTTGGAAAGGTCACAAATCACCACGTGCAGACCCTCGGGCCGGCTGCGCACCCGTTCCAGCACCGTGCGCTGCACATGGTCCACGTTGAAATACAACAGCGCGGCCTCAACGCGAAAGATGAGCACACCGGGGACCGGTTCATTTTCGGGATGCCGCGCAAGGTCGGAAAAGCGGTTGGTGCCGGGGATGCGGCCAAGGAAGGCGACGTGCGGCGTGGAAGTCCGTTGCAGCAACATGACCAGCGAAGCGACGACGGCAAAAACAACCCCGTCAAGGATGCCGAGCAGGAGCACGCCGGCCAACGCCACCACGGCGACGGCGAAATCAAGGCGGCTGACCCGGAAGAGGTGGCGGAGTTCCCGGACATCAATCAGTCCCAGCACGGCCACCAGCACCACGGCGGCGAGCACGGTGTTGGGCAGGTTACGAAACAGTCCGGTGAGGAACAACAACACCAGCCCGAGCGTGACCGAGGCAAAAACGAGCGCGAGCGGCGTGCGGGCGCCGGCTTTTTCGTTGACAGCACTTTGCGAGAGTCCACCCGCCGACGGATAACCTTGAAACAACCCGGCCAGCAGGTTCGCCGCTCCCAGCCCGAGCAATTCCTGTCGTGCATCCACTTCATAGTGATATTTGAGGGCGAACGTTCGCGCCGCCGAGATGCTTTCGATGTAGGAAAGCAGGAAGCACGCAAAGGTCAGGCTGACCAATTGGCGCCAGGTGTACGCGTCCAGGTCGCGCCACCCGAGGTGTGCGAGGTCGAAGGACGGCAATCCGGCGGGCAACTGGCCGACAACGCTGATGCCGTGTTCCGGCAAGGCCAGCAACGGCACCGCCACGAGCGAAACAACGACGACGACGAGGGCCACCGGCCGGCCCGGAAATAATTTATCGCCCAGCGCCAGTAATACGACAGCGGCTACGCCCACTGCAAGTACCGCGGAGTTTGTATCGCCGAGTTGCCGGACGATCAGCATCAGGCGCGAGAAAAAATCGGTGCCGCCGCCCGGAACGCCAAAAAGCCTGGGCAGTTGCGTGACGATGATAGCCAGCGCGGCGCCCGCCTTGAAACCGGTAAGGATGCTGTCGGAGATGAAATTGACGATGACGCTAAGCCGCAGCAACCAGGCCAGCACGAACAGGCCGGCGGTCATTAACGTGGCCAGGGCCGCCAGCGACAAAAGCCGGTCCGCATCACCTCCCGCCATTTGCGCGATGGTGACGCCGAAAACGAGCGAGATGGCTGAAGTCGGGCCGATGGCCAGATGCCGCGACGACCCAAAGAGCACGTAACCCAATCCGCCGACGAGGTAGCAATAAAGCCCCATCTGGGGTGGCAGGCCCGCCAACGTGGCATACGCGAGCGAAACCGGAATGGCATAAGCCGCCAGCGTGAATCCGGCGAGCAGGTCGGGCGCCAGCCATTTCGACTGGTAACCGGCCAGCCACCAGCTGTCGGGATCGCTGGAGGGGGTCACGTTCATCGGCCTCATTAAAAAGTGTCAAAGGGACCGCCGCAAACACAAATGACAGCCAAGATGCGGAGAGGGACGGCCCGAAGGTTCGATTTTTCCTTAGCCGTTCCAATTCTGAATGAGCCAGTAAATGAATTCCATCGTCCGAAGGAAAAATCGAACAGAATAAGGTTGCAACCGCAGCCAACTTTCCTTGCGCCGATGTTTGCCGCCGACATGATTTTTGTTAAATGACGTTTCCATACAAAAAACATGGCGAGTCAACTTAGGCACTACGCTCGAACGCCAAAAACACAAAAGCCCGAAGCAATTAGCAACGGGCTTGGGCATTTCCTCGTGGTTTCATCACGATAGGATTCAACCAAGTATCGGCGTTTTTTGCCGTCAATTATTTTCGTCCGGGTAAACACATTGCACCTCTCAAAACTGGCAGGCGGTGCCTTGGCGTTTCATTTTCGTAGGTTGGCGAGTTTATTGGAGGCTTCCTGATCACCTTGATTGGCGGCTTGGGTGAGCCAGTAAATGGCCTGCTCGCGGTTTGTCTCGCAACCTTGCCCGTTCAGATATCGCCGGAATTTGATTTGATTGTGCCGATCTGTTTGACATGAAGTTTTACCACTTGGCCTTGGGCAGCCTGGTCCATGTTGTCATAATTCCCTATGATTAAAATTTTACCGTCCTCTGAAATCGAACCAGAAGGCGTATATTTTAGGTGATAATTCGGGTCATTAACCATGACGGCAATGTATTTCGGATATGCCCGGACAATCTCACAATGTATATTTTCCGTTTTTCCAAACTCAATTCGGTGAATTTCGCTTGGTTGATTTGTCTGTGCGTGAATTGAACAAACTGCCAAGGCGCAGAAGGAGCAAAACAGGATGATTTTCATTTTGTAAATGATTTTTCCGCGTCATTCGATGCTGCATCTGGTGTGTTGGCCGTGTAAACCACGTTCGCGGGTGCTCACCCCCCCCCCCCCCGCCAATTCGGCAGCGTCCGCCTTCGGCCCCGTTATAGCGCGACAAGGAACGACTGGCGTCACGCCTTCACCAACGTCTTGACGCAGTAACTATTGAGGCTTTCCCCGGCGGCAAGAGCTTTGGCGGCAAGGCGGCGGTGAATGGCCGGTTCCACGCGCAACACAAATTTGCCGCTGAATTCCTTTTTGCCCAGCGGGTCGGGCATGGCGTGTCCGTCCGCGTGAATCAGTTCCACCATTTCTTCGACGGCCTGACACAATTCCGCATACACCCGCGCCTCGTCGCTGCCGTGAACGCCGCCCGCCATGATTTCCGGGCAGCGGCCAATGAAACATTGATCCTCGTCGCTCCACTCCACGAATTTCGCGTAGCGCGCGGCCTGTTCTTTGATCTGTTTGCGTGTCATAAATCAATTCTCTTTCACGGCGCCCAATGCGCGGCGCACGTCGCGTTCCTGATAATGCTTGGCGTCATCGCCCGCGCCGCCGCTGATTGTCACCCGCAACCCTTTCGGATGCGTGAAGTTCCGATGGCTGCCCTTGCCGCCCCGGTTCACGAACCCGGCTTTTTCCAGGTCGGCTATCAGTTGTCGCACTTTGCGCGGCATTTCAGTATCAAAATAGTATCACTATTGTTTGGCGGCGTCAAGGCTAACGGGGAATGTCCGGACTGGAAAGATAGCGCCAGAGTTTTCTAACCGGTTCCAGGTCGCAGCCGGGCGGCACGGCATTGCCGTAGGCGGCGTGACCGTAAAGGAACGACAACCGGTTCAACTCGGCGGCGGCGTCCGGAAACGTTTCGCCCAGCCCGAGGCAGAATTCCCGGGCGGTCTGCTGGGGCTGGGATTGGATCCCCTGCTCCACCGCCCAGGCCTGGAGCGCTTCGTAACTGTAAAGAATCAACTCTTCGGCGGTCCATGATTTATCCTTGCCGGTCAGGAAAGGACTGCGGTACGCGGCGAAGGGATGTTGCCCTGGCGTTCGCTCATCCCGTTTGACCGCGGTTCGCTTCACCCGCGAACCGAGCTGGAAAAGGTCCCTGAAAAACTGCGCCAAAGCCGCGAGGAACGACCGCGCAATCTGGAGAATCAGATCGCGTTGGCGGACCACCCACCAGATGGTGAGAATGGCTCCGGCCAAGAGGAACAGAGCCCTGAACCAGCGGTAAAATCCAGCGGCGCTTCCCGTGATGATTGAGTTGGCAGGCTGCGGCGGAGCAGTCTGGTTGGGTGTCGCCTCATTTTGGTTCGGCGTTTGGTTTTGCTGGCCGTTATTTGCCGGTTGCGGTTTCCCGGTTTGAGATTGGGGTACGGAAGAGTTGACTTTTGGTTCACCGGATTTTTGCGTTTCGTCGCCCGGACGTCCCCGGCCCGCGCCATGCGGACTGATTCGCGCGGCGTATTCACTGGCGCGGTGCAACTGGTAATCAACGTGGTAACGCAGGGTTTGCCACGTGTCGTTGACACCTGGTCGCGGCAGCAGCATGGCGGCGGCCAGCACCAGGCCAGCTACTGCGGCGCCGAACTTGAGCCAGCCGAAGGCGATGATACCGGGCATTTTCAGGTAGCGTTGACGCAGGTAGCGGCGCAATCCCAAAAAGCTCGTCGTCAGCAGCAACCCCACGCCGGCCGCCATGTAAACGAAAAGAAAAGCGAAGCTGGCCCGCCGCGATTCCGTGTCGCCGCCGGGCAGAAGCATTTGTCCGAAGCCGAACAGCGGCAACGCCAGCAGTGAAAAATAAACCACCCAAAGGCCCGGCGGATGGGGAACGGCCGCTCGGCGTTTGTGAGCAGTGTGCGAATTTTGTAGTGTCGGCGCTGTGCGCCGATTTCGAGCCGCAGGCTCGACGCTACATTCGGAGCCGGCCACCGGCTTTTTCCCGGCCGATGCGGAAGCAGCCGCCTCTGGCTTGAACCTTCCGCCTGACGCGGCGGTTTGCAGCAACCCGCTGCCGGACGCGTCCTCGTCCTCATCAATCACGGTGCAGTCCCACGTCAATTTATGGGCGCACCACCAGACGGTACCCAGCAGGATGATTCCCATCAGATAGGCCGGATGAATCTGCACCAGGTAAATCCAGGTCGCGCCTGCCAGCGCCAGTCCGTAAACCGCAGCCTGGGCGGTGCCTTGCTCGATGCCGATCCGGGACACCAGGACGACGGCCAGCACAAACCAGAACACGACCCAGCGAACACTTCCAACCGCTTCACCCCGATAAAAAACCTGGATCAGGAAAAAGCTGATGCTTCCCACCAGCAGCATGATCAGCACCGGACTGATGGCGATGACCATGTAGTCGGCCGGGGTTTTGACTGGTTTCGGGGAACTCATGCCCTACCTAACGATGGCCTCCGCACACAGATTCGTCACGGATTCCTCGGTGTTGACCACGCGGAAATCAATGCCTTGGGCCAGCAGCATCTGCGCCCAGTCCGGCGGTTGGGCCCAGTCGGGCGTCGGCTCCAGATCAATGGAAACCACGATGACCGTCACCAGAAAGCCGCGCCGGGCCAGTTCCCCGAGCGAGGCCGCCATGGCCGGGGTCACCCGCCGCAGCACCGCCACCACGGTGGCGTCCCGGGGAATCTCGGAACCAACTTCGGCCAGCATTTCGGAAAACTCCAAGCCGTCCGTGTGCTCCAGGCGGGCCAGCGTTTCAAGAATCTGCCTGAACCGTTCCTGCCCTTTGCGCGTTGGCACGACGACCGGCCGGAGGCGGGTGTTGGCCTGCGCCTCGGTCGCCCGCCGGTGGGCGTCCGCGCGCGTGGTAAACCCGGCGCTCCACCCTTCGTCGCGGATGCGGTCGGCGGCGTCGCGTCCATTGCTGATGAAGCCGATTTGTTGTCCCATGAGAAAGACGGCATTGGCCAGCGAAACGACCGTAACGACCGCCAGTTCCGCCGAAGCCGCCGCGCCGCGGTCCTGGTAACTGCGCTCGTGAAAATCCAGCAGGAACGTTGCGCCAGCCACCCGTGAATTCTCATAGACACGACAGTGAATCTCGCCCGTGCGCGCGGTGGCCCGCCAGTGAATGCGGTTCAACGGATCGCCCGGTTGATACGGCCGGATGCTGGCCAGCCGCGTGGGGTCCTCGAACAGCCGGTGCATCACCCGGATCTCGCCGATCGGACGGCGCGAAGCCAGATTGTAGCCCTGCAATGGCAAAACCTTGGGCAGCACGAGCGCAAAATGCGGCTCGGTCGCCACGCGAAAGCGGCGGTGCAACCCGAAGACGTCACCCGTTTCCAGCAGCAAGGGTCCCAGTTGATAATAACCGCGCATGAGGAAAGTCACCCGATGCTTCAAACTTGCGGTTTCACCGGGCGCCAGACGGACCAACGTCAGCCGCGGACCTTCCGCCTTGAGATGACGGGGCATCTGCACCAGGGCGTCCCGCGGCAGCGAGTCTTCCAGGATGAGCCACGGAACGGACAGGCGGCCCGTATTTTTGACTTCAACGTCAATTTCGACCGTCTCGCCGATTTCCTGTACGTCCTGATCGCAAAATCGGCTGGCCGCAAGTTGAGTGATCCAGGCCCGGGAAAAGAACCGGCTCAGTCCCAGGATTCCCAGCAGCACGTACATCGCGTAAACCAGCAGGCTCAGCTTCAGGAACAGGCCCAGTATCAGCAGTCCGAGCGTGCCAAGAATCCATTTCATCGGGATTGGCCGTCCGCCGGCATTTGCGGCACCGGCACCGTGTCCAGGATTTCGTCGAGAATCCCGGCGACCGTTTTTTTGCGCAACCGGCTTTCCGGGCGGAGAATCAGGCGATGACCGAGCACGTGTGGCGCGATCTGCTTCACGTCGTCGGGCAGCACAAAATCAAATCCGTGGACCGCGGCAAAGGCCTGCGCAAAACGCAGCAGCGCCATGGAAGCCCGCGGACTGCCGCCCAGGATGACGTCGTAATGCTCGCGGGTCGCCTGGATGAGCTGTACGATGTAGCGGCTGACCTTGTCGTCCACATGCACCTGCCGCACGGATTCCTGGCCGGCGATGATTTCGTCGGCGCTGGTGACTGTTTCGAGGGTTTCGATGGGGTGTCGCAACTGGAGCCGCTGCAACATGGACACTTCATTTTCGAACTGCGGATAGCCCAGGCGCAACCGGACGAGAAATCGGTCGAGCTGCGCTTCCGGCAGCGGAAAGGTTCCTTCATGATCAATCGGGTTCTGGGTTGCAATCAGGAGGAACGGCGGCGGCAGATCGTAGTTGGTCCCGTCGGCGGTCACCTGGCGTTCCGCCATCGCCTCGAGCAGGGCGGCCTGCGCCCGCGGCGTGGCGCGGTTGATTTCGTCCGCCAGCACAATTTGTGCGAAGAGCGGGCCGGGCCGGAATTCGAACTCGGTCGTCTTGGGATTGAAAATGGAGCTGCCGGTGATGTCGTTGGGCAGCAGGTCCGGGGTGCATTGAATGCGCTTGAACGTGCAACCGACGCTGCGCGAAAGCGCCCGGGCCAGCATGGTCTTGGCCACCCCGGGCACGTCCTCCAAAAGCACGTGGCCTTCGGCAAAATACGCCGCCAGCGTCAGCACGATTTCATTGTGCTTGCCGACGATCACTTTTTCGATGTTGTCAATGATGCGATTGGCCACGGGGAGGACCGGCGAGTTTCCCGGTTCCCGTTCCGCGGGATTTTTCAATTTCGGGAGCCGGACCACCGGGGGCGGCGGCGGCACGACGGTATTTTGGGTGCCACAGCGCGGACATTTGACCTCGGTCCCCGCGGGCGCATCGGAGGACACAAAGGGTTGACCGCAGGAAACACAAACGTTTTTTATCATAAGCTGGCAGTCTCTGTCAGAGAGTGGCTGCACTCTCGATTTTCCTTCATTGCCTTGTCAAGCCCCGATGGCTGCCGGTCAGGCCGGAGGCTTCACGTGGAATCGCGGGTCGTTCACGGCCACCATAATTCCGGATGCGGTTTCTTTTGGCAATTTGCCTTCACAGTGATTTGGACAGCCCACAGGGTATTTACTCACGCTGCCGTGCAGCGATGAAAACAACCGCACCTGCCGAAAAAACTCGCGGCGATTTCTTTTCCAATTCATTTTATCCATGTGCATCTGGCCCATCTGCGACTTCGTGACTTCCGCAATTACGCGCGGTTGGACGTGGATTTTTCGCCGGGCTTCCACCTGTTGCTCGGCGACAATGCCCAGGGCAAGACCAACATTCTCGAGGCGGTTTATCTCCTGGCCACGCTGCGCTCGTTCCGCGGCGTCGGCGGCGAGCAGATGATCCGGCACGGGCAAAAGGGCTATTTCGCCGGCGGCACCGTGGTCGGTGGACAGATTCCGGCATCGCCGCCATCTTCCTCCCTCTCCGCCAACAACGTTTGGGGAGAGGGGCGGGGTGAGGTGGTGCCTGATCCACAAACTAAAAACCCCTCGCCCCAGCCCTCTCCCCGTTTTGGCGGGGAGAGGGAGACAAGCATTCTGACCAGTCATGGCGGCCATGAAATCAAAATGTACTGGTCGGCGAAGGAGCGCAAACTGGCGCTAGACGGCCGCACGGTGAAAAAACTCACCGATTATCTCGGCGTGTTGCGCACGGTGGTGTTTTGCACGGAGGACCTGCAACTGGTCAAGGGAGCCTCGCGCGCCCGCCGGCGGTTTCTCGACCTGCTGCTCGCCCAGACGCAGCCCGGCTACCTGCCCCTGCTCCAGCGTTACATGCGCGCCGTCCGCACCCGCAACGCACTGCTTAAACAACGCTCCGCCGACGAGGCCACGCTGGACAGCTTCTCGCGCGAGCTGGTTGAACTGGGCGACCCGATCATCCGCGCGCGCCGCGAACTGGCGCCGAAATTTTCGCCGCTGGCCCGGTTGGCGTATCGCCGCATTTCCAACGATGCGGAGGAACTGCGCATTGAATACCAGCCCAGCGTGAAAAAGGATTTCGCCGTGGAACTCGCGCAATCCCGCGGACGCGAGCGGACGTATCGTTCCACGCTGGTCGGGCCGCATCGCGACGATTTGCAATTGCTGTTGAACGGAAAATCCGCCGCGCAATTCGGCAGCGAAGGCCAGAAACGCACGCTGGCCATCGCGCTCAAAATGGCGCAGGCGGAATATCTGGCCGGCATCCACGGCTCCGCGCCCATTCTGCTGATTGACGACGTGATGGGCGAACTGGATGTGAAGCGGCGCGGTGGATTTCTGCCGCTGCTCGAACAGGCGCGCAAAGCTGGCGGCCAGGTCTTCATGACGGCCACCGGGGAAAACTGGCCGAGCGAGCTTGGACGTGATTTGCAAAAATGGGAAGTGAAGGCAGGGACTATTCAGCAAAGCGGTTAGGGCGTCGCAGGTTCATTTTATCCCGGAATCGGAATGATCTTTTGGCGGAAATGAATGGCCGGCGAGGATGGCCTGGTTGTAATTCTCAATCATCGGCGTTTGGTAATTGCGGAATTTGATGATGGCTTCGGCTTGTGGCCAAAAACGCTTTTCGTCAAGGGGAAGTTTCTCGCCGGGGTCTTTGGCCAGATTGAAGGCGCCGAAATAGTTTGCGCCGAAACTGTTCTCGTGGAAGCCGAGGATGACTCTTTTCATCTCAGGGTTGATGGCTGAAATGTATTCGCAGTGGGCGTCCATGGTGAAAATATATTTTCGTCGCGGCGTGCCGCGCAGGACGGATTCCCCCTGAAATCTTGATTCGTCATAAGGAAAGCCCAAAATATCGAGCAGCGTCGGCGTGACGTCCACGTGCGAGGTGGGGAATTTTATGACTTGTGGCGCAACCAGCTTGGGCTGCCAGAACACCATCGGGACGCGAAACATTTCGCCGTTGAAGCCGAAGGTGTGCGCCCAAACATGGGGATGTTGCCCAAAGGCCTCGCCGTGGTCGCCGACAAAAACCAACAGCGTCCGCTCGGCCAGCCCGGTCTGGACGAGATCTTCGTAAACGCGTTGCAGCTGCGCGTCGAGCGTGCGCAAATTATTGTAGTAAGTCTGCCTTTTGGTGAGACCGGGCAAAATGCGAAATTCCGGCCCATAGTCGGCATAAGGATAATGCGGGATGAACGTCCAGTAGATGCCCAGGAACGGCTCGCGGGCGCCATCCAGACGCGTGATCAAAAAATCAAAGCTGTCAATTTCATTGCGCGCCAGGCCATTGGGCGCGGGGTGGCGGTCGGGCGGCAAGGTTTCCTGATTGTAAAAATCATGTAGGCCATTGTTGTGAAACAAGGCGGGTGGAAACGAAAACTCCGGCTCCGTGGGATGGATCAAAAAATAGTCGTATTCCGCCGGCAGATAACGGTTGAGCGTCGGGATGGTGATGTCCTTGTCCGTGGTTATAATTTTACGGCCGGTGGATGGATACAAGCCGGTGAACAGGGAAAAGGCCGCCTTGGCGGTGTTGTTGGCGCAGGTAAAATGGTTGCTGAGATACAAACCTTCGCGGGTCATCTTCTGCAAAAACGGCATCGGGACCGGGTTGCCCAAAGACGTGTCAAAAACGTAATCGGCACCGCTGCTTTCCAGCACGAAAAACAATATATTCCAAGGCTTGCCGTCGGGGGTCACCGCCGGTTCCTGGCGCGGTGCTGGCGGTTGGGGCTGCGGATTGACAAAGGCTTTGTCCACCAGTTGAATCGAGTTGGTTTGCTCAGCTCCCGGCAAATCCCCGCGCTGCGCGAAATAATCGTTCTCTCGAAGCAGTTCGTTCTTCCAGTCATCAATGGCGTCGTACGAAAAGTAAACGACCGGATTGGAAGCAATCTCAGAAGGCAACGTCTGCGGGCCGGCCATTTGCGCGGACCAAACGAAACACAACAAAAAGAAAAAAACATATTTGTCAACCCGCTGCCACATCCGGGCAAATAAACACGTCGAAACAAAAATCAGTATCGGAGCCAAAATAAAAGCAACATCCGGCCACGTCAGCATTCGAAAAAAAACATCCACCCCCACCACCGTCGGGATTATTTCCACAAAATCCAGCGTCAGGCCGGTGTCCAGTTGAAGCAGTAGTTGATAATGCGCGCGTTCAACCAACGCCAGCACCAGCAGCAGCAAAATTACAAATATTCCCTCGCCGATTTTGAAACATATCCCAGCGGTCAATCGTGGCAAACGCCGGTGTGCCCAGATCTTCAGACCCAGGTAGCAAAGACCCAACAAACAGACAAACATGAAATCATTAAGGGTCGCCTGCAAAAACTTTCCCAACGGCACAGCCGCCGGCTGAAGTCTGGCAACTTCTGAAGCATGAAAATAAATGGTTGCGGCCAGTTCAACCCGATAAATCAAAACCATCGCCATCGCAGCCGCGACAAATGCGCGCCAGATTGTTTCGCGCCTTCCTGTCGCACGGAAAAAACTTACGGCGCCGGCCAATGCATCCTTGAACGAATGATTCAACCTTTGTACAGACACACTTTGATTAAAGCAGACCACGCCATCTGCCGCGGGTCAACCCGATAAAATTCGGGCGCCATCTGTTCTGATGATGCGTTTCTTGATCAGCTTCATCGCAATCCGGAGGGACAGGCGAAGAAAAGTCGATGGCTGTTCGGATAAACATGAGTTCGGTTCTTTGAAGTGTTGGCGGCAATCAGGCAAATCCAATCATCGAAGGCCGAACACCGATGGGAAAAGCATTCGGCGTTCGATGTTCGATGTTGGATGTTCGATGTTTTACCTTTAAACTCCCGTCATGCGAATTTTATCGGGCATCCAACCCAGCGGCGCGCTGCATCTCGGAAATTATTTCGGGATGATGAAGCCCGCCCTCGAATTGCAGGAAAAGGGCGAGGCGTTTTTCTTCATCGCGGATTACCATTCGATGACGTCGTTGTTCGACCCGGCGGAACGGCGCAAGAACACGCTCGACGTGGCGCTGGACTTTCTGGCGTGCGGTCTCGACTCGAAGAAGACCGTTTTCTTCCGGCAATCCGACGTGCCGCAGGTGACCGAACTGACCTGGCTGCTTTCGACAATGACGCCGATGGGGTTGCTCGAACGGGCGCACAGCTACAAGGACAAGATCGCCAAGGGCATTGCCGCCAGCCACGGCCTGTTCGCCTATCCGGTGCTCATGGCGGCGGACATTTTGATCTACGACTCGAACGTGGTGCCGGTCGGGCGCGACCAGAAACAGCATGTCGAGATGACGCGGGACATCGCCATCAAGTTCAACGAGCAATATGGCCAGACGTTCGTGATTCCCGAACCGCAGATCCGCGAGGAAGTCGCCGTGGTGCCCGGCACCGACGGCCAGAAGATGAGCAAGAGCTATGGCAACACGATTGAAATCTTCGGCGAGGAAAAGGCGACGCGCAAGAAACTCATGGGCATCGTCATGGACAGCCGCACCCCGGCCGAACCCAAGCCGGACGCGGATAAAAACCTCGCCATTCAATTGCTCAAACTCGTCGCGCCGCCGCACGTGGCGAAGGATTTTGAAGACCGCCTGCGCGCTGGCGGACTGGGCTACGGCGACCTGAAGAAGGCATTGTTCGAAAATTACTGGAATTATTTTGCCGACGCCCGCAAGAAACGCGCGGAACTGGCGGCGAACCTGAATTTCGTGAACCAGGTCCTTGCCGACGGCGCCGCCAGGGCCCGCACGCTGGCCCAAACGGTTTTGAAACGCGCGCGCAAGGCCAGCGGGTTGGAGTAAGCCGATGTAGTGTCGAGCCTGTGGCTCGACCCATTCGGCCGCAGGCCGAACACTACAACAGCCATGAAAGCACCGTCATCCCGCATCGCCGCTGCTCCATCAACGGCAACCCGCCTGCGGCTGCGCATCACCGCGGCGGCGGAAGCGGCGGTGCGCTCCGGGCATCCGTGGGTTTTCTCCGACAGTGTCCTGGAATCGAACCGCGCCGGTCAGACCGGCGAACTGGCGGTGATTTACGACCGCAAGGACCGTTTCCTCGCCGTGGGCCTGTTCGATTCCGACTCGCCGATCAGCGTGCGGATTTTGCACGCGGGCAAACCGCTGACGATTGACCGTGCCTGGTGGCAGGCGCGGCTGGAACAGGCCCTCGCCCGCCGCCGCGATTTATTCGACGCGCAGACCACCGGCCACCGTCTCATTCACGGCGAAAGTGACGGCTGGCCCGGCCTCGTGCTGGATCGTTACAACACAACGCTGGTGCTGAAACTTTACACGGCGGCGTGGCTGCCGCGACTGGCCGACACACTGGCACTGCTCAAGGAAACTGTTCCCGGCGAACGTATCATCCTCCGTCTCAGCCGCAACATCCAGTCCATTGCTGAAAACCAGTTCCAGTACAGCGACGGGCAGATACTCCATGGCCAACCGCCCGCCGGGCCGGTTATTTTTCTGGAAAGCGGCCTGCGTTTCGAGGCGGATGTTTTGCGCGGGCAGAAGACCGGGTTTTTCCTCGACCAGCGCGAGAACCGCCGCGAGGTGGAAACGCTGGCGCGCGGCCGCCGCTTGCTGAATGCGTTCAGCTTTTCCGGCGGCTTCTCGGTTTATGCCGCGCGCGGCGGGGCCAGGACGGTGACGGACCTCGACATCAGCGCGCACGCGCTGGCCGCCGCCCAACGCAACTTCGCCCTGAACAAAAATTGCCCCGGCGTGGCCGCGTGTCGCCACGCCACCGCGCAGGGCGATGCATTTGACTGGCTGGCGGCGAGCACGGCGAAGTTTGATCTGGTGGTGCTGGACCCGCCGTCGCTGGCCAAGCGCGCCGCGGAGCGCGAGGGTGCTTTGCGCGCCTATGAACGGCTGGCGACGCTCGGCATCGTCCGGCTCGCGCCCGGCGGAATCCTGGTGGCGGGCTCCTGTTCCGCGCACGTTCCGGCGGAGGATTTTTTTGAGACGGTGCGGCGCGCGGCGGCGAAGTCAGGAAGGAAATTCACGGAACTGAAAACGCTGCGGCATCCGCCGGACCATCCGGCCGGCTTCAAGGAAGCGGAATATTTGAAGGTGATTTATCTGAAGTTTGCAACGTAGCCGCGATTGTGAAACGCGGAAAC
The DNA here is from genome assembly GCA_052145735.1 of Limisphaerales bacterium. Lineage (GTDB taxonomy): Bacteria > Verrucomicrobiota > Verrucomicrobiia > Limisphaerales > UBA11358 > UBA11358. The sequence continues at coordinate 24,360 of JBKQOA010000069.1, forward strand.
CCGCCCGCCGGCCGCGTTCTCACCGCGTTCTCACGAACGCGGCTACATGCTATTATTGAACTTCGACAGGTTCTGGAAATTCATCAAACCGACCGGTTCTAGTGCAGGTTGAAGTTGAACTGGAACCGGACGTAGCGCCGGGCGTTCGCGCTCACGGCGGCGGTGTCGTAATATTTCCAGGTCACCCGGCCGTCATCCCCGGGCACGCTCGATAGCAATTGCAGGACGGACGCGTTGCTTGACCAGGCCACCAAATCGCTCGAAAACTGCGGGACGACGGTGACGTCGCTGGCGCCGCCGGACAGGCGGAGGGAAACGGTCAGGTGCCGATCACCATTGATGGTTTCCACTGTGGGCACCAACCGGGGTACGGCGTCCCCCTGGGTCGGATTGAGTCCGTAGAGGTATTCCATCTGGTTATTGATGCCGTCGCCGTCGGGATCGGCGTATGGGCCGGCCACCGCGTCATTGATCGAGGTGCTGCTGTCCCAGAAGAGGTTTCGCCAGAAGGAATAGGTTTCCGGATGGGCGGTCCCGCCCGGCATGCCGCCCGGCATGGCGGAGGCCATCCAATTGGTGGCAATGCCGTGGTTCGGGTTGGACGATGGGTTGCGGAGGATCAGGGACGGACCTTTGCCGTCCGCAGCGGTGGGCCAGGGAGCAGCGTCGTCGTACACAAAATCCCGGATGGCGGAGCCATCGGCGGCCTGCAAACGGAGTTCTTCGCCACCATTGGACAGCTTGCCGGCGTATTCGCCCGCGACGAGGCTGTCGTACGCGTGACCGTAGCGGGTCTGGAAGGAGCTCAATGTATTGACGATGAGGACGCTGGCGCCGGGCGCCACGTAGCGGATGGAACCGCTGCTGAAGTTGAAGGTAATGCCGACGGTGAACTGGACGCCGGAGAGGTCCACCGGCGCGGAACCGATGTTCATGAGCCGGACGAACTCGAACGATTCAGTGTCGGTGATGCCGGCGGAGGCCTCGGCCTCGGTTACCTTGGGCGGATGGTACATGAACTCCGCAATGACGAGGTTGTTGCTGGATGCCGGCTGGGCAGCGAGGGCAAAAGTGGCTTGTGTGATGGGGCTCCATTCGCCGGTGGTCTTGTTGCGGGCGCGGGCGTTGACGGTCAGAATCTGATTCACGGGAAGGGCGTTGGTGTAGGCGATCGCGGCGGGATTCAGGGCGCCGCCCGCCAACCGCGGATCCTGGCCGTTCAATGTGTAATAGATGGTCGCGGTCTGGCCGGCGGTCGCAACGGCGGAAGTAATGACCAGGGAATAATTGGCCGGAACGATTCCGCCGAACTGGCTGAATATGGGCGGCTCGGTCACGGGCCAGAACCCGGCGTCGCGGAGCATCTGCCGACCGGCGGTGGTTCCGAGGAGATAGGAGCGCCGGCCGGTGCCCGGAGCAACCCAGGTGTCGAAGGCGCTGGTGTTGAGGCTGGAATAGGTGTTGTAAAGCACGAGCGGGCCGACTTCGGTGACGAGTTCGCCGAGGCGCTGGGCGAAATGGCTCTTGAGCGGGCCGGCGCCGTCCGGATCGCGATCGTCCAGGATGCCGCCGTTGAAAAGGTGCAGGTTCACCCGGTCGGCAAACCGGAGCCTGAACTCGGGACTGGTGGAGAGCCGTTTGAAGATCCGGGGCAGATTGTTCCAGTCGTTGGTATCGAGCAGCAGGTCGTTACTGAGGGTGTTGTAACTCACCGTCTTGTTGTAATAGCTGTTGACGTTGAAGCCGCCCTCGGCGTCCCACACGGCAAACCGGAACCGGCTGTTGGGCCCGGTGGACCGCTCGCGCGCGAGCACGAAGTTGTTTCCCGGCCAGTCCCACATCGCGCAATAGGTGTTGAGCAGGTAATAATCCGCCACATTGTCGATGTCGATCTGGTTGGTAACCGATTGCCAGTTCGCCATGACGGTCAGGTCGGTATCCAAGGTCGAAAGAAGCTGGTAAAAAGCCGTGCTGTCACCGTCCACCCAGTTCCAGCTGTAGTAGACGTCCCACAGGTCGTCGCTGTTGTAATGCTGCTGGAAGAACGGTTCCCGGATGCGTTCGGTGAGGTTGAACATGCCCTTGTAAACCGCGTTCATATACATTGAGCAAAAGAGGCCCCGCGCGCCCACGTGCCCCATGTCGATCCACAGCCGCCGGACGAGCTCGTCCGTGATGAACGGATTGTAATTGTCGTTCTTACCCGCGCGCAGCCGCAAATGTTCGAATTTGTGGACCGGGTAATTCGTAAACAGAAGATAGTCGAGGGGATCGGAGCCGTAGTCGCTGTTGAAATGGATGTTGAACGAGGGTTTCTCAAATGAGTTCCACGGATTCCAGGGCGAATCCGTCGCCACATTCTGGAGGGTGTACCGGGGGCGTTGATAATCGCTGCCGCTGATGCGCAATCCGATGTCGTCCCGCAACGGGTCCTGGTTGGTGGGGTAATATCCTTTGGGAGCGAAGAATTCCAAATGGCTGGCACGCTCGAAGGGATAGCCGTCGCCCTCGGCATTGTTGTAATCGGAAGGGGTGCCGGCCATCCAGGCATTGCCACTCGCCACGGGCACCCAGGATCCGCCGGCGATGGCCAAAAGACCGCGCGGCTTGTAAAAGTCCCGGCCGGCATCCGCGGTGAACAACAGGACCGGCACGTTCGTCAAGGCGGCCGGTTGCCTGAGCAGATAGCTGTGGGTGACGACGGCCGAGGGGAGTGAACCGGCCAGGAAGGCACGGGCGCGGATGACAATGCCGGTTGTGTCACTGGCCTGGCTCAGGGTCAGCGCGCCGGTGTAGGTGGACCCGTTCTGCAGCGTGGGTTCGGATCCGTCCAGGGTGTACCGGATGACGCTGGTCGCAGTCGCATTGGTCAACAGGAGGGTCAGGGTCGGGGTGTTGTAAAGGCCGCCAAGGAGGTCCGCGTTGAGCGCGTTTTTGAACTGGGGCGCGGTGACCTGCGCCGCGTAGAACGCCCCGGCATTGGTGGTTCCCGGAGTGGCGGTGTCGAAATAACCGAACTGGGCCGGGTTGGCCGGATTGCGCCCATAGGAACAGTAATAAACCTGCGGCGGATACGTCGGCGACAGTTGGTCAACCGTTGTGCCCAGTGCGTTGAACAGTCCGAGGTATTCGCCCTGCCGGCCGAGCTTGAAGTTGGAATGAATCCGCAGGGCCGGGCCGGCCGGGGCGTTGGCTTCATCCCGATCGTCGCACAACACCAGCAGGTATCCGTTGGCCGGAATGGTTGTGTTGGCCGGAAAATACCACTTCCCGGGCTGGGTGGCGTCATCCGTCAGGGACCAACCGGTCAGATTCACCGGGGATGAGTCGTTGTTACAGAGTTCCACCCAGTCAACAAACGCGGCGGGCTGGTCGTAGTTGCCCTCCTCGCCCTCCGGCGCTGGGAAAGCGGTGGTGATCAGCGCCTCATCGACCACGCCACCGGACGGTTCATAGCGGCCGACGAAATACTGCCACGGCCCGCCGGAACTGCCATACGCAATGAACGTGTAGGGCGACGGAGTGGAGGCCATCACCAGGCCGGCGTTGATCTTGAATTCGGGTGTGGGGATGTGCTGGGTGATCTGCTCGGGCCACGCGAGGGTGGAAGGCTGCTCCGCGTTGTGGGCCTGGATGGCGAGAACATTCGTGCCGGGAACCAGCCAGCGCGAGGCCGGGCCGAGATTGTACTGGATGCTGCCGGTGTTGGTGTTGACATTGTAAGCCGCCTGGAAGGCATACATGAAATGGTTCGTCGGCCCGCAATTGGCCCGGGCGACTTCGTGGCCGTTGATATAAGCCACAAAGCCGTCGTTGCAGTCAATGGTCAGAGTCAACTGGCTCGCGGCGGAAGCCTGATCGGCGGTGACTTGAAATTGCTTGCGAAGGTACAGTGATGGCGCCTGATTGAACATCGTGCCGGTGAGGTCCGTGGCCATCCCGGTGAAGCCATAACCTGCCGGCAGATTCCCGGTGTTCCAGGCGCTGTCCGCATAGTCCAGGGACCTCCAGGACACACCGCTTCCCAGTTGCGCCACGTCGTTCGTTGACCAGGACAATCGCCGATCGCTGGAACCCGCCATGAACTCGTTGATTACCACTCCACCTTGTGCCTGAAACAACAGGCCGGAGGCCAGCAGCGACAAGAAGAACTTCATTTGAAAACTTTATACTAAAAAGCATCTAATGTCCATCCGTGTTCAAAGAGAGCAGTCCGACACCATCCCGACGCCAGGACATGAAAGCTTGAAGAACCCGGCGTTCCAGTCACCGTCGCCGGTGGCTGAGGAACCATTCGTAAAGTTTCGGATTATTGTAGGTTTCCGTATGGGCGTCGTGCCCGATCTGCGGATAGAGGGTCAGCGTGACATCATGACAACCGGCTTTTCCAAGGGCAGCGACCATGACCTTGGATTCGGCGGGCGGCACGACGGTGTCTTTTGCGCCGTGAAATGCCCAGACCCCGAGTGAGCGCATGGCCCGGCTTCGGCCCGGGCCGGCCAGCAGGATGTCAGCATAATTGCCGCCGCCGCACACCGGCGCAATCGCGGCAAAGCGTTCGGGATATTTCAGGCCCAGGCTCCACGTGCCGTAACCGCCCATGCTCAAACCAGTGAGGTACACCCGGCGGGTATCAATGCGAAATCTGGCGATGACGTGGTCCAGCAATGCCAGCAACACCGTGTCGTCCCAGATTTGTCCAGCCGGGCATTGCGGCGAAACGATGACGAAGGGGAATTCCTTTTTCTGAGCCACCAGCCTGGGCGGGCCATGTTTGGCAACCAGGGCGAGCTCGGCGCCGCGTTCACCGGCGCCATGTAAAAAAAGAAGCAGCGGCCAGCGTGGGCCCCCGACGGCCCGATAATCTTTGGGGAGATAGAGCAGTGACCGAAGCTCGATCCTTTTCGTAACCCGGCCGTGAAATCTGAGTTCCTTTTGCAAGAAAGACCCCTACATGATCTTGAGCTTGGGCAGATCCTGCGAATCCACCAACCCGACCGGCTCACGCTTTGTGTTCACCACGATCAAGTCGTCAATGTTCCGCTCATTGAAAATTTTCAGCGCCTCAACGGCCAGGGCGTTCTCGCAAATGCAAATCGGCTTGGGCGTCATCACCTTTTTCAATGGCTGCCCGAGCAGATTCTGGTCCCGGGCCATGTGCCGGCGGAAATCACCGTCGGTGAACACCCCCACGAGCTTGCCGCGCGCGTTCACGATGCTCAGGCTGCCGGATTTGGCGTGCGTCATCACCATCAGCGCCTCTCTCACGACCAGGTCTTCGCGGGCGATGGCGTTGCGTTCGCCGGTGCGCATGATGTCGCCGACCCGCAGCAGCATGGCCCGGCCGATGGCCCCGGAGGGATGATATTTGGCGAAATCGCCCTGCTTGAACCCGCGTGCCTGCAAAACCGTCATGGCCAGCGCGTCGCCCATGACGAGCATCGCGGTCGTGCTGGCCGTCGGCGCGAGGTTGAACGGACAGGCTTCCTTTGGAATTTTTACGTTCAGCGAAATGTCGCTGTGCCGGGCGAGCGACGACTTCGCGTTGCCGGTCAGCGAAATGATTTTGACGGAAAATCGTTTCAGCGCGGGCAGCAGATTGAGCAATTCGTCCGACTCGCCCGAATAGCTCAACGCCAGAATCACATCGCCGTCATTGACAATGCCCAGGTCGCCGTGCAGCGCGTCCACGCTGTTGAGCGCGACGCTGGTGGAACCGGTGCTGGTGAGCGTGGCGGCGATTTTCTGACCGATGTTGCCGGATTTGCCGATGCCGACGACGACAATCTTGCCGCGCTGTTTCACCGCCCCGACAATCCCTTCCACCGCGCGATCAAACGACGCGTCAAGCTGTTTGCGCACGGCCTTGAGCGCGGCGAGTTCGATGTCGAACACTTTGCGGGCCTGGGCGAGATGGCTCATGCCCGTGAGTGTGTCAGGAGCCCGGCGCGGATTCAACCGTCTTTCAATTGTGAAAAATCACTGGCCAACCCGCCGGGATTTTTGTAAGTGATGACCCACACCACCAATCGACGACAAGGTTTTTGCTTACAATTGGAAAACAAACAGGAAAATTATGAGTCTGGTTCCGGAAATCAAACACTGTGCCTTCTTGCTTTTTACCATGACGATTTTGAAAACCGCCCAAGCCCGGGAGCATCCGCTCTATATTGACAATACCAAACCCGTCGGCGCGCGCGTGGAGGATTTGCTTTCGCGGCTCACCCTGGAGGAAAAAGTTTCACTGGTCCACGCCAACACCCATTTTTCGACGGCGGGCGTTCCGCGGCTGGGCATTCCCGATTTGACAATGGATGACGGCCCGCTGGGGGTGCGCGAGGAGGTCGGTGAACACGGGGTCATTCTCAACCACAAGGACGACTTTGCCACGGCCATGCCCGGGACGCTGGGCCTGGCGGCCACGTGGAATCCCGACCTGGCCGTGGCTTTCGGCTCGGTCATCGGCCAGGAAGCCAGGCAGCGCGGCAAGGACATCATGCTTGGGCCGGCCATGAACATCCAGCGCACGCCGTTGTGCGGCCGCAATTTTGAATATACGGGCGAGGACCCGTTTCTGGCGTCGCGCATCGCGGTCAATTATATCAAGGGCGAACAGGCCCAGGGGGTTTCGTCCTGCGCCAAACATTATGCCGCGAACAGCCAGGAATATCAGCGCCGCTCAATCAATGAAATCATTGATGAGCGGACGTTGCGGGAAATCTATCTGCCGGCCTTTCGCGCGTCGGTGCAGGAAGCGGGGGTGCTGACCGTCATGGGAGCCTACAATCAGGTCAACGGCCAGTTTTGCTGCGAGAACGAGCATTTGCTGAACGGGATTCTCAAAGGCGAATGGGGGTTCAAAGGCTTCGTCGTGTCCGACTGGGGCGGCGTGCACCACACGGATCTGGCCGTGCGCAACGGTCTGGACATCGAAATGGGGAGCGATCGGGACTACGACAAGTATTACCTGGCCGAACCTTTTCTGAAGGGATTGAAGTCCGGTAAATACCCCGTGTCCATGTTGGACGAAATGGTGCGCCGGCACCTGTACGTAATGTTTCAATTGAATCTGATTCACGATCCAGCCGCGCCGCCGGCCACGAATGCGGCGCCGTCAACCGAATTGAGCACCCCGGCGCACCAGGAAATCGCCCGCAAAATCGCCGAAGAATCCTTTGTGCTGTTGAAAAATGAAAAATCGCTTCCGCTGAATCCGGGCCAAATCAAAACCATTGCCGTCATCGGGGCCAACGCGGTGGCTCGATTCGCCCACGGGGGCGGTTCCGCGCGGATCAAATCGCCATACGAAATCACCGCCCTGGAAGGCATCAGCAATTATCTCGGCGGCAAGGTGAAGATCATTTATGCCCAGGGTTACAATCCGCCGGTGGGTTCGGGACGGCCGGACTACCGGCCCGATGGCGGCGAGGAAGTCGTGTCTCCGGTGGTTCCTGAATCCAAATTGATTGCCGAAGCCGTTGCGGCCGCCAAAGCCGCCGATGTGGTGATTTATGTCGGTGGACTGAACCATAAAGGCGGTTACGATACCGAAGGCGCGGACCGAAAAGACCTCAAGTTACCCGCCGGTCAGGACAAGTTGATTCAGGAAGTCGTGCAGGCCAATCCCAAAACGGTCGTCGTTTTATACGGCGGCGGGGCCGTGGAAATGGATGCGTGGCTTTCACAAGTGCCCGCTTTGCTCTATGTCTGGTATCCGGGAATCGAAGGCGGCAACGCCCTGGCGCGCGTCCTGTTTGGCGACGTGAATCCGTCCGGCAAGCTGCCCTGCACGTTCCCGAAGCGGCTGGCGGATTCACCGGCGCACGCGCTCGAAGCCTATCCGGGCAAAAAGGGCACTGTGAAATACAAGGAGGGCCTCCTCGTCGGTTACCGGTGGTATGACACCAGGGACATCACTCCGCTGTTTCCGTTCGGCTACGGACTTTCCTACACGCAGTTCAAGTATTCGGATCTCAACCCCGTACCCGGCCAGAATGCGTCGCGGTTGCCCGTGACAGTCGAATTCGAACTCGCCAACACCGGCGACCGCGCCGGAGCCGAAGTGGCGCAGGTCTATGTGCAGGAAGTCAGCCCGAGCGTGCCGCGGCCGCTCAAGGAACTGAAAGGTTTCAAGAAGGTGTCGTTGCAACCGGGAGAAAAACAGAAGGTTTCCATCGCCCTCGACCGGAGCGCCTTTGCCCATTACGACCCGGACAAAAAAGGCTGGGTGGCGGACAGGGGCGCCTACAAAATCCTGGTCGCCAGCTCTTCGCGCGACATTCAACTCACCGGTGAATTCAAATTGGAGGAAACAACCGTTGCGCTGGACAGTCCGGAGCAAAACGCGCAACCCACCTTCGCTGCCTTGAAGTAAAAATCAGGTGCTGGCCTGAAACTGCTGGGTCACCCGGTCCAGACGCTGGTTGTCGGCGCGAATCCGGGCGGCCAATGTTCGGGCCGTGGCCTGCAAAAAGGGCGTGGCCAGCGCGGGCGCTTCGCGGGTGAGCCGGTCAAACGCCACGTCGGTCATTTTCAGCACGACGCTGTCCGCATTGGCAATGACATCCGCTGACCGGGGCCCGCGATCGAACAGCGACATGTCGCCGAAGAAATCGCCGGGGCCGAACGTGGCCAGGATGGTCTCTTTTTCCCCGACCATCACCCGCGCCCGCAATTCGCCTTGCAGGATGAAGTACATGCCGTCGCCCGCGTCGCCCTTTTTCACCACCGCCATCCATTGCGGCACCTTGTGCACTTCCATGAATTCAGTCAGTCGATCCAGCTGCGCATCGTTCAGTTGGGCCAGGATTTTGATGCGCCGCAGCGAGCCGGGTTTGATGCCCGAACCGGCAACCGAGGTGGAAGCGGGGAAAATTTCCCGGTTGAAGTGCGCCTGAAGTTCGGGGATTTCCGCCGCCCGCCGCCAGCTGCCGTCCGGACGCGCGAAGACCCAGGTGTCGGCCAGGACGCGCTCGTCCTTGACCCAGTCAATCAACACCGCAAGTGCCACAGGGCCATAAGGAGCGTCGTCAATTCCCCAGATGAAAAAATCGTTGGTAATCTCCTGCGACTCCATGGTGCCATCCTAGCACATCCTTGAACTTTGGGAAGCAAAAAATGCCCTGGTCGGGCGGGCAGCCTGCTCGCGATTCATCGAAGTCCCCTGCCCGCCGCCCATCCGGACAACAATGGGTATGCGCACGGAGTGACACGCCTCACCGATGCGCCAATTCTACTTCGACACGCCGAAACTACTTCGTCTGGGCGAAGAGCATCAACACGCGCGGCCCCCGGTCGGTCATCAGTTGATATTTCTCCTCCTGCGGACCGTGGGGCACGGCCAGGCCGTCGCAATGCTTGTCGCGGACCGGCTGGCCGTCCACGAGCAGCATGTAATGATGCATGCGACCGCACTGTAGGTGGTGCAGGGTGATGTGCCAGGCGTCGAGCACACCGTCCCGCTTCAGCGGCACCTTCGCCCAGCTGGTGAACGTGCCAACGATCTCAACCTTGTCCGGCACCTGGGTCTGGCCGTCCGGCAAGCGCCAGCGGAAGACCCGGCTGTAAGTCTGCCGGCGTTCCGCCGGGTTTTGCGCCGGAGCCGCCATGCCGGAAGCCCTTTCAGGCATGACCGGACCGCTTTTTGGCGGCAGGGCCGGGCCGCCCTTTGGCACCGGCTTCTTCAAAAAGGCATTCCCAAAATTGTTGGACATACGGTCTGGTTATGCAGTGACAAGTTACACGAGCTTCACGCCCGGCTCAAGTGGCGCACATCGTTTGAGGGGTTGAAACTACTCCGTGTTCGGATACGAGCCGAGGACTTTGACGAAGTTGCAATGCCGGCCAAGGTCCTGAATGGCCTTGATGACCTTGCGATCCTGCACGTGGCCGTCGCAATCAATGAAAAAGAAATATTCCCACGCCTTGCGCTTGCTCGGGCGCGATTCAATCTTCGTCATGTTGATTTTATAGCGGCGGAAGGCGGCAATCGCCTCGTGCAGCGCGCCGGCTTTGTCGGCCACGCTGATCAACAGGCTGCTGCGGTCGTCGCCGGTGGGCGGGCTGCACTGGCGGCCGAGCACGAGAAAGCGGGTGGCATTGGCGGCGTTGTCCTGGATGTCCTGTTCCAGCAGGTCCAGACCGTATTTCTCCGCCGCGAGGATGCCCGTGATGGCCGCCACCTTCCCGCGAAGTTTGCCGCGCTTGAGCGTCGGATGGGCCACCAGTTCGGCCGAACGCGCGTTGGAGGAGGTCTCCAGGATTTCCGCGCGCGGCAGGTTTTTTTGCACCCACGACCGGCACTGGGCCAGGGCCTGGGGATGCGCATACAGGCGTTGAATGTCGTCACCCTTGCCGTGGCCGGCCAGACAATACTGGATGGGCAGGACAATCTGCGCCACGATTTTCAAGTCGCTGTCCACAAACATGTCGAGCGTGTGCGTGACCACACCTTCGGTGGTGTTCTCGACCGGCACGACGCCGTAATCCGCGCGGGTCTTGCTGACCTCAGCGAACACGTCGGCAATGGTTTTTTGCGAAGCGTAACGGAGGCTGGAGCCGAATTTTTGGATGGCCGCCTGGTGCGTGAACGTCGCCTCCGGCCCGAGATAGGCGATGGTCATCGTCTTTTCCAGGGCCAGCGCGCTGGACATGATCTCGCGATAAACGGCGCGCAACTGGTCCTCGGTCATCGGCCCCTGGTTGAGTTCGCAAATGCGCTCGAACACGGCGCGTTCACGATGCGGCGCATAAATTTCCTCGCCGGCCTTGAGCTTCATGTCGCCGATGGCGAGCACGTGTTTTGTGCGCTCGTTGAGCAGCCGGACGATTTGCGCGTCCAGCCGGTCAATCGCCTTGCGATGTTTGGGAATGCTCACAACACCGGCAGCATGCCGCATTAAAAATGAAGAATCAAATCCGTTTCACACCAATCTCGGCTTGTTCGCGCCCTCAATCAACGACCTTCAACTCTCATCCGTTTTTCCTGCCCCACCTCTTCGCTTGGGGTTTCTGCGGCCGCCTGACGTGTCCCGCCACGGACAATCAATGCGACGGCCAGAATGATCAACCCGCCCGCCACCAACAGTTCGTGCGAGAACGTTTCGCAGCCAATGGTGTAACCGAGCAGCACGGCAACGAACGGGTTCACGTACGCATAGGTCGCCACGCGCGCGGGCGTGGTGGCGTGCAGCAACCACACGTAACAGGTGTAACCCACCAGCGACCCCGCCACGATCAGATAAAGCCATGAACCGGCGGACTGCCACCGGGCCCCGTCGGCCTTCGCTGCCAATGGTCAAGGGGAACTTTGGGTAACACCGACTTTTGAGTCAACTCGAACAATGTTTGCATTGAGAATCGTGGCTGGATTCTCATTGACTCGTTTTCCAGCCGTTGGTACCTGTCATAACGTGTCAAAAAGAGATTTTGGCCGGGGAAAATTCATTTTCGCGTGCATCCTGATCGCGGCAGTTTCCATGTTAACCGTCCGGGCCGGCGCGGGTTATACATTTTGGCGTAATGTTCAGATCATCGGCGGGGGGTTCGCTACGGGCATTGTTTACAACCAGAATCAATCAAACGTCCTGTATGTCCGGGTAAATGTTGGCGGGCCGTACCGCTGGAATCCGATCACCCGGCAGTGGATACCACTGACGGATTTTATCGGACTGGACCAGTGGCAGTTTGCTGGCGTCGAAAGTCTGGCCACCGACCCGGCCAACCCCGACCGCCTTTACAGCGCCGTCGGCTCCTACACCGCCTCGTGGGCCGGCAACGGCGCCCTTCTGATTTCAACCAACCGGGGCAATTCGTGGACCCAGGTCAACCTGTCCGTGAAACTCGGCGGCAACGATGTCGGACATTATACCGGCGAACGACTGCAAGTGGACCCCAATCTCCCCTCGACCCTGTTCCTGGGCACGACCATGAACGGCCTGTGGAAAAGCAGCGACTCGGGCGCAACGTGGAACCGGGTCACTTCCTTAAGCCCCACCAATCTCAATTTTGCATGCCTGGACCCGACCAGTTCCCTGCCCGGCACGATGACGCAAAGGATCATCGTAGGGGTGATGGACACGGCCAATCGGATCTATGTGAGCACGGATGGGGGCGGGACGTGGAATGCTCCCGCCGGACAGCCGATGGGGCTGGATCCCATGCGCTTCGCACTTTCCCCGGGAGTGTTCTATGTGTCTTATGGCAATGCCAGCGGCCAGAATCCGGGCAGTCCCACCAGTGGGGCCGTTTACAAATATAATCTCGGTGCCGGGACCTGGATGAACATTTCGCCACCCACCGGGAGTTACGGTTTTGGCGGTGTTTGCGTGGACAAGGAAAACACGAACTGTTTGCTGGTCGGCACCGTCGGTCGTTGGTACCCCAAGGATGAACTCTACCGCAGCACCAACGGAGGCGCTTCCTGGAAGCCAATCATGAGCAACGCCATCCTGGACTTTTCCCAGGCTCCTTATCATCAACAGTACAATCCGTGCTGGTTTTCCGACGTTCAAATCAATCCTTTCAACCGCAATCAAGCAGTATGTCTGGATGGATACGGTGTTCTCATCACGGAAAATCTGACGAATGCGGACCGGGGACAACCGGTTACGTGGTCGTTCGAAGACCTGGGAATCGAGGAAACCGTTGTCATGGACATGGCGAGCCCGCCGTCAGGTCCGTCTTTATACAGCGCCATCATGGACGAAGGCGGATTCCGGCATGACAACATTGGGGTTTCGCCCACGAACGGAACTTTTCGGCCGGCTCATGGCAGCAACTACGCCATCGATTTTGCCGAACAGAATCCAAACCTTTTGGTGCGGTGCCACAGTCTGGCGTATGGGGAAACCGGCACGTACGGTTCGTATTCGCTCGATGGAGGGCTGACTTGGAGCCAGTTCTCCACGCAACCGCCGGGGTTGACGGCTCCCGGGAGCACGTCCGGTGGCACCATCGCCATTGCTGCCGACGGCAGCCGGATTGTCTGGACACCCCCCGGAGCCGGAACGTTCTTCTCCATCAATCATGGCACCTCATGGACCGCGAGTGCTGGAATTGCCGCCGGATTGAAGGTGGTCGCCGACCGGGTGAACCCGGCGAAGTTTTATGCTTATGACGGTGCGAACGGCGTGTTTTATGTCAGCACCAACGGCGGAACAAACTTTGCCATGACCGTAACCGGATTGCCGACATTCCCCACCGGGGCATTATACCCGGGAAGTGTGAAGGCGGTGTTCGGCAACGAAGGACACCTGTGGCTGGCCGGCGGTGATGGCGGCCTTTATCGCTCAACCAACTCCGGCGTGAGCTTCGTCGTGGTCAATACCGTGGCTGGCGCAAACCTGGTGGCTTTCGGCAAAGCAGCTCCTTCTCAAAACTATCCTGCGGTCTTTATTGCCGGCACGATCGGTGGCATCTACGGTCTCTTCCGGTCCGACGACCAAGGAGCGGACTGGACCCGCGTCAACGACGACCAGCATCAATACGGTTGGATTTGGAGCTTGGCCGGGGATCCGAAAGTATACGGGCGCCTCTATGTCGGCACCTCCGGTCGGGGGGTCATTTGTGGCGACATGAGCCCGGCCTCGCCTCAGATCGTACTGGGCGCGGGAAGTGGCACGAATTTCACGATACAAACCCAATCCGAGTCCGGTATGGATTACGTGCTCGAGCAGGCCACGAATCTGCCATCGCCAGCTACGTGGATCGATCTCTCCACCAACGCCGGAACCGGCAGTACATTGACCATTCCGGTAGCTGTCGACCTTTCCTCGCCAAGCCGGTTTTATCGGTTGAAAGGCCAGTCACCTCGATAATAAAAACCTCCGCCACCCCTGTCGCCGCAGTCTAATCCGCCTCCTCAAACGAGGGCTAAACTGCGTCCATTGACCCTCGTTCGCTCTCTTTCCGACAGCGGCATCAGCCGGCTTTTGATGCTTGCCCCCATACGCATGCCGCGCTTCGGTTACACCAGAGTGGTTTGGGCAGCGGCGGCGACAACCTTGCGCTGGCGCAGGCCCTTGAAAAATTCAAAGCCTTCGCGCACGCGCCGGACCAGCACGTCCTTGTCCTCCAGCATGGTCTTGACGATGCGCAGGATCGGTTTCGGGCGGAAGTAGTAGGCGCGGTAGAAGCGGTCCACTTCCTCGAAAATCATTTCCTTGCTCAGGCCGGGATATTCGATGGTGCTGCTCTGGTAGCCTTCCCCGCCCAGGAGATCGGTCTTCTCCTTCTTCGCGAACCAGCCGTTCTGACGGGCCTGCTCGTACAGTTCCGTGCCGGGATACGGCGCGGCGAGGCTGACCTGGATGCTGAACACGTCGAGTTCCTTCGCGAAATCCAGCGTCTGCTGGATGGTTTCCTTCGTTTCCACCGGCAGGCCGAGGATGAATGTGCCGTGAATGATCACGCCCGCCTGATTACAGGCCTTGGTGAACCGGCGCATCTCGTCCGTCGTCACACCTTTCTTGATATTCCTGAGAATTTCGTCATTGCCGCTTTCATAGCCGACCAGGAAAAGGCGCAGGCCGTTGTCCTTGAGCAGCTTGATGTTGTCGTAATCGAGGTTCGCCCGGCTGTTGCACGACCAGGTGAGGCCGAGCGGGGCGATCTTTTTGGCAATCTCCCGCGCGCGCGGCAGGTTGGCCGTGAAGGTGTCGTCGTCGAAAAAATATTCCTTTACCTCGGGGAACAGTTTTTTGAGATAGGCCATTTCGTCGGCGACATTTTGCGCCGAGCGGACGCGGTATTTGTGTCCGCCGATGGTCTGCGGCCAGAGGCAGAAGGTGCATTGCGCCGGGCAGCCGCGTCCGGTGTACAGGCTCATGTACGGATGGTTGAGGTAGCCGTTGTAATATTTCTGCACGTCCACGTCGCGGCGATAGATGTCCGCCATCCACGGGAGGCTGTCGAGGTTTTCAATCAACGCGCGCTCGGGATTGTGTTTGATCTTGCCGTCCTTGTCCTTGTAGGAAAGCCCGGCGATGGTCGCGAGGTCGCATCCTTCGGCGACTTCCTTGCAGGTGTAATCAAATTCCTTGCGGCCGACCCAGTCAATGGCTGTGGATGCCTTGAGCGTTTCGGTAGGCAGCACGGCGGCATGCGCCCCGACAAAACCGATTTTCGTTTCCGGCTTCTGCTGTTTGATGGCCTCGGCCACCTTGCAATCGTTTTTCAGCGACGGCGTGCTGGTATGGATGATGACATGGTCAAAATCCCTGGCTATCCGGAGGCATTCCTCCTTGCCGATGTTGTGCGGCGGGCAATCGAGCAGCTTGGAATCCGGCGTGAGCGCGGCCGGCTGCGCTAGCCACGTCGGATACCAGTAGCTGGTGACTTCGCGCACCGTCTGGTAGCGCGCCCCGGCGCCGCCATCAAAACCGTCAAAACTCGGGGGTGTAAGATAGAGTGTCTTGCTCATTTGAATTCCAACCATTTCCTTGTTCCTGGCGAAAAAGCTTATTCCGGCTTCTTCGCGTCCTTGATCTTCGCCAGCAAATCATCGCGCTCGGACGTGTCACTGGTGCCGCAGACCGTGCTGACACGAGCCTCATGCGACTGGTGCTCCTCTTCCTTGCGCGAAAACGCGCCGCGCGCGCCGGCGGCGGGCGAGTTGATGGCGGCCTTCGCCTCGGCGAGATGGCCTTTGCCGATGGTGACACCGTTGAAAGCGCGCCGGGCGAGTTCGGGCGAGGCCGGGTACGGTTTCGGCTTGGCCCCGAAATTGTATTTGATGTTTTTCCAGTTGTCGCCGGCCTGGTAATTCGTGCCGAGCGCGCCGCTGGGGTCGTAGCCGCAATGGACCATGCAGTTTTCGCAACGCGGGTCGCGCGCCACCCCGTCCACGACGCCGTATTTTTCCCAGTCCACCTTCGCCAGCATTTCCTGGTAGCCCGGGTAATGGCCATCGGTCATCAGGTAGCACGGCGCCTTCCAGCCCTTGACGTTGTAGGTCGGAATCGCCCAGGCGGTGCAGGTCAGTTCGCGTTTGCCGGCGAGGAATTCCTGATACGGCACCGTGCCAAAAATGGTGAACGCCTTGCCCCAGTCGAGAATCTTCGCGAACTTCTGCCGCGTCATTTTGCGGGTGAGGAAGAAATCCTCGGGCTGTTTGCCCAGACGCGAAACCATGTCCTTCTTCGCCGCGTCATATTCGTAGCCGGGCGAAATCGTGTGGCCATCCACCTCCAGCGAGCTGAGGAACTTGAACATGTCCTCGATCTCCTGGATGTCGGTCTCCTTGTAAACGGTCGTGTTGGTGGCCACCTGGTAGCCGAGGATCTTCGCCATCTTGATGGCCTCGACACATTCCTTGAACACGCCTTCGCGCTCGACAATGAGGTCGTGCGTGAATTCGAGACCGTCCACGTGGACGTTCCAATACATCCATTTCGTGGGACGGATGACGGCTTTCGCGCGCGCCGCCGCGGTGGACTTGCGGATCGTCTCGGCGTCCTTGTCGGAAATCAACTTTTCGTCGAGCAACTTTTGGATTTGCGGTTCCACGGCCGGCGAATAGATCGCCGCGAGGTAATCCTTCATTTTCTTCCGCATGAACATGGCGTTCGTGCAGATGTAAATGACGCGGCCTTGCGCGAGCAGGCCGGCAACGAGTTCCTCGATCTTCGGATAAATCAGCGGTTCGCCGCCGCAAATGCTCACCATGGGCGCGTCGCATTCCATTGCCGCTTCGAGGCACTTTTCCAGCGGCACCATGTCCTTGAGCGACGTGGAATATTCGCGGATGCGGCCGCAGCCGGTGCAGGTGAGATTGCACGTGTGCAGCGGTTCGAGCTGCAACACCATCGCAAATCTGGCCGTTTTGCGCAGCTTATGCTTGATGATGTGGCTGGCAATTTTCTGGGTCAGGGCAAAGGGAAATCGCATAGGATTATCGGGCCAGGGCAAGTTGCAGGGACGGGGCCGCCGCCACCGGCGATGGGGTTGCCGCCGGCGGGTCGGCCTTCATCAGCCCCGGGAGGAAAAACGAGGCGGGCGAAGCGCTGCCGCCGGCGTTGATGCCGGAACAGCCGGTGCCGAACAGCGCCAGCGTCATCAGTATTGCCAGCCACGGTAATTTCCAATCTAATCTCACCTGCCCAGTATAAATCAGCCGGATGCGATGGCAACTTTTAATTCCAAAGATGGAAATCCTTAATCCCAGTCGTCGGCACTCCGTTCAGTGCCGGTGGGCGGCCCTGCTGCTCCTGTTCGTCGCCGGAGGAGCCATTTTCGCCGGCGAAACGCGCCACCCGGTCTTCGCCGCCCGCGCGGAGGCGGAATTCCATCGCGCGCAAACGCAATTCCAATCTCATACCAATGATCCCGTTGCCGCCTGGCAGTTTGCCCGCGCGTGTTTTGAGCTCGATGATTTTGCCACGAACAATGCCGGGCGCGCCGAACTCGCCGGCCAGGGTATCGCCGCCTGCCGGCAATCGCTCGCCCGCGAATCCAATTCGGCCCCGGCACATTATTACCTGGCCATTGAACTCGGCCAGCTGGCCGACACCAAAAGAAACCTGGCCGCCTACAAGATGGTGCGGGAGATGGAGCGCGAGTTCAAAACGGCGTACGACCTGGACGAACATTTCGATTGCGCCGGCGCCGCGCGTTGTCTCGGCCTGCTCTATCGGGACGCGCCCGGCTGGCCGGTGAGCATCGGCAGCCGGCATAAGGCGCGCGACTGGCTGGAACACGCCGCCAAACTGGCGCCGGATTATCCCGAAAACCATTTGAACCTCGTCGAATCGTACTGGCAATGGAAGGACCGCGAAGCCGCCCGCAACGAATTGAAAAAGCTGGACGCCCTCTGGCCGGCGGCCCGGACGAATTTCACCGGCGAAGCGTGGGAACGCAGCTGGGACGACTGGTCCACCCGTCGCGATGCCGCCCGTGAAAAAATCGCCGATAGCACCACGTCGAGGGAAACGCCGAAGAGTTCCCAAAACTGAAATTTGCTGTGGTGTTATGGCGCGATTGGGGTATTCTATCGTCTGAAAATCATCGAGACGGAAATTGTAATGGCTAAAAAAATAATCGCGGCGCTGGCCGACTCGGGTTTGTTCCTGCGGGAATGGTTTGCCGATCCGCAACGGACCGGCTCCGTCACGCCCAGCTCCCCCAAGCTTGCCGCCGCCATGGCGCACTGGCTGCCGTCCGACCCGGAAAGTTACGTGCTCGAACTCGGCCCCGGCACCGGTGCCGTCACCGCGGCGTTGATCGGGCGCGGTCTGCGTGAGGACCGGCTGGTGGCCATCGAAAAGAACCCGAAAATGGCGCGCCTGCTCCGCAAACGTTTTCCCAGCGCCCATATCATCACCGGCGACGCCTGGCATCTGGACGATCTGCTGCTGGATCGCGGCGAACCGATCGAGTCCGTCGGCGCCGTCATCTCCAGCCTGCCGCTGCTGAACTTTGCCCCCGAACGGGCGGAGGCGCTGGCTGAAAAAATCCGTCTGATTCTCGCCCCGTCCGGCAAATGGGTGCAATACAGCTACCACATCGGCAACGGCCATCCGCGCGGCTCCGCGCAATTCCAGCTGCACGCCTCGAAAATCGTCTGGCTCAACTTCCCGCCCGCCCGCGTGAACGTTTATCGGAAGTAGTGGCAGCCATCCTGGCTGCCGGAGAGGGTGGCATCCTGCCACCCGGATTGGGGTTGAAAGGACAGGACGGTTGAAACCATTCAAGCCGTTGGCTTGGTCGAATGTTTTATTCCGCCGGGCTGGAGGCTCCGGCTCTACGGCAGGCAAGGATGTCCGCCGCCACAAACCCCGATGATCCTACTTTTCCGGCACTTCAATCACATCGCCGTCGCGCAGCCAGAGGTCGGGCGCGTTGTAATGCGGATCGTCGTTTTGACGCGGGAAAAACAGCGGGTTGGATTTCTTGCTCAGGTGGCTGCAATCCAGGATCCATTCGCGCTTTTTGCCGGTCACCGGATCATGCCGGGTGATTTTCACGCGTGAAAGATCGGACGAGGACAGCAAAACATCTTGAGCTTCCGGGCGGTTGAGCACAGAGCCAATCAGAGCACTGTTGTTTGGAAACACCGGTAATTCCACATTCCCACCTTGCACCTCCAGGCGGACGCTCCCTTTCAGACCATTTACAATGGCGTCGCGCTGGCTGTCGGTCAGTCCTATGGGTTGGTCTCCCAAAGCGTGTTCACGTTCCGGGATCTCCACCACATCGCCGAATTCCAGCGGCACGTCCCGGGAACAGTCGATGCCATTGGTGGCATTGAGCAAATCCACCTTGATGCGCGTTTCGTTGGTGGTGTTTTGCCGGTGGCGGATGATCGTCAAGCGTTTCAAATCAGGAAACGGCAGGGAAATCTCCGAATCGGTGCTGCCGCTGAAGCGAGGTTGATGGAAGGATTGCTCCGGGTAGAAATTCAAAAGCGTTTCCAACAGGGTGAACCGGTTCCAGTCGTTGGTTCCTTTTTGAAAAACCGTTTTCGAATAACTGGCCGAAGGACGGCTGACGGTGATGCAATCCCAATGCGGTAGATTGTCCAGGGCGCCGTGGCTGCGGAGCAAATCGGCAATGTCCGCGCCGGTCGCGCTCCGAAGCGGCCCTGCGGCTGTTCCAACACCATTATTCTGGTCTGCCTTGGCGACGGCCAGCGGTGTAATGCCATAGTTGTCCTCGGCGTTTGGATTAGCCTTGTTATCCAACAGCAGTTTGACCAGTTCAAGGTTGCCCACACTGACCGCCCAATGCAAAGCCGTCTTGCCGTACCGATTCTTGAAGTTGGGATTTGCGCCATGGTCAATCAGCAGTTTGGCAGCGGCCAGGTTACCATCCGCCGTTTCAAAAAAACTGTTTCCCACCACCGACATCAAAGGAGACTCGCCCTGCTCGGCAATATTGTTTGGCTGAATTCTGTCCGGACGGTTTGGGTCCGCGCCGGCATCCAGCAGGGCTTTCAAAATGTCGAGATGCGACAGCGCATTGAAAATGAAGGGTTGTCCGCCCCAACCGTCATAGGCGTTTGGATTGGCCTTGAACCGGAGGAGCAGGTTGACAACTTCAGGCTCGTTTTGCAGAATGGCGAACCGCAGCGGACTGAGTGTTCCACCTTGGGGAGAAACAAAGCCTCTGCCCTGTATCTGCCAATCAACATTTCCCGGCTGATTGGGGTTTGCGCCGGCGCGGAGCAGCAGTTCAACCAGGTTGGTGTTGCCTCGCCAGATGGCGCAAAATAGCGGCGCGTCGAGCTTTCCACCGTTGGGGTCGGCCTTGGCATCCAAAAGCATTTTCACAATTTCCGGCGAGCCCCTTTCGGTGGCAAAGCTCGTTGGCGTCCGTCCCGCTTTGTTTTCCGCATTTGGGTTTGCGCCCGCTGCCAGAAGCATCTGAATAATTTTCACCTGATCGCCTGCCGTCAGATGCAGCGGCGTATTCCCCGAATCATCCTGCGCGTTTACGTCAGCTTTGTTTGCCAGCAAAACCTCGACCACAGCCTGAAAACCTTTGTTCGCCGCGATGTGCAAGGGGGTTTGCCCTGTCACTTCTTTTGCGTTCACATCCGCGCCGCGGCTCAAAAGCAGTTCGACCATCGCCCGATTGCCGTTTCTGGCCGCCGCGAGCAAGGGCACATGGTGGTTTGCCCCTTCGATATTCGCACCATGATCCAACAGGAAACCGGCGACACGCAATTGCCCTTTGCCGGCTGCGGCATACAGTGGCGCATCGTCGCCGCGTTCAGCGTTGATCAAATCCGGGCTGTTTTGAATCATCTGTTGAATCCGCTGGATTTCTTTTGCCTCGTCATCCGTCACGTCGGCGGACCGAGTGGATGGCACCGATCCGGCTTGCGCGCGAAGCGTCTTGGCCGCGTCCAGGTCCGCCTCCATTTTGGCCTGCAATCCCTTGAGCACGCCGTCCACCTGAGCGTCAATCTGGCTGTTGATGGCGTTCACCAGCGTAGTAGCTTTGGTGACATGGGGATTGTCCAGTGTGTAATCGTTGGTGAGAGTCGCCAATGTCTGTTCCGCTTCGTTCAATTGCTGCAACAACGATGTCAGCACCGGGTTGGGAAAATTCTGCTGGACGGCTACTCGGGCGTCCTCCCGATTCAAGCCGGAAAGATGCTCGATCTGCATCCTCAGTTGAGCGGCTTCGGCTTCCAGCTCAACCGCCTTGGCCGCCAACTCAGCGCTGGTTCCTGCGGTCGAACCTGGCGGGGCCTTCGCGATGATGGCCTGCAACCGTTCCTGAAACGTGCCCGCCGGAGCGGGCAGTTGCGGCCCGGCGATATATCGAGGTGGAACAACAGCGTGAAGGGCATTGAGATTCTGCTGACTCAAAGCGACGAGCGTCTGCTGATCGGCAAACTCGCGGACGATGCGCTGGTATTGGCCGACCGCGTCGTTGGTCCGGCCGAGCTTGCGGTAACATTCGCCCAAACGGAAAATCGCCGTGGCCGCGATCTGCCGGTCCTGGTCGAATTGCGTGGTGAGCGTCTGATAGTTGGAAATGGCCGCGTCGAGATTGCGATTGGCCTCCTCCTCGAACAATCCCTGTCGCAAAGCGGCGCTCAAATCGTTTGTTTGCGCCCGCAGAAGCATTGCCCCGGCCAGAAGAACCGAACCAACAAGCCAATTTGTTTTCATAGTTTGTCCTGTTCAAATGCTGCCAGACACGCTGGCACCAATTGTCACGCTTTTGCAAAATCGCTTTCTTTCGTAGGAGCCGAGGTAACGAGGCTCCGAAATTTCTGTTCGTTTTCCATATCTCAAAATGACCCTCCTCACGTCGGCTCCTACAGTTCCAGCCGATATCCCACCCCATGCACGGTCTTGAGCCAGCGCGGTTCTTCCGGGTCCCGCTCCAGCTTGGCCCGCAGGCTGGCGATGTGATTGTCCACGGTGCGCGTCGTCGGGAACGCGGCGTAGCCCCAGACCACGTCGAGAAACCGTTCGCGCGTGACCGGTTCGCCCTCGGCCTCGGCCATCAGCCGCAGCATGGAAAATTCCTTGGCCGTCAGGTGAATCGGTTTTCTGCCGCGCATAGCGGTCTGCCGCGCCAGGTCAATTTCAATTTCGCCCAGGTTCAGTTTTTCCGCCGCCTTGCTGTGCCGTTGAAACCGCCGCAGCAATGCCCGCACCCGGGCGAGCAATTCCTCGGTGCTGAAGGGTTTGACCAGATAATCGTCCGCGCCGGCGTCCAGGCCGGCGACGCGATCCTCGATCTGGCCCTTGGCGGTGAGCATGAGCACGGGCACGGTGCTGGAGAGGCGGCGCAACTCGGCGCACAACGCGAAGCCATCGAGCTTTGGCATCATGATGTCGAGCAGGATGAGGTCGGGCTTTTCGTCGAGGGCGCGCTGGAGGCCGCTCTCGCCGTCCACCGCCGACAGCACGCGATAGCCTTCCGCGGCGAGCAGGTCGGCCAGCGCCGTGCGCATGGGCGCCTCGTCTTCGACGATTAGAATGCGTTCATTCATGCTGTCCTCACCGGTAATTCGATGGTGAACCGGCTGCCTTTGCCAATCTCGCTCTGCACGCGCACCCGCCCGCCGTGGGCCTCGACGATGTGTTTCACGATGCTCAGGCCGATTCCAACACCTTGCGTCTCGCGCCGCAACTCGGAACCGCGCCGGTAAAACCGCTCGAAAATCCTTCCGTGTTCCTCCGACGGAATGCCCGGGCCATGGTCGCTGACCGAAAGGCTGAAGGCTGAAGGCTGAAGGCTGAAGGAAGCCGAGGAATTCTGCGTTCTGCCTTCGACCATCTGCATTTGCATTTCCACGGTCACCGTTTCGCCTTTTGGCGAATGCTTGACGGCATTGTCAATCAGGTTGACCAGCGCCTGCTGGATCGCCCGGCCGTCAATTTCCAGTTCGATGTTGGACGTCGAATGTTGAATGCTGAATGTTCCCAACACGAGGTTCACCCCTTTCTCCATCGCGCCGGGTTCCATCAGTTTCATTGTAGTCTGGACCAGAGCCACCACATCAGTCGGCTCGAACTCGTATTGTTTGCGCCCCTGCTCAATGCGGGAGAAATCGAGCACGTTCTCGATGAGCGCCGTAAGCCGCCGGCATTCCTGCACGATGAAACCGAAATATTCCCTTTGTTTCGGCGGGTCTGGAATTTTGCCACCCGCCAGGTTTTCCGCCATGAGCCGCACCGACGCGATGGGCGCGCGCAATTCGTGCGAGACGCTGGAGACGAAGTTGGATTTCAGTTCGCTCAATTCCCGTTGCCGGGCAAACGCGCGCCCGGCGGAAATCAAACCAACCAGGGCGGCAATGGTGGATGCCGCCACCAGCATTCCAAACCAAAACCGGCGGGCGCGTTCCCGCTGATAGAGCTTGTCCGGGCTGGTGAG
This sequence comes from Limisphaerales bacterium, assembly GCA_052145735.1. Lineage (GTDB taxonomy): Bacteria > Verrucomicrobiota > Verrucomicrobiia > Limisphaerales > UBA11358 > UBA11358. The sequence goes on from JBKQOA010000069.1 coordinate 47,700, forward strand.
ATAAACATTCACCTTCAGGAGCTGGTCCGGCTGGATGGCGGAGGCCAGGACATTGGTGGCCAGCGTGTCCAACGGCACTTTGACCTCCCGGCCGCTGGACTTCCCGCCGCCGGCGTAACCAATGGCCCAGAGATGGAGGTCCGGTGCGAACGCCTTGATTTTCCTTCCCGCCACTTCGACTCCAATGCCGAAATATTCGGGCATTTGTTTTTCGCCGCCCGCCAGTTCCGCGATGCGGAGGCCCAGATCGGATTCGCCGCGGCAGATGAACCGTTGAATGGTCGGCGATTCATTGAAACGAATGGCAAGCCAGGATTGTTCCGCGACTGACGACGGAAAGGTGTTGAAGGTCCGGCAAACCACCGGCGCTGGCGTTTTAAACCAACAAATTTTAGCGGACAAAATGTCCGTAGCCGTTCCATCCGCGTTCAACGGCAGATTCCCGCCGCCGGCGGCTGGATTTCCGGCACCGGTGCCGGCTAAAACCAGGGGAAACGCCGGGGACTCGGGACGGGCATTTGGGAACATACGCGGACGCGCCGCCGCATACAATCGGCGCGCTATTTCGTGGTCCCGCCAGAGGTGTTGCCACTTTTCAAACTCGGAATCCTCGACCAACTGAGCGTCCGACCGGGGCGGGCGGAGGCGAACAACATTTTCCGTTTCATACTCTTTCCGCCGCTGAAGTTTTTCGGTGTGATATGTCCCCGCTGACCAGAATGTTTCCGGCAGGTCCAGGTCCTCTTGGATACAGTTCAAAAGATACGGTGACAGCGGCGTTGGATGATAAATGATATTGGAGCAGAGCACGTCCAGCGGAACAAAATGCTTGAGAGCATCGGATAGCAGAGGTGGGTCGACGACGTTCCGCGCGGTGACGTGGCGGCGATAAATGACATAACGCGAGGGTCCCTGCGGGTGCGGCAGAATCTCGAACAATTTGAACTGCGCCAGCGGCCAAAGCGGCAGACCGCTTTCGCCCATCGCGTTCGGATATTTTTCCGTTACCAGTTCCAATGCTTCCGCCGCCTCGAGAAGTTTTCCCTGTTGAATCAGCCGCAAACCCTGGCCATAGCCGGCTGCCGCCGCAAAATTCTCCGGCGGGGTGGAGTCCATGAACTCTTTGAAGGCCTGATCCGCAACCTCCCCCTTCGGGTGGCCGGCATCCGCGGCTTGCAACGCTGCCCACAACCGCGCCTGTTCGGCGTTCAACTCTGCCGGATTGAACGGCTGCGGCGTGGGCAGTGGATCCCACGCGGGCGGGTAAATCAGCCGGCCGGCCTGATCCACCTCGAAATAAAAAGCCGCGTTCGTGCCGGGCCCGGCGGCTGTCAGTTCCGTGGAGAATTTCTGGAGAAGGTCATCCGCGATGAGCTGAGCCCGTTCCCGGGCGTCGTGTTCGGCCAGGATTTTATCCTGACGCAGCGACGTCCAACCGATGACCGCGAGCACCGCCACGGGCAGCACAATCAACACGGCCTGCCAGAAAAAAGTCGGTTTGCGGGATGTGCGGGGCGCAGCCATGGGCGTTCTTTATGCGCCCAGCCTACGCCCCCGGCAAGCCGCAGTTGTCACGGTTTTGCAAAATTGTCCGGCTCAATTTGCTTCGATTTTGGCAGGAAAAGACACAGCGCCGCCGCCGCGAGCAGCGCGCCGCCCAAAACCCCGAACGGAATGGTGATGCCATGGGTCCGGCCTTTCAATACTCCGACGATGGTCGGGCCGAGATAACCGCCGACGTTGCCGAGCGCATTCACCAGGCCGATGACCGCGCCGGCGGTCGCGCGCGGCATGGTTTCAGTGGGAATGGCAAAGAACGGGGCCAGCCCCGCAAACGGCCCCGGAACGGCCAGGCACAAAAACGCGTACGATAGCCAAAAGGAATGTTCCTTGAGCAACACGCTCGCGATGAGCGATGTGCCGCTCACGGCATAAATGAAGGCCGCGTGACCGCGGCGCTCGCCCGTCCGGTCCGAGTGCCGCGAGAGGAGCACCATGACGACGGCGGTGAACACGTAAGGCACGGCGAACAGCAGGCCGGTTTCCAGGCCGGTGAAATTGTGGCCGCCGCCCTTGATGCCTTCCGTCAGGAACGTGTTGCACCCGTAGGAAGCGAAGTTGTAGAGGAAGCAAACCGCCAGCATGGCGAAAACCGCCGGTTGCAGGAAGGCGCGCCCGAGGGAAATCTTTTTTGCCGGCTCCAGTTCCCTGGCTTCGCGTTGCAACGTGGCTTCGAGAAAATCCTTTTCCCCGGGCGATATCCATTTCGCGTCACGCGGATGGTCCTTGATGAAATAAAGCCAGACCGGCAGCCAGAGGAACGGCAGGGCGCCTTCCGCCATGAGCATCGTCTGCCAGCCCCAGGCGCCCAGCAGCCAGCCGGTGACCGGGGCGGACGCGGCGACCGCGAGCGGCTGGCACAGGTTCCAGTAGGCATTCGCGCGGGCGCGTTCCGGGCGCGGAAACCAGTTCGCCAGCAGCACCAGCATTGTCGGATACACGCCGCTTTCCGCCACGCCCAGCAGAAAGCGCATCGCGGCAAATTCCCGGAAACTGGATACCAGGCCGCAACCGACCGCGCAAACGCCCCAGAACACGAGAAAAATGGAGATTAATTTTTTCGGGCTCCAGCGGCCGGCCAGGTAACCGCCGGGAATCTGCAACAGCACGTAGCCGAGAAAGAAAATGCCCGCCGCCTGGCCTTTCAGCCGGTCGTCCATGAGCAGATCCTTCATCATGGACGAAATTTTCGGGTCCAGCGCCAGCGCCACATTCGTGCGGTCCACGTACGAAATCGTGTACATGATCAGCGCGACGGGAATGATGCGCAGCCAGCGTTGGGATTTCACGGAATTCAAGCTGGTGCGTTGTTAACAGAAGAACCCGGCATTGTTCAATGGTTAACTTTTCGCAAGGCAGGCAGTCTTCCGGAAATTTGAGCGATTTTTTCCAGTTGCATAAGAAGTAAATAAATTTCGCGCCAAAAAACATTGACACTAGACACTACTTACAGTAGTATGTTACATAACCATATAAGTTTATGGCGGTATTGGCGACATCAGTGAATGTCAGTGGCAGCCGCACAATTCCGGCATGCGTGGTGAATTTCTT
>JBKQOA010000070.1:0-42684 GCA_052145735.1 Limisphaerales bacterium
TCAAGAAGGGCGACACCTTTGTGCAGTGGGATCCCTACAACGTGCCGATTCTCTCCGAAAAGGCCGGCAAGGTGAAGTTCAACGACATCATCGAAGGCGTGACGATGAAGCAGGAAACCGACGAAACCACCGGCCAGGAAGCCATGGTCATCATCGAGCACAAGGAGGATTTGCATCCGCAAATCACCATCAGTGACGACGCCGGCGAGATCGTGGCGAATTATCCGATTCCCTCCGGCGCGCACGTCGTGGTGCCCGAGGACCACAAGATTGTGCCCGGCACGCTGCTGGCCAAGACGCCGCGCAAACAATCCAAGACCAAGGACATCACCGGCGGTCTGCCGCGCGTGGCCGAGTTGTTTGAAGCCCGCCGGCCCAAGGACGCCGCGGAAATTTCCAAGATCGACGGCATTGCGGACTTTGGCCCGAGCGTGCGCGGCAAGCGTTGCATCCTCATCAAGGATCCCAAGACCCAGGCCGAGGAGGAGCACCTCATTCCCATCGGCAAACACGTCATCGTTTTCAAGGGCGACATGGTGAAAAAAGGCCAGCAGATGACCGAAGGCCCGATGGACCCGCACGAAATCCTCGAGGTCTGCGGACCGCAGGAATTGCAGGAACACCTCGTCAGCGAAGTGCAGGAGGTTTACCGCCTGCAGGGTGTGACCATCAACGACAAGCACATTGAAATCATCGTCCGCCAGATGCTCCGCAAGGTGCGCATCACCGAGCCGGGCGACACGCAGTTCCTGTGGGGCGAACAGATTGACAAGCTCGACTTCGAAGAGGAGAACGAGCGGGTGGACAAGATGGGCGGCAAGCCCGCCGAGGCCTCGCCCGTGCTGCTCGGCATCACCAAGGCGTCGCTCGAAACCGACAGCTTCCTCAGCGCCGCGTCGTTCCAGGACACGACCCGCGTGTTGACCGAGGCGTCCACGCGGTCGCGCGTGGATTACCTGCGCGGCTTCAAGGAAAACGTCATCATGGGCCATATAATCCCGGCCGGCACCGGCTTTGACCTTCACCGCAAGGCGCGGCTCAAGACGCTGGTGGAAATTGAGGACGTGCCGGAGCCGGAACAGCCGGTGGAACCGCCGGCGGCGGAAAATCCGTTGCTGGCCTGAGCGCCGGACCCAACCATTCACGCAGGGCGTCTGACGAGCTCAGACGCCCTTTTTGTTTGAATCGCCAGGGCGCGGATTCAACGCGGCAGGACCACTGTAGATACTGCTTGCAATGAAGCCCCGGACGTTACAAACCTTTGCCTGTGAAACGCGGTTCATAACCAATGGACACCGACCGTTGAAATGAAAGCGCCATTTCCACGAACGTTGAATCACCGCCTGCGTTCGCTCGGGTTGCTGGCCGCGCTGCTGTTCTGCTTTGCGCCCAGCGTGTATGCCAATCCGGCCATCATCCCCGGGAAAGCCCAGAACAGCGTGCTTGCCATGTACGTTGCCGCCGCCATTTTCCTGGAAGCGGTTTGTGTGGCGTGGCTGTTACGCCGGTTCCGGCGACCCCGCTTTTTTGTCCTTTGGATTCTGGGGACACATCTGTTGACATTCCCGGTGTTCTTGTGCGCGGTGTGGCTGCTGCAACCGGTGTTCCGGGATTTTACCATCGCCCTGGCTGAAGGACTGGTGGTGCTGGCGGAGGGCTGGCTGATTTGTCAGATATGCCGGCGCGTGCCGTCCCCGACGCACCTGGCGCCGCCGACGATGGGGGAATGCTGGTTTGTTGCGTTGATTGCCAGTGCCTGGTCGCTGCTTGCCTTCTGGCTGTTGTTGGTCCCCTTTACCGCCTTGTTCTGGTGAATGCCATCCTGGAAATTCCATTTGAACCACGGATGAACCTGGCACGGTAACCGCCGGAACCCAATCGTCCTCGTCCTCGTTCTCGTAATCGAAACCGAAGCAATCGAGGACGACAGAAGGACGGATGCGAAAGATTTGCGCAGAAAATCCGTTCCTTTATCCGTGTTCATCCGCGGTTTCCATCGAATTGACGTGCTCCACAATCGAGGCGAAATAGTTGTTGCAACCCGGTTTTGGTTTGCTATATTTTGCGTTCCATTTTTTAAGACGAAATGCCGACAATCAACCAGTTGATCCGCAAGGGTCGCCGCAAAGTAAAGTACAAGTCCAAGTCACCCGCCTTGGAAAACTCGCCGTTTCGACGCGGCGTGTGCATCCAGGTCATGACCCGCACGCCCAAGAAGCCGAACTCGGCCATGCGCAAAGTGGCCAAGGTGCGCCTGACCAACGGCTACGAGATCATCGCCTACATCCCGGACGAGGGCCACAATTTGCAGGAACAATCCATCGTCATGGTGCGCGGCGGACGCGTGAAGGATTTGCCGGGCGTGCGGTATCATATCGTCCGCGGCCGGCTCGATGCCGCCGGGGTCGAGAAGCGCCGGGTCAGCCGCTCGAAGTACGGCGTGAAACGTCCGAAGCCCGGTTCCAAGCCCGCCGCGGCCGCGGCCGCTCCGGCGGAAGCCGCCCCCGCCGCCTGATCCGATTAACGATTCAACCATTTAACCGATTCCATGTCACGCAGACGACAAGCCACCCGACGGACGATTGCCAAGGACGGAAAGTTCCAAAGCGTTCTGGTATCGCGCCTGGTCAACACCATCATGATTTGCGGCAAGAAGAGCACCGCGCAGCGAATTGTTTACGGCGCCTTCGACAGCATCTCCCAGAAAAACCCGGCCAGCAACCCGGTGGAAATTTTGCAGCGCGCGGTGGACAACGCCAAGCCGCGCATCGAAACCAAGGCCCGCCGCGTCGGCGGCGCCACGTATCAGGTGCCGCTGGAAGTGCCGTCGGACCGGCAGGCGGCGCTGGCCCTGCGCTGGATCGTGGATTTTGCGGACGCCCGCAAGGGCACGCCCATGCGCGAAGCGCTCGCCGCGGAAATCCTGGAAGCCTATCAAGGGCAGGGGAACGCCATCCGCAAACGCGACGAAGTCCACAAGATGGCCCAGGCCAACAAGGCCTTCGCCCATTTCCGCTGGTAGAATCGGTTTGAAATTGCCCCGACGGTTGCACGTCCGGGGCATTTTTGTTATTTATAGGCTTAAGTAGAAATTATTAGACATGCAAGCAGTCGCAGACAAAACGAAATCGGTCAACGCGCCCGGGCGCGAATACACCCTCGAGCGCACGCGCAACATCGGCATCGCGGCGCACATCGACGCGGGCAAGACCACCACGACCGAGCGCATCCTCTTTTACACCGGCCTCATCCACAAGATCGGCGACGTGGACGACGGCAACACGGTGACCGACTGGATGGAGCAGGAACGCGAACGCGGCATCACCATCACGTCCGCCGCCGTCACCTGCTACTGGACGCAAAAACAGAACAAGCCGGGCGAAAGCGGGATTTACAAGACGTTCAAGGACGTGGCCCATCGCATCAACATCATTGACACCCCCGGTCACGTGGATTTCACCGCCGAGGTCGAGCGCTCCATGCGGGTGCTGGACGGCGCGGTGGCCGTGTTCTGCGGCGTGGCCGGCGTGCAGCCGCAATCCGAAACCGTCTGGCGCCAGGCGACCAAATACAAGGTCCCGCGCATCGCGTTCGTCAACAAGATGGACCGCACCGGCGCAAATTTTGAAAACGCCCTGGCCGACATGCGCAACAAGCTCAAGGCGTATGCGTATCCCATTTTCCTGCCCATCGGCGCCGAGGACCATTTCGCCGGCGTCATCGATGTCGTCAACCAGAAGGCCATCGTCTGGGGCCCGGGCGACGTCGTCAATGAAGGCCTGAATTACGAGGTGAAGGACATCCCGGCCGAGCACCAGGAGCGAGCCCGGGCCGCGCTCGCGGAATTGATTGACGCCGTTTCCAACAGGGACGATTCCATTGCGGAACTCGTCATTGAAAACAAGCCGATCACGCCGGAATTGCTCAAGGCCGCCATCCGCCGGCTGACCTGCAAGATTGAACTGGTGCCCGTGCTGTGCGGTTCCGCGTTCAAGAAAAAGGGCGTGCAGACGTTGATTGACGCGGTGGTGGATTATCTGCCGGGACCGCTTGACGTTCCCCCCGCCGAAGGCATGGAATTGGGCACCGAGAACAAAGTCACCGTCGAGACCAGCGACGGCAACAAGTTCTGCTCGCTGGCGTTCAAGCTGTGGACCGACACCTACGCGGGCAAGCTGGTGTTCTTCCGCGTCTATTCCGGCCAGCTCAAGAAGGGCGACACGATTTACAATCCCCGCACCCGTAAACGCGAACGCGTCAGCCGCCTGATGATCATCCAGGGCAGCGAACGCAAGGACATCAGCCAGGTCCATGCCGGCGACATCGCCGCGCTCGTCGGCCTGCGCAACATCACGACCGGCGATACCTTGTGCGATGAAGATTTCGAGGTGACGCTCGAACCGCCGACGTTTCCCGAACCGGTCATCAGCATGGCCGTCGAGCCCAAGACGCGCGCCGACCGCGACAAGATGTCCGAAGGTCTGCAGCGGCTGGCGGAGGAGGACCCGACGTTCCGCTGTTTCACGAACGAGGAGACCGGCCAGCTCATCATCGCAGGCATGGGCGAGTTGCATCTGGAAATCATCTGCGACCGGCTCAAGCGCGAATTCAAGGTGGACGCCAACACCGGCGCGCCGCAAATCGCCTATCGCGAAACCATCACCAAGCCGGCGGACGGCGAAGGCAAGTTCATCCGCCAGTCCGGCGGTCGCGGTCAATACGGCCACGCCTGCATCCAGATTCAGCCCAACGAAAAGGGCAAGGGCGTCGAAGTCGAAAACAAGATTGTCGGCGGTGCGATCCCCAAGGAATACATCCCGGCGGTCATCGACGGCATCGAGGAAGCCATCAAGGGTGGAGTCTATGCCGGTTACCAGATCATTGACGTCAAGGCGCAGGTGGTGGACGGCACGTTCCACGAGGTGGATTCGAACGAACTGGCGTTCAAGATGGCGGGCATCTTTGCGTTCAAGGACGCCTTCAAAAAGGCCGGGCCGATTTTGCTCGAACCCATCATGAAGGTGGAATGCACCACGCCCGACGAATACCAGGGTGATTTGATCGGTGACATCACCCGCCGCCGCGGCCACATCGTCAACATCGAAGCCAAGCTGGGCCAGACGATTGTGAATGCGCAGGTGCCGCTGGCCGAAATGTTCGGTTACGCCACCGCCATCCGGTCGCTGTCCAAAGGCCGTGCGTCCTATTCGATGGAGCCGCTGACGTTCGAACAGGTGCCGAAGAGCGTGCTGGACACGATTCTGGACCAGGCGGCCAAGAAACCGGCGGCCCGGACATAGCGGCAAAAAACTTGTTGCGCGGGGCGGGTTCGTTGCTATACTCCGTGCCCGCTTTCAATCGGAAAGCGGAAAATGTAAACAAACCATTAACAGACAATTGTTCTTTGTATGGCTGCCCAACGCATTCGAATTCGACTCAAGGCCTATGACCATCGCGTCATAGACCAGTCGGCGCGCGAAATCGCCGACACCGTCAAACGCACCGGCGCGCGCGTCGCCGGGCCCATCCCGCTCCCGACCCGCATCGAGCGCTTCACCGTCCAACGGTCGCCGCACGCGGACAAGAAGTCGCAGGAAACCTTCGAGCAGCGCACGCACAAGCGGCTGATTGACATTCTCGACCCGACCGCCAAGACCGTGGATGAATTGAAAAAGCTCAATCTCCCGGCCGGCGTGGACATCACCATCAAGATTTAAGGAGAACGACCATGCCCCTCGGACTTTTAGGAAAGAAACTCGGCAGCACCCGCGTTTACAACGCCAGCGGGGTGTTGATTCCCGTAACGGTCGTGCTCGCCGGCCCCAACCGCGTCCTGCAGGTCAAAACCCAGGCCGGCAAGGACGGTTACAATGCCGTCCAGCTCGGGTTCGACGATCAAAAGGAACACCGCGTCACCAAGCCGCTGCTCGGCCACATCAAGAAGCAAAACGGGACGGCGGTGAAACGCATCAAGGAGTTCCGGAATTTCTCCAAGGAAGTGAAGTCCGGCGACGTCGTCGGCCCGACCCTGTTCGCGCCCGGCGATTTTGTGGACGCGATTGGCGTCACCAAGGGCCGCGGTTTTGAAGGTGTCGTCAAGCGCCATCGCTTTGCCGGTGGTGATTCGACGCACGGTGCGAAGGGCTGGCACCGCCGCAGCGGCGCGATTGGCCAGCGCCTGTTCCCCGGCACGGTCATGCGCGGCATGAAGATGCCCGGTCACATGGGGCAGGTCACGCGCACGACGCAGAACCTGGAGGTCATCCAGGTGCGCGAGGCGGACAATTTGCTGCTCATCAAGGGCGCGATTCCCGGCGCGGAAGGCGATTACGTGGTCATCCGCGAATCCAAGAAACGGCCCAAGGGCTGGAAACCGCCGGTCAGTTCCGCGCCGATGAAGAAGAAGGGCGCCGCCGAGAAGAAGGCCGAAGCCAAACCTGCGGAAGTCAAAAAGTAATTTAACCGGCCATGAAAATTGCCATTAAAAACATCGAAGGGAAACAGGCGGGCGAACTCGAGGTGAAGTTCCCGCTGGTTGAGGACGGCAAGGGCACGCAAGCCGTGCATGACGTCGTGGTTGCCTATCAGGCGGCCCAGCGCAGCGGCACCGCCTGCACCAAGAACGTCGGCGAAGTCACCGGTACCAACAAGAAACCGTGGCGGCAGAAGGGCACGGGCCGCGCCCGCGCCGGTTCGTTCCAGTCGCCGCTGTGGGTTGGTGGTGGCGTGGTTTTTGGACCCAAGCCCCGTGACTTTGGGAAGAAGGTTTCCAAGCGCACCCGCCAGCTCGCGTTGCGCAAGGCGTTGAGCGAGCGGCTCAAGGCCGGCGATGTGGTGGTGGTGGACGAATTGAAGCTCGCGTCACCCAAGACGAAGGATTTTGTCGGCCTGATGTCCACGCTGGAGTTGACCGGCACGACGCTGTTGGTTTCCACCAGCACGGACAAAAATCTGACGCTGGCCTCGCGCAATGTCCCCGACGTGACCTTGACGACAAGCGATTCGCTGAACACCTACGACATTTTGCGGCCCGACAAGCTGCTCTTCACCAAGAGCGCGTTTGAGAAGGTCGAAGCCCGTCTGACCAAGGAATAACATGAATGCTTTTGAAGTCATCAAGACCGCCCGCCTGACGGAAAAGGGCACGCGCCAGGGCGAGAAATACAATCAATACACCATCGTGGCCGACCGGCGCGCCAACAAGGCGGAAATCCGCCAGGCCGTGCAGGAATTGTTCAAGGTCAAGGTCACCAAGGTCAACACGCTTAACGTCCGCGGCAAACTGCGTCGCCAGCGCACCTACCAGGCCGGCCGGGCCCCGAATTGGAAAAAAGCCATCGTGACCCTCAAGGAAGGCGACAAGATTGTTTTGACGTAGGATTGAATTTGAAACAGCAGACGGCGCGGCAAATTGCCGCGCCGTTTTTGTTGGGGGGAGTGGACTCCCGCCTGGGAGCGCCGGCGTCCCCGTCGGCCTGTTGCTGATCCAACCGCCGGCGCTCCATGAACCATCCGGTACTAGCCGCCGTTGTAAAACGGCGGGAATCTGCATCGCCAGCCGGGTCCGCCAATTCACATTGGCGGCTACAAGGTCCATGGCCCCGATGCGCCACTCTGGAATCGTAGAGGCTCCCTCAACTTCTCCGGGGCTTGGACCGCCTTTGTCCCACGCCCCGTACGAGGATTTGACATGGACTGAATTTGGGGTCAATTAAAGTCTGCCCGTGAACACAAAAGCGCCCAACCGCATCCTGCACGTGGACGGTGACAGCTTCTTCGCCAGTTGCGAGATCGCCCTGGATCCCGAATTGCAGGGTCGCCCGGTCTGGGTGGGTGGCGGCCGGCGCGGGGACGGCATCGTCATCGCCGCGAATCGCGCGGCCAAAAAATTCGGCATCAAAACCGGCATGGCGTGTTTTGAGGCGAAGAAACTTTGTCCGCGCGGCGTGCTCTGCAAACCGCACTACGATGAATACCGCCGGTTGTCGGCGGAAATGTTCCGGGTGCTGGAGGAATATTCACCCACGCTCGTGCCCATCTCGATTGACGAGGGCTTCCTGGATTTCACCACCATGGACCGCCATGTCTGGCGCAACACCACGCCGGAAAAATACGTGAAAGAAATCTGCCAGCGCATCCTGCGCGAAGTGAAACTGCCGGTGTCCGCCGGCCTGGCCAATTCATCGCGGCTGGCGAAACTGGCGACGGACGCAGCCAAGCCCGGCTTCATCGAAATTCCCACCGGCTCGGAAAAGGAATTTTTGCGGGATCGGTCCGTGCGCGAGCTTTCCGGCATCGGCAAAAACCGTCAGCGCGCCCTGGCCGCGCTCGGGGCGACAACGTTCGGCCACGTGGCCGGAATGCCGTCGCCGTTGCTCCGGCAGAAGTTCGGCATCTGGGGCCAGCAGCTCTGGCTGTTTGCCAACGGCCTCTGGAACGAGCCGCTGCTGCTCGAAGTGAAGGACCGCACGACGATTTCCAGCAACACGACGCTGCCGTACGACGAGCCGGATTACGAGGCGGCGCTGACGTTTACGTTAAGCGAGGCGACGCGCCTGGTCGGCCAGTTGCGCCGCGAGCAATTGCAGGCCCGCGAACTGGCGCTGACGGTGCGGTTCAACGACTTCACCGAAGTCAGCGGCGGGCACCGGTTCCACGAGCCGCAGTTCCAGAATTCGGTCATCAACGCGGTGTTGAAGGTGATTTTCCGGCGCATCCTGGGCGACCAGGCCAGACCGGTGCGGCAAATCCGCATCGCGTTCTGGAATCTGGCGCGGCTGGACACGCAGCCGACGTTGTGGGGCCGCACCCATGCCGAACGCTGGGGCGCGCTCGACGACGCGGCGCACACGCTGAACCGGCGATTCGGCCCGACGGCGGTGATGACCGGCGCGCAACTGGCCCTGCGCGAACTGGAGGAGGCTTTCAAAAATCCGAAGGCGAAATGCCCGTTCGTGCCACAGCGCGAAATGGTGAAAAAACTCTGGGGCACGGACGCCGACCCGCTGGCGCACAAGGGCGACTGGGAAAAACGCCTCGCGAAGGTCAGCAAGCAATCCCAGTTCCATCATTGAACATGTAGGAGACGACGTGAGGAGTCTCTAATTCATCTTCAAACATCTAAGGGAGTTTGAGACTCGTTACCTCATCTCCTACAACTGAAAGCGTTTAATGACGGGCTGTCAGCAAGGCCCCAGAGGCTTGCTTCTCGATTTTCGGGAGTGCCTTAATTTGTCCTGGAACACGGATTGTCTCAATCCGCAGCAGTTGGATGGCAAATCCGCCAACTCAACTTCTGCGTGCCCCGCGAGTTCCGCCGACAATCAAAAAGAAACCTCTCACAAATGGCGAACTCCCGCGTCTCACGAAACAGGACATGACGGCACCGCTGAAGGAAATCAAAAGCTGCTGCTGGGAATTTGATCGTCACTGTCCGAGTTGAACGCGGTAAAATCTGGCTGCAGAAATTGAGTTCGTGTCGAACCACGTTACCGGCATTGCCGCCGGGTTTGTGACAAGAAGAGGCTGCCAATTCGACAGGTTTGGAGAGGTCAAAAGTGTGTAATTCCATCCGGCGGAACCGTTGAACGTCAGGCCAATTTGCGAACCGATGAGATTGATGGCCAGTGTCGGAACAGTGACATTCGCTTTGCCAACAAAAGTCACGACGCTCATGGCAGGCAGCGTGTAGGCAAACGTTGCGTTCGTGATGTTCACCGCCGGCTGATTTGACAAGGACAGAGAGCTGGACGTAATCCAGGGAGTGACATTTGTCGCAGTGAAACCCCTGAGGTTGAAAGTTTGAACGAAATCCCAGGAATTACTGTTGATGGCCACAATGGCAAAGCCGCCGGAATCCGGGTCTTTGTAAGCGCTGACGGAAGTGTTGCCATTGTTTGCTGCGCCGATGCGATAGAAACCGGGCCGGACGAACCGGCTGTATTGACCGAGCACATACATGCGTTTGGCGGGAACGCCATTGCTGTCGGTCAAACTTTCGTTGTCGGTGCAAGGCGCGAGCCACCAGTAATGCCACGCGTTCACTTGTGCAATAGTCAGGAACGAATGGATTTGATTCGCCCAATAAAGGCCGTTGGAAATACTGCCGTCGAAAGAGTCAAAGGTCGAGACTTCCGTTTCCCACAACGGTTTGCCATAAGAGTTCACCGGAGAAGCGCTGGAACCGTAAGCATGCGCCGCCAGAATGCCGACCGCGTTCGAGGATGTTGCGTCATTCATGGATGCGGAAGTCAAATCAAAACTCCACCAGGCGGATTCTGCAATCATGATTTTGGTCGAACCCACGCCTTTGGCCACCAGCGCATTGTAAAGGTTGGTGACAAAATCATGAATCTGCGCACCAGTCCATTGGCACGCCTCGTAGGTGGTGATATCCACGTTCGGCTCGTTTTGGATGGAAATGGCGTAAAGATATACGCCGTAAATGTTCTTCATGTCGGCCACATAATTTGCCAATTGGCTGGCATAAGCCAGGTTCGTGGCAGTGCCGCCCCAAAAGCTGCCACCCCATAGTGCGTTGGTGGCATAATCACTATCATACACGTCGTTGGTGCTTTTGAATCCCGCTGCCGGCGTCCAAGGCGTGCTCCAAACCTGTGCTCCGCGAGCCTGAGCCCATTGCATAATGGTCGTTTCCCACGTGTACGGTGTGTCACTCGCCAAAGGTGTACCGGTCGGGGCAATGTGATTGCGCAACAGCGAAAGACCAATACCGTTGAAAGCGAAATTCGTCGTGCCATCGACGGAAGTTCCCGTGCCGCTGTTCGTCGAAAAGAACATGTCGGCCTGATTGGTCGTCCAGCTACCGTCCCAGGCCGAGGACGCGCCAAAGCCGTCGATGTGCTGGAAGACATTTGTCCAATCCACAGTGCATGACCCGTTGGTGGTGTTTAACGGCTGCACCACGAGGTCATCGATAAAATAGGCGGCGTTCGAGCTGGAAGGCACTTCGGCATACAAATTCAGCACCGAGACCGGGCCCGTGGGAGCAAACGTGTATTGCCCCTCAAACTGGACCCAACTATTCGTGGACACGGAACCTGAAGCGATCCACGTATAGGAAGTTCCGCTGCCGTCCGCCTTCTGCAACGTCAATGCCATGGTCTGGCTGGAGCCACTGGCCAGCAGCAGCCACACTGAAATATTGTAGGTCTGGCCTGCCTGGAGAACTCCTTGAAACGATTGGGCGATGCCATTCCAAGTGTCGGTGCGGTTTGTCACCAATCCGGCGTAATTACCCGAGTGAACCTGGCTGCCCTGGGCGGATATCGTACACGGGCCAAAGGCGAACCAACCCGTCGTGTCGCCGATTTCAAAGCCGGGATTCGTCGCGAGGTTTTGCGCGACGGCCATTCCGCCTTGAAGCATCAATCCCAAGACGAGCGCATGCTGCGCGTGGAGCCGGGTCTTTTTCAGACAGTTCGTATTGGCAGCCTTGGATGAAGCCAAAGATGCGAGATTTGCTTTGTTCCGTGTGCTCGCAGTTTTCATAATCCTACGTGCGTGCAGTCTAACGCCGTTGAAACCCGCAATGCAACCGCGTACCCTGACCGGTCGGCGTCACTCTCAATCCGTCGCCCTGATAGTTCGCCCCCGCCTTCGCCCCGATTTGGTCCCACGGGATGGCTTTGGGGGTTTGGCCCGGTGCCAATGCTTGTCCTGCTGCGGCCGTATGGTTCTGTTCTGCCAATGCTGCCCTGGCCGGCGAGGCAGAGCAGCGCCAATAAACTGATGAGTGCCTTGGTATTCATATTTCGCTCGAACTCCTTTTTACGGACATTTCCCATGTGACGAGACCTCTGAAAAACATGATTTTGCTCGTTTGATTTAATCCACAGGAAATCCTCCGGCTATGCCGGAGGACTCCCGAAGTTTGACTCTGGGAAATCTGGGCGGATATGTCGGAAACGCTGCGAGTTGGGACAACTCGCGCTCCGGCCTTCGGTTGAGATTCAAATTCAGACACTACCCGATTCTCTTCTCCATTGACGGTGACTTTGGCGCAGGCGCATCATCAAGGCCATGAAATCCGATGATTCCCGCCCGGCGCGCATTTTGGTTTTGTATCACAGCCAGGACGGCCACACGAAAATGATGGCCGACCTTGTCGTCGAGGGCGCCGCCTCCGTTCTCGACACCGAAGTCCGCCTGAAGAGCGTGGCCGAAGCCACCGCCGACGATCTGGTATGGTGTGACGGAGTGGCGGCCGGCTCGCCGACGCACATGGGCACCATCGCCTGGGAAATGAAACGCTGGTGGGACGTGACCGTCCAGCCGCTCTGGCCGAAGGTCGAAGGCAAAATCGGCTGCGCCTTCACGTCGTCCGGCGGGCTCGCCGGCGGCGGTGAACTGACCTGCCTGGCGTTGCAAATCGTGCTGATGAACTACGGTTTACTCGTCTTCGGCATCCCGGACTACGTGGCCCCGGGGCAGACGCTGCATTACGGCGCCATCTGCGCCGGCCGCCCGCGCAATGACGGCGAACGCGAAGCCTGTCGCCGCCTGGGCCGGCGTTTGTCCGAATGGGTACAAACGTTGATTTGCCACCGGCCCGAGCACGACCCGCGCAAGGCGACCTACGCCCGGTTTGCCGATTAATCATGGTTGGTCTTTGTTCTGAATGGGTTACAAACTTGAAAAGTTATACAAAATACATTTGACATACTTTATCAAGTAGGTATAACCTTATGCCATGATTGCGACTCACAAAATGGAAACCGTCAATTTTGGAACCAAGGGGCAGGTGGTCATTCCCCGCCGCCTGCGCCGGGAATTTGAAATTGAGGAGGGCACCAAGGCCACGGTCGTTGCCACGCCGGAAGGGATCTTGCTTAAACCCATCACCCGCGCCTACATCAAAAGTCTGCGCGGCTCGCTCAAGGGTGCGGGCGTGATGAAAGCCATGATGGCAGATCGCAAACGCGAACGCGAATTGTGATATGGCCACCAAGGTCCTGGACAGTTGGGCGCTCATTGCCTTTTTTGAGGATGAGCCGGCGGCGGAAACCGTGGAAAAAATCCTGGAGCAGGCCGCCGCCGAGCGGCACAAGCTCTTGATGAGCGTGGTGAACTGGGGGGAAGTTTATTACAACACCGCGCGTGAGGTTTCCGAAGCCGCCGCCGAGCAGAAGATCAGGGAGATTGCCGCCATGCCCATTGAGATTATTCCGGCCGATCTGTCCCAAACCCATCAAGCCGCCATTTACAAGGCCACCAAAAAAATGTCCTACGCCGACTGCTTTGGCGCGGCGCTGGCCAGGATCAAAAACGCCGAATTTGTGACCGGCGACCCGGAATTCAGGGAGATCGAGAAGGAAATCAAAATCAACTGGCTGAAATGATTGCGCTTTGTCAAAGTGATGTTCAAATCGCAGTAGATCAGAGTTTCGCGGCAGTGGTCGAACCGGGGAAATTTGTTCAAAATACATGGGCCGGTCAGTTTTCAACCAGCTTTTCATCAGAAGCGATGAGATCAAACAGTGAATTCGATGAAGCCATTGTCATTCCGCAGGAGATGCGAGGGCAACCTCTGTCATGTTTTTCCGTGTCGGTGCGACTTGGGCACATTTTCGAGTTCAAGAAATTTCGGTTGCTTGGGGAACTTCACGGGTTGACCTATGACGAGATAGCTAAATATCGCAATTGCGGGCGCAGGACGATCGACGAACTTCAGGTGCTGGTACGCAAGGTCCAACAAGGTGAGTCACCGCCACCGACAACCGCCTTGAACGACTAAAACCTTAGATGAGCTTGCTTCAAGAATTTCGGGTTGGCGAACTGTACACGAACGACCAGATTCGGTTCTCGCTCGCCTTGGAAAATCTTGGCGGCATCCGACCCTCTGTCGATTCACAGAAGAACCTGCGGCATGTCGCCATTTTGACGGTGGCGGAGGAAGCGGGCAGAAATCGTTCTGAGAATCCATACAGCGACAGGATTGAAGGCGACGTGTTAACTTACACTGCCCAAGGCAGAGAGGGCGACCAGCAGTTAACGGGGAGAAACAAGCGGCTGCTGGAACAATACGCGATACCTATTCCGTTCTTCGGCTTCGTCAATGTCGGCAAACAAACCTATCGCTTCCTTGGTTTGCTGGAACTTCTCCGGCATTCTCAAGAAACCCAATTTGACCGCCGCGGTTCAGTTCGGAAGGTTTGGCTGTTTGAGTTCCGAATCCATCCTCAACCGAAGTTTGTACCCATCGCAGAAGCCGCCGCAATTTCTGCCAAAGTAATCAGTGAGTCGCGTCAGCAAAACCCGCTCGATGAGTTAGAGCGCGAAGTAACCGATCTTCCAGTCGAAGCGAACGCAGTGGCGACTGCGCCGTCGCCGTTGCAGGCTGAGTCCATGCGGGGACAGTTGATGCAAATCTCTCCTCAAAGATTTGAGCACTTCATCAAAGCGATCATGGAGATCAACGGTTTTACTAACGTCTCCGTCACTCCGGCATCGGGTGACGGCGGCATTGACATCAACGCCTATGTTGACGAAGCGAACGACTTTTTCTCAGGGTCGCACGTCCAAGCGCAGGTAAAACGTTGGCGGCACGCCGTCGGCAGCGTTGAGATAAACAATTTTCGAGGCGCATTGAATACGACAGCCAAAGGGGTTTTCATAACCACCAGCCATTACACGCGAGCTGCGATTGTCGAAGCAAAGCACGAACACAAACCCTGCGTTACGCTAATTGACGGAAACCGGCTTTCGGGAATTGTCCTGCGCAGCAAACTCGTGCCGGAGTCTTTTTTGTGAGCCACATTTGATTTACCGCGCTGCCTGAGAATTGCAGGCGGATTCTCCTGCGAAGCGCTCGGCAATCATGCGCGCGGTGAGGAGCAGCGCCAACAAAGCAACGGAGATGGTTCTGTTGAAACGCATGCGCGAACATGGAATCACCGGTTGGCGGCGGCGTGTAAACTTGTGTGGAAAGCCGGACTTCGTATTTTCACGCTACAAAGTCGCAGTTTTTGTTGATGGCTGCTTCTGGCATGGTTGTCCAAAGCACTGTCGGATGCCCAAAGGCAATCGAAGTTACTGGCAGGCTAAAATTGCCGGCAACACCACGCGTGATGCCTTCGTGACGCGGACATTGCGCAGGGCGGGGTGGAGAGTGATGCGAATTTGGGAACATGAGTTGCGACAGAAGAACGAGGGGCGGTTAATTCAGCGGATTCAAAAGGTTTTGGCCGTAAAATCGCATCCAAAAATTCTTTAAAAAACCTCTTGCACTGGGGCTCGCGTTTGATATTTTATGCGCTCCGTTTCATCTGAAAAGCAGGGTCCAAACAGTCTTGGAGAAGGTTCTGGATCCGCCCGGATGAAAGGACAGCAGTTGCAGACCGATAACTGATTCCCAGCAGGGACAGGAATGATGGCCTGCCGACTCCCAGAGTTGCTGCTGAAATCTTTGTTTTTATGCCAGTCAAGACATTTAGACCGCTAACGCCGTCCACGCGATACATCACGATCGCGGACTTTAGCGACATTACGAAGACCAAGCCGGAAAAGCGGCTGGTCATCACGCGGAAAAAAACCGGTGGTCGCAACCACTACGGTCGCGTGACCACGCGCGGACTTGGCGGCGGCCATAAACAGAAAATCCGCCTCGTGGATTTCAAACGCCAGAAGCACGGCGTGGAGGCGACGGTCGCGGCGATTGAATACGACCCGATGCGTTCGGCACGCCTGGCGTTGCTGCAATACAAGGATGGCGAAAAGCGTTATATCATTGCTCCGGTGGGCATCAAGGTCGGCACGGCCATCTCCAGCGGTCCGGCGGCCCCGCCCGAAGTTGGCAATGCCTTGCCGCTCAAAGCCATTCCCATCGGGCTGTCGGTTCACAACATTGAAATCATGCCCGGTCACGGCGGACAGCTGGTCCGTTCGGCGGGCGGCGCGGCGACGTTGATGTCGCGCGACGAGGGTTACGCGCAGTTGCGTCTGCCGTCGGGTGAAATCCGCAAATTCAACGAGGAGTGCTATGCGACCATCGGCCAGGTCGGCAATACGGAGCACGAAAATGTGATTTTGGGCAAGGCCGGCCGGTCGCGGCATCGTGGCATTCGCGGCATCAGCCGCGGCGTGGCGCGCAATCCGGTGGACCATCCGAACGGTGGTGGCGCCGGCAAGTCGAAGTCCGGCGGCGGCTGGCAGCAGTTGATGTCGCCCTGGGGCAAGGTGGCCAAGGGCGGCAAGACGCGGCCCAAATACAAACATTCGAACCGGTTTATCGTGGTTCGCCGGAACGGGTTGCCGATAAAGACCAAGTAATTTTATGGGACGTTCGATAAAAAAAGGTCCGTTTGTCGATTTTCACCTGCTGGAAAAAATCCAGAAGGCGAAGAGTTCGAACCAAAAGACGCCGATCAAGACGTGGTCGCGGCGTTCGACCATCACGCCGGATTTCGTGGGGCTGACGTTCACGGTCCACAACGGCAAGGTGTTCAACCCGGTGTTTGTGACGGAAAACATGGTCGGCCACAAGCTCGGCGAGTTTTCGCTGACGCGCACGTTCAAGAAGCACGGCGCGCACACGGCCAAGGCGGAGGCGAAATAGCATGGAAGTTTACGCAATTGCCAAAAACGTGCCGATGTCCCCGCAAAAGATGCGCGAGATGGTGCGGCAGATCCAGGGATTGCCGGCGTTGCAGGCGCAGGCGGTGCTCGCGGTGGTGCCCCGCAAATCGGCCCGGTTCGTGGCCAAGACGCTTAAATCCGCCATCGCCAACGCCGAAAACAACAATAAACTCAAACCGGAATCCCTGCGCGTGAAGGAAGCCGTGACTGGTTCGGCGATGATCATCAAACGATTTCAACCCAAGGCGCGCGGTTCAGCGGGACCGATCCTCAAGCGCCGTTGCCACATCAAAATCACCTTGTCGGACGAATAATATGGGCCAGAAAACAAATCCAATCGGTCTGCGCGTCGGCGTCAACAAGGACTGGCGCTCGAAGTGGTATGCCGACAAGAAGGAATTCGGCAAGCTGCTGGGCGAGGACCGCGAAATCCGCAAGCTGCTCAAGAAGAAACTCGAATCGGCTTCCGTGCCGAAGATTTTGATCGAACGCGCGGCCAACCGTTGCCGCATCACCATTCTGACCGCCCGTCCGGGCGTGGTCATCGGGCGCAAAGGCGCGGAAATCGACAAGCTCAAGGAAGAGATGAGCAAGATGACCGGCAAGGAAGTCTATGTGGACATCATCGAGGTCAAGACGCCGGAGACCGATGCGCAGCTTGTGGCGGAAAACGTGGCGTTGCAGCTCGAGCGCCGGGTGTCGTTCCGCCGGGCGATGAAAAAGGCCGTGCAGACGGCCAAGGATTTCGGGGCGGAAGGCATCAAGATCCGTTGCGCGGGCCGGCTGGGCGGCGCGGAACTGGCGCGCGTGGAGACGTATCACTGGGGCCGCGTGCCGCTGCACACGTTGCGCGCGAACATTGACTACGGTTTTGCCGAGGCGTTGACCCTGTACGGGAAGCTCGGCATCAAATGCTGGATTTGCAAAGGCGAAAACAAGCCGGTGAAGGAAAAAGCCGCCGTGCCGGCCGCACCCATTGCCCCGGCCGCGCCGGTGCCGGCCGAGACCGCCGCCAACTGATTTTAAGGATTTTTTGTTATGCCCTTGATGCCTGAAAGAGTGAAGTACCGCAAGATGCACCGCGGCAACCGCGCCGGCATGGCTTACAGCGGGAACACGGTGGCGTTTGGCGAGTATGGATTGATGTCCCTGGAACGGTGCTGGCTCGACACGAAGCAGATCGAGGCGGCGCGCGTCGCGATTGCCCGCAACATGAAGCGGCACGGGAAAATGTGGATCCGCATCTTCCCGCAGAAATCATTCACGAAGAAGCCGCTGGAAACGCGCATGGGCAAGGGCAAAGGCCCCCTGGAATCCTGGGTGGCGGTCATCCGCCCGGCGAACATGCTGTTCGAGGTGGATGGGGTGACGGAAATTGTGGCGCGCGAGTCGTTGCGCCTGGCGGCGACGAAACTGCCCATCCGGACCAAGTTCATTTCACGGCACCGGGGTTCGCGCTAGACGAAATTGAGTTTATGAAATTTACGGAAATGAAAGACATGACACTGGTGGAGTTGTCGGCCAAGAGCCGGGATCTGCGCCATGAAATGTTCAACCTGCGTCTGCAGCAGGCGAGCGCCCAGTTGGAGAAACCGGCGCGCCTGCGGACACTGCGCCGGGACATCGCGCGACTGGAAACGCGCATCTCCCAGTTGCGCAACAAAGCGGCTCGAAACTGAGTATGGCTGACACTGTGAATCCAACGGAAGCGGCGCGCGGACATCGCAAGCAGCGCGTCGGCGAGGTCATCTCCAACAAGATGGCCAAGACCATTGTCGTGCGCGTCCAGCGCCGGTTTCCGCATGCGAAGTTGCGGAAAGTGGTGACCGCCTACAACAAATTTTACGCCCACGATGAAAAGGGCGAGGCCAAGGTGGGCGACCGGGTGCGGATCGAGGAGACGCGGCCGCTTTCCAGGATCAAACGCTGGCGGCTGATGGAAGTCGTCGAACGCAGCCGGGGGGTGGAGCCGGTGGCGGCGGAATAGCCAGATTTTATGCTGCAAATTCGTTCCCATTTGGATGTTGCGGACAATACGGGCGCAAAAATCGCCTGGGCGATCGGCGTGCTGGGCCGCAACCAGCGGTACGCGGGGATCGGCGACATCATCAAGGTGCACATCAAGGACGCCGCGCCCGACGGGCAGGTGAAGAAGGGCGAGGTGCACAACGCGGTGATTGTCCGCACGCGCCAGGCCATCCGCCGCAACGACGGCTCGTACCTGCGCTTTGACAGCAACGCGGTGGTCATCATCGACGCGGAATTGAACCCGAAAGGCACGCGTATTTTCGGGCCGGTGGCGCGCGAGTTGCGCGACAAAAAGTTCATGAAAATAATTTCGCTCGCGCCGGAAGTGATTTGAATTTATGCCCACGCACGTGAAAAAGAACGACGAGGTGGTGGTGATTGCCGGCGCCGACAAGGGCAAGCGCGGCAAGGTCATCGCCGTCCTGACGAAGAAACAGCGGGTGATCGTGGAAGGCGCGCGGATGACCAAACGCCACATGCGCAAGAGCCAGCAGCATCCGCAGGGCGCGATCGTCGAGCGCGAGGGCACCATCCACCTTTCGAACGTGATGAAGGCGGACCAATTTGATGCCCGCGTGACAAAACGGGGCGGGGCGGTTGAACCGGCCCAGGCCTGAAAGACCAGTTTTACAACGACCCAGATGACCAAGCATGGTCACGGCCAAATCCGTGACACCGAACGATGAAAGCCAGACTTTACAACAAATACGTGAGCGACGTGGTGCCCGCCCTCAAGGCGAAGTACAAATATGCGAACGTGCACCAGATTCCGCGCATGACGAAAATTGTCGTGAACATGGGCGTGAGCGCATCGCTGGAAAAGAACGCGATTGACGATGCGGCGAAGGACCTGGCGATGATCACCGGCCGCAAGGCGGTCATCAGCAAGTCGCGCCACAGCATCGCCAACTTCAAGTTGCGCGAAGGCCAGCCCATCGGTTGCCGCGTCACGCTGCGCCGCGATGCCATGTATGAGTTTTTCGACCGGCTGATTGCCGCGGCGCTGCCGCGCATCCGCGACTTTCGCGGTTTGTCTCCGCGCAAGTTTGACGGCCGTGGCAACTACACGTTTGGCATCGCGGAACAGACGATTTTTCCGGAGATTGAACTGGACAAGATCAAGCGGAACCAGGGAATGGACGTGACGATTGTGACCAGCGCGCGCAACGATGCGGAAGCGCTGGATTTCCTGAAGCTCATGGGCTTCCCGCTTGCAGAAAAGTAAATTTTTATTCGTCCTTGTCGTCCTCCTCGCAATCGAAATCGAGGACGAGAATGCAGGACGAGAACGAAATAGAAACATATGGCCAAGAAAGCATGGATTGAGCGCAACAAGCGCAAGGCGGACACGGTGAAAAAATACGCCGCGCTCCGCGCGGAATTGAAGGCGAAGCGCGACTACGCCGGTCTCGCGAAGCTGCCGCGCGACGCCAGCCCCGTGCGGCTGGTGAACCGCTGCTCGGCCAGCGGCCGCCGCCACGGTTACCTGCGCAAGTTCGCCGCGTCACGCTTGACGTTCCGCGAGGCCGCGTTGAATGGTTTGATCCCCGGCGTGGTGAAGGCCAGTTGGTGACGAGAATGATATAAAAAAGTATGACCGACCCGATTTCAGACATGTTGACACGGATCCGCAACGCCGGCCGCGCGTTGCTGCCCACGGTGGAGATGCCGCATTCGCGGATGAAGGAAAGTCTCGCGAACATTTTGAAGCAGGAAGGGTACGTCGCCGAAGTGGCGGTGGAGGGCAAGCCGTTCAAGAAGATCAAAATCCGGCTCAAGTACCAGGGCAAAAAGAGCGTCATCGAAGGCCTGCGACGCATCAGCAAGCCCGGGCTGCGCCACTACGTCGGAGCGGCGGACATCCCCCGCGTCCTGGGTGGCATGGGGGTGTCGGTGGTTTCCACGCCCGAAGGCGTGATGACCGGCACGCAGGCGCGCAAGAAAAACCTGGGCGGCGAACTGCTTTGTTACATCTGGTAAGGATTTGATTTATGTCGCGAATTGGAAAACAACCGATTGCCATTCCGCCCAAGGTGAAGGTGGAGGTGAAGGGACAGAAGGTTTTTGTCGAGGGCCCGAAGGGCAAGCTCGACTGGGAACTGCCGAAACGCACCAGCCTCAAGGTGGCGGACGGCAGGATTGTCGTCAGCCGCGAGGGCGACGATGCGCAGGCCAAGGCGCTGCACGGCCTGAGCCGCGCACTCGTCAACAACATGGTCAAGGGCGTGACCGACGGTTTCGTCAAGAAGCTTGAAATTCAGGGCGTCGGTTTCAAGGCCGTCGTCCAGGGCAAGGTGGTGAACCTGGCGCTCGGTTATTCGCATCCGATCAATTACAACATTCCCGACCAGATCAAGGTGACCGTCGAGGAAAACACCAAGCTGACCATCGAAGGCCCGGACAAGAAGGTCGTCGGGCAGGTCGCCGCCGAAATCCGCGGCTTCTATCCGCCGGAGCCTTACAAGGGCAAGGGCGTGCGCTATGTGGGCGAACACGTCCAGCGCAAGGAAGGCAAGACCGTCCAATAAAAATTGATTTTAGTTCACCCCGACAATCGATGTCGGGGTGACGCATTGAAATGAGAACGGAAAAGAAACATCAGTTGAAGCAGCTCCGCCGGTGGCGGATCCGCCACAAAGTCAGCGGCACGAAGGATCGTCCCCGCATGAGCGTCTGCTTCACCAACGAAAACATCCACGTCCAGTTCATTGACGACCGCGCGGGGGTGACCCTGGCGGCGGCCTCGACGACGGGCAAGGCAACCCCCGACCGGGACAAACTGGCGGCCAATGTGGCTAGCGCCAATGTTATCGGCAAGCTGGCGGCCGAAGCCGCGCTGGCCAAGGGCATCAAGACCGTGGTTTTTGATCGCGGGGGCGCGCGTTATCACGAGAAGTGGCTCAAGGGCAAGGATGGCAAGCCGGTGCTGGTGCTCGGCAAACTGGCGGCCCTGGCCAAGGCGGCGCGCGAAGCCGGCTTGAAATTTTAATTTAAAAACGGAGACCTAAAAACTGTGGCTGAAATCCCCAAAACCGAAACCGAGGAGCAACGCCTATTGCGCGGCGGGCGCGGGCGTCGCAACAAACCCATCGCCGAAGCGCCGGAGCTTTCCTTTGAGGGCCAGGAGTCCCAGGAACTGACCGAGAAGGTCGTGTTCATCAACCGTTCCGCCAAGGTTGTCAAGGGCGGACGCCGGTTCAATTTCAGCGCCCTCGTTGTCGTCGGCAACAAGCGGGGCAGTGTCGGGGTCGGGCTCGGCAAGGCCGGCGAAGTGGCGGACGCAATCCGTCGGGGCGGCGAACTCGCCCGCAACCAGATGGTTTCAGTGTCGCTCAAGGACGTGACGATTCCGCACGAGGTTTTTTGCAGCTACGGCGGCGCGAAGGTGCTGCTGCGACCCGCCTCGCCGGGAACCGGGATTATTGCCGGCCGGACGGTCCGGGCGGTTTTGGAAGCCGCCGGGTTGAAGGACGTTTTGAGCAAATCGCTCGGCTCGAAGAACGCGGCGAATGTGGTCAAGGCGACGCTCAAGGCGCTGTTGAGCCTGCGGCTGCGCGAAGCCATTTACAAGGGCCGCGGTTTGGAAATGAGAAAAGTGGAGACGCCCCGCGCGCCGGAAGCGGCTCCGACAACGGCTTGATTTTTATGCGACTGCACAATTTAAAACCTCGTCCGGGTGCGAAGCATCGCACCAAGCGTCTGGGCCAGGGTGAATCCAGCGGCCACGGCAAAACCAGTGGTCGTGGCGGCAAGGGCCAGACCGCCCGCTCGGGCAGTTCGATCCGCATCGGTTTCGAAGGCGGCCAGATGCCGCTCATCCGCCGCATCCCCAAGCGCGGGTTCAACAACGCCCGGTTTGCCACGCGCTATCTCGGCGTGAACGTCGGCGACCTGGACCGGTTTGACAACGGCGCGCGCGTGGACGAAACGACATTGCGCGCGGCGGGCCTGGCCAATGGCCGCGCCAGCGGCATCAAAATTCTCGGCGACGGCGAGTTGAGCAAAAAGCTCACGGTGAACGCGCACGCGTTCAGCGCATCGGCCCGGACCAAAATCGAGGCCAAGGGCGGCGCGTGCGAAGTGATCGGTCCCAAACCCGCTGCGCCGGCCAGGCCTGCCGCGCCGGCCAAAAAGCCCTCCAAGCCGGCCAAGGCCTGACGCGCGTTTGACGCATGTTCCGCTCCATCTTCAACACGTTCGCCAATTGCTTCAAAATTCCGGAGCTCAAGTCCCGGATTTTGTTCACGATGGGGCTGCTGGCGGTTTGCCGGCTGATGGCCTGGATCCGCATCCCGGGTTTGAACGGCGAATCTCTGACTGCATCTTTCCACAATAATGCGCAGGGCGGCGGCGGAATGCTCGGCATGTATAATACTTTCGCCGGCGGCGCCCTGGAACATTGCGCCATCGGGTCGCTCGGCATCATGCCTTACATCAGCGCGACGATCATCCTGCAACTGCTCACGGCGGTCTGGCCGAAATTGAGCAAACTGTCGCGCGAGGAAAACGGCCGGGCCAAGATCATCCAGTATGGCCGCTATATGACGGTGCTGTTGTGCCTGGGCCAGGGACTGTTTTTTGCCATGGGGTATGAGCATCCGGAAAAAATCTTCGGCCAGGGTATTGGCCGGCTGGTGCTCTATCCTGATGACCAGATCTGGTGGTATCGCATCCAGGCCACGCTCATCATGACCACGGGCACCATGTTGCTGATGTGGCTCGGTGAACAAATCAGCGAACGTGGCATCGGCAACGGCGTGTCGCTGGTCATCACCATCGGCATTGTGGCCCGGCTGCCCCGGGCGCTGGTGTCGGCCAAGGACATGTTTTGGCCGCCCGGCGGGGTTGAGTCGCAATATCACCTTTTCGGCACAGGCTTGATGCTGGTGATTTTGCTGGTGCTGGTGATTGGAGGCGTCATCGCGATTACGCAGGCGCAACGGAAGGTGCCGGTCCAATACGCCCAGCGCGCCGTGGGACGCAAGATGTATTCCGGCGGCACGTCGTTCATGCCGTTGCGCGTGAATTTCTCCGGGGTCATGCCGATTATTTTCGCGCAATCCATCCTCATGTTCCCGCAGAGACTGTTTGAAGGGGCGGCGAATGTGTCTGCGCAGCCGTTTGTGCACGACTTTTTCCTGGGACTGGCGCGCCTGCTGGCTTACGGCTCGGGCATGTATTTGTCCGTTTATGCGCTGATGATTTTGTTTTTCGCCTATTTCTGGGTGGCGACGCAGTTCAACGAATTGCAGATTGCCGACGATTTGAAAAAGAACGGCGGTTATATTCCGGGCGTGCGGCCGGGGCAGGGGACGAGCGAATACCTGCACAAGTCGATGAGCCGCATCACGCTCGCCGGCGCCTTTTTCCTGATGATCATTGCGACCATTCCGATCATCATGTCCCGGTGGATGAGCATTCCGCCCGAAGTATCGAATTTTTTCGGCGGCACGAGCATTTTGATCACGGTCGGCGTTTTGCTGGACACGATGCGTCAGGTCGAGTCGCATTTGATGATGCGCCATTACGACGGTTTTCTGAAAAAGGGCAGACTGCGGGGCCGGTTTTAGACCGGGGCGGCCTTCGTGCCGCGTATTGCGTGTTTCGCCAGACTGCCGGCGGGTCCGGGTGAGACGCCTGACGCAACACGCAACACGCAACACGCATGATAGTTTTAAAAAGCGAGCGCGACCTGGAGCAGATGCGTCCGGCGTGCGCGGTGGCCGGCCGGGTGCTGGACGAGATTGCGGCGTTCGTCAAGCCGGGCCTGACCACACGGCAGGTGGACGAGTTTGCCGCGGCGCGCATCAAGTCGTACGGCGCCCGGAGCGCGTTTTTGGGGTACCGCAAGTACCCGTGCCACACGTGCCTCTCGGTGAATGACGAGGTCGTTCACGGGCTGGCGGGCGGGCGTGAATTGCGCTTTGGCGACATTGTGAGCGTGGACGTGGGCGTGGTTTACAACGGTTTTGTCGGTGACACGGCGCGGACCGTGGCGGTGGGCGGTTGTGGCGTGCTGGCGCAGCGGTTGATGGACGTGACCGAGCGGGCGTTGCAGGAAGGCATCGCCGCGGCGTTGCCGGGAAACCGCGTCACGAACATTTCACGCGCGGTCCAGCAGTATGTCGAGGACAACGGGTTCAGCGTGGTCCGGGAATTTGTCGGGCACGGGGTTGGCCGTTCGATGCACGAGGAACCGCAGGTGCCGAATTTTGTGGATCCGAAGAGCAACCAGAAGCTCCGGGCGGGCATGACCCTGGCCATCGAGCCGATGGTCAATGCGGGCCAGGCGGGCGTAAAAATCTTGAAAGACGGCTGGACAGTGGTCACGCAAGATGGTTCACTATCCGCTCATTTTGAGCATTCGGTGCTGATTACCGAAGGTGAACCGGAGATTTTGACATGGCCGGAAAAGAAGCCTTCCAGGTTGAAGGTCGCGTGATTGAAGCGAGGGCGAACCGCACGTTCCGGGTGGAACTGGCCAACGGTCACCGGTTGACGGCGTTTGTGGCGGGCCGGGCAAAGCAACAATTTGCCGGTCTGGCGACGGGCGACAAAGTGAAATTGCAATTGACGCCTTACGATTTGTCCGTGGGGCGGATTTTGCTGGAAACAAAAACGATTTAAACATGAAAGTCCGGGCATCAGTCAGGAAATTGTGCGAGCACTGCAAGATTGTGCGCCGCCGCGGCGTCATTCGCGTGATTTGCACGAACAAACGGCACAAACAACGGCAAGGTTGATTTAATTTATGGCACGCATCATTGGTGTGGAAGTTCCGCCGAACAAGCGCATTGACGTCGCGCTGCGCTACATCTACGGCATCGGCCCGACCAACGCCCTGGAGATTCTGGAGCGCGCGAACATTGACCGCTCGATCCGCGCGAAGGATTTGACCGAGCAGCAGCTTTCCCAGATCGTCCACGCGATCCAGGAGGGCAAATACATCATCGAAGGCGATTTGCGCCGCGAAATCGGCATGAACCTCAAGCGGTTGCAGGGCATCAAGTGTTATCGCGGTGTCCGGCACATGCGCGGATTGCCGGTGCGCGGTCAGCGCACGCAGACCAACGCCCGCACGCGCAAAGGCCCGCGCAAGACTGTCGGCGTGCAGCGCAACCCGAACGCCAAGACCGGCATCCACTAAAAATTTTGTATGGCTGAAGAAAAAAAGAAACCGGCTCCCAAAGCGAAGGAAGCCAGACCCGAAACCGAAAAAGCCGCTCCGGTCGAAAAGACCGAAAAGGCCGCCAAGGCCGCGGCCAGGCCAGCGGAAGAAAAGCCGGCCAAAAAGGGCGCGCCCGAGGCCGAAGCTTCCGCAACGGCCAAGCCCGCCGACGCGGCTGCAAAGCCTGCGGATGCCGCCAAACCGGCGGACGCCGCGGTCATTCCGGCGGCGCCGACGGCCGCTGAACTTTTGGGCGAGGATGCCGCGGCCAAAAAGATCATCAAGGCCAAGCATGCCAAGAACATCAGCAGCGGCATTGCCAACATCCTGGCCACTTTCAACAACACCCAGGTCAGCATTACGGACGTGCACGGCAACCTGATTGGCTGGTCCACGGCCGGGCGCGTGGGATTCAAGGGTTCGCGCAAGAGCACCGCTTACGCCGCGCAACAGGTCGCGCAGGACGCCGCGCGCCAGGCCATGGCCCACGGCATGAAGGAAGTCGAAGTGCGTGTCAAAGGCCCCGGTTCCGGCCGCGAATCCGCCATTCGCGCGTTGCAGGCCATCGGACTCGAAATCAGCGCCATCAAGGACGTGACGCCCGTGCCGCACAACGGCTGCCGTCCGCGCAAGAAACGTCGCGTGTAAAATCCAAATCGCAAATTTATATGGCTCGTTATACAGGTCCCCGCGTTCGCATCAGCCGCCGGTTTGGTCTGCCGATTTTTGGCCCGTCAAAATATCTGGAGCGCCGTAATTACGGTCCGGGTGTCCACGGCCCGAAATCCCGGCGCAAACACACCGATTACGGTCTTGGGCTGATCGAGAAACAAAAACTGCGTTATTACTACGGCCTGCTCGAACGCCAGTTTCGCGGTGTTTATGAGAAGGCCTTGAAACGCCGTGGCGTCACCGGTGAAACGATGTTGCAGATTCTGGAGACGCGCCTCGACAACGTGGTTTTCCACCTCGGTTTCGCGAACACCCGCGCCGCCGCACGCCAGATGGTTTCGCATGGCCATATCACGGTGAACGGGCGCAAAGTAAACGTGCCGTCGTTCGGCGTGAAGGTGAACGACGCCATCGTGGTGAAAAATTCCAACGTGTCGCGCCAACTGGCCACCAAGAATCTGGAAATCGCCACCAGCCGCGCGGTGCCGGACTGGCTGTCCCTGAACAAGGAAGAGTTCAAGGGCACTGTCTTGCGCATACCGACGCGCGACGTGATACAGCCCATTGCCAACGAGCAGGCGGTGGTCGAATTTTATTCCCGTTAAGCAACAAACAAAACCAGAACAATTATACGGGCCTGACCGGCCACACGGGAATAAACCGCCGGTCAGACCAGATTAAAATTGTTGAAAGGAAACCATGCCAGTACGTCTAGGACGTTTCGAGATGCCCAAGCGCTTGCAGAAGGATGAAGCCAGCGCCACCCCAACCTACGCCAAGTTCATCGCCGACCCGTTTGAAACGGGCTACGGTCATACCATCGGCAACTCGCTCCGCCGCGTGTTGCTGTCCTCGCTCGAAGGCGCGGCCATCACCTCGCTGAAGGTGGACGGCGCCATGCACGAGTTCGCCACGATTGACGGCGTGGTGGAGGACGTGACCGACATCGTCCTGAATCTGAAGAAAATCAAGTTCAAGGCCCACACGCGCGACGAGCAGGTGCTGTTGTTGTCCGTAAACAAGGAAGGCCCGGTCACCGCCGCCGACATCCAGGTCAACCAGAATGTCGAACTGGTCAACCCCGACCAGCTCATCTGCACGCTGGATAAAAAGAAGAAACTTGAAATGGAGCTGACCGTGAAAATCGGCCGCGGCTTCTGCCCGAGCGACGAAAACAAAAAGCTCGGCCAGGCCATCGGCGTGGTGGCCATTGACTCGCTGTTTTCACCGGTCACGCGCGTGCGTTATGCCATCGAGGCCGCCCGCGTCGGCAACCGCACGGATTACGACCGCCTGATCCTGGAAGTCTGGACGGACGGCCGCCTGTCGCCCGACGACGCGCTCACGCAAGCTTCGGCCATTTTACAGCATCACCTTGATGTGTTCGTCGGCTACGACAAGAACGCGGTGGAATTCGAGGAGGCCGCCGACAAGCAGGACGAGGAGAAGTCGAAGATGAAGAAGCTCCTCAACATGAGCGTCAACGAAATCGAGTTGAGCGTCCGCGCGGCGAACTGCCTGAACAACGCGAACATCACCACCGTCGGCCAGCTGGCGATGAAGACCGAGCAGGAAATGCTCAAATACCGCAATTTCGGCAAGAAATCGCTGAACGAAATCAAAGACAAACTCCAGGCCTTGGGCCTGTCCCTGGGCATGAATTTCGAGCCGGGCCTGCTCGACGCGCCGAAGGAAGAACCGAAGGTGGAGTAAGGAGCTGTTATGCGACATTTGAAACGAACGGCCAAGCTGGGCCGTACATCCCAGCACCGCAACGCGATGCTGGCGAACCTGGTTTGCAGCCTCATCCTGCACAAGCGCGTGACCACGACGCTCGCCAAGGCCAAGGCCGCGCGTCCCGTTGCGGAAAAAATCGTCACCCTCGGCAAGCGCGGCACGCTCCAATCGCGCCGGCTGGTGGCGGCGCGTCTGCGCACCCACGGTCCGACGGTGCAGCTCACCAAGGACGAGCGCCGGAAATGGCGCGAGCAGGAAGACGTCATCCGCATCCTGTTCGAGGAAATCGCCCCCGCCTTCAAGGAGCGCAATGGCGGTTACACGCGCATCCTCAAATTGGAACAGCGCCAGGGCGACGCCGCCCAGCGCGCCATTCTTGAATGGGTGGCCGAATTCGTCACCGCCGCGCCGGCCCCGGAGGAATCCGCGCCCGGCACCGAGGCCAAAACGCCGGAACCGGCCAAGGAAGCCGCCGGCAAGAAGAAGGCCGAAGCCAAGGCGTAAGCTGAAAGAACTTTCAGCAATATTTCAAAGCCCGCTCGGTTGAGCGGGCTTTTTGTTTTGGAGTGCGGCGGGAATCTCGAACGCTTTTAGGGACGCGGCTTCTATATCCCAGTAGGAGACAACGTAAGGAGTCACTGACTTTCTCTGGCAGAAAGAGTCTCGTTACCTCGACTCCTACAAATCCAAAAAGCGGTGTCGTCGCTCCGCTCCGCCACCGCACTCCAAATGCTGGCGCAATGCCGGACCCGCCCGCATTTTGCGAAACGTTTGAGCTGCGCATGGTTTATCGCCTCTCCGTCTCGCGACACTTTACCTAAGCAGAAACAAAATCATTCCCGCTGCCACCAACAGCGCCGCCACCCACCAGAACCACCCGATGCCGCGCGGCTTGACCGGTTCAGTCCCGAATTCCCGTTTCACAAATTCATCGTGGTCAAAATCCTCGTCTGGCAGGCCAAGATGGCTGGCGTAGGCGGTTTCCGACCAGCCGGTTTCCTGGTCCGAGCCGCATTCGGGACAGGCCCAGGCATCGCGCGGAATCTCGGCGCCGCAGTTGGGACAGACTTCAGGAGGCATTAATCAAGGCCAAGGGCTAAAGGCTGAAGTTGTGGAAATGAATGATCTTCATTTTAGCCTTTAGCCTTCAGCCTTCGTTTCACCCTCCCACGCCGGCGTATTCCTCGTCCGTGAGCAGGTCGAGTCCCATGAGGATGTAATCGTGTTTATTAGCCTGCATGTCCTTGACGTAATCCTCCAGGCGCAAAAGCGGGCCGAACCCAAGCAGGGCGAACATTTTCATGGCCGCCTCCTGTTGGCCAATGAACTCCGCCTCGACCTTTTCCAGGCCGACCTGCCGGGCGATGTCGATGATTTCGCCGATGAGCGCCCGGGCCAGGCCGCGTCCGCGGAACTGGGGATGGACGAGCACGCTCACCCGGCCGACGTGCCGTTTCCAGCCGCCGAGCTGCTGGTGCAATGTGGCCACGCCGACGATCTTGCCGTCGAGCAGCCCGACCAGCGGGAGGTTGCGCCCGTAATCGAGGTTGCGGCACCAGTCGCGGATGGTTTCGATTTCCGTGACGCGATGTTTGATGAACATCCGCTCGTGTTCGGTGATGCCGAGAAACAGGGCGTGAAATTCTTTTTCATCGTCGCGGCGCAACGGGCGCAGGGTCGCCTTCGTGCCGTCCTTGAGCGCGGCGGTTTTGGGAAACTGCTGGAGTTCAAGCTCGATGCTGTATGACATGCTTCCTTTCTGGTTTGCGGCAAATCTGCCTCACCCGCCCGAAAACGCAAGACTCAATCTGTTTACAGCGGGTCGCCGGCGATGCCGTCGGCGTGCTTGTGCAAACGTCCGTCAATGCGCGCCGGGTCGAGACTCCAGCGCGCCGCCAGCAAGGGGACCTTGGCCACGTTGGCCGCCATCCATTCCGCCGCCGCCCACGAATCGGCCGCCGGATGCTCATCGTAGCCGAAGCATTTCATGCTCAAGTCCACCTCCGCGGCGGTCTTGTTGCCCTGGTTCCACACCGTCTCGGCTGCCCAGGCATACGCGCGCTTCACAACACCGTTTTCCACGCGCACCCAGGCGTGATGATGCAGGACCCGTTCCGCCTGGAAAAACTGCACCTGTCCGAGTTTGCGGCTGAGCCCGGTCAGGAACCGGAAACATTCATCCACATCGCGGCCCGGGTCCGGCAGGCCGGAACCGGTGACGATGATCCAGCCGTTGGTGGGCGCCCCGATGAAAAAACCATGTCCGCCCGTCAGGCCCTCCACCCATGGACAGGGCATGAAATGCTCCAGACCGAGCGCGGCGCGGACGGCCTGGGGATTTTGCGAGCGAACGGCCAGCCAGGTGGCGGGGCGGGGCGCGAAGGCCAGTTTAAACGAGGGATATTCGGGACAGGTACGAACCCGGGATTTCGTTGCGCGCTTCCGGCGGCGCACCGTGATCATCCAGGCCAGCATCGTTGCGCCCGTGCCGAGTACGAACCCAACCAACAGCAACAACATCAGCCGAATCGCGTCCTGATTCACAATGTGAATTTACGCCGGGCTGCCACGGGTTCAATCAAAATCTGTCTGGCAGAACCGGACTGCGTTTTGTGTGGCCGGGCGCGGTTTCCGCAACGCGCCGCGGCACGCCCGGAGAGCGAGCCCTACCGTTGCCGGCAACTGGCCGACAGCCAGTCGAGATACTTTTGATTGCCCGCGCTCAACGGCAGCACGAGAAATTCCGGCGTGTCATAGGGATGCCGGGCCAGGACCAGTTTCTCCAGCGCGGCCAGTTTAGATTTTTGGGTCTTCAAAATCAGCAGAACTTCCGCGCCGGATTCGATTTTCCCCTGCCACCAGTAATGCGATTCAATTTTTGGGATAAGGTTCGCGCAGGCAATGAGCTTTGCCTGCAACGCAGCCCGGGCCAGCGCGCGGGCGGTCTTCCGGTCCGGGGCGGTGACCAGAACGATGAAAAATGCCTTGGAAGATTTCATCCTGCGTTATCAAAGTTTGATTTTCTTTCCCGTCAGCACCGACTGGTGCGCCGCGTCGAGAATTTCCACCACAATCATGTTCACTTCCAGCGAGGCCAGGCCGGTGGGTTTGATTTCTCGGCGTACGACGGCCGCCAGATACGAAAGCGGGTCGGCATTGGCGCCGGTCACGGACGGGGGAACGATTTCAACTGGAGTGGCGGCGTTGGCGGTTTGCACGCGCAACAGATTTGGCTTCAGCAAAAAAACCGTGCCGGTTTGGCCGTAAATCTCCATGTCCTTGCGGTCAAACGGCCAGTTCCACGAAGGCTGGAGAATCACTTCCGCCTGGGGATAGGTCAGCACAATCGTCGCATCGTCTTCAACCCTGGGATAAACGTCGGGCTTGAGGTGCTGTGCGACGGCAAAGACCGAGACGGGTTTCTGTCCATCCATGAGCCAGGTGGCTATATCCGCGCCGTAACAGCCAAAATCATTGATGGCGCCGCCGCCGTTTAGAACCGGATCGGTCAGCCAGGCCAGGAAATTGGTCGAACAGCCGATTTCTTTCGGCCCCCGATGGCCGTCGTGAAAAACCATCTGCCAGATGCCGCCGATTTGGTGTTCGTCATGAACCATCGCGTAGGCGGCCCTCGTTCCCGGATACCAGCTCGTTTCGTAATTGACGACAATTTGAATGCCACTCTTTTTTGCCGCGGCTTCAATGGCGCGGGCGTGCTCCATGTTCACCGCCATCGGCTTCTCCATCATCACATCCACGCCGTGGGCGGCGCAGGTTTCCACCACGCGCGCATGATCGAAGGTCGAAGTGAAGGTCGCCACCGCCTGCACGTTGGTTTGGGCGAACAGGGCTTCGAGGGCCGGATAAAACAGGTTTGAACCGAGGTTAAATCGTTGGGAATAGCGCGCAATGAGCGTCTGGTTGGTTTCCACAATGCCGGCCAGTTGCACATCCGTCCGGCCCTGCAACCGGGGAATGAATCCCATGGCATGGTCGTGCGTCAGCCCAACTATGGCAATGCGAACCGGCGGTTTTGCCTCCTGTGCAAATGAATTGCCAACCACCAGAATCAGTCCGAACAAAAGCGGGAGGAGTTTTTGCATAAAAATGTGAACTGAATTTTAATTGAGGAAATCAATGAAAGCGACGGTGAATTTGGCTGCGGGTTTCATTTTGCTGAATCCGGTTTATTTCCGCCGGTTTTTCTGTTTGAGCCAAGACCTGGACACCGCATTGCCGCCATTGACTTCAGGCACCCTTTGCCTGGTTGCCCCACCCATCGGCAACCTCGAGGACATCACTTTCCAGCCGGGGATTCATTCCGGGCCATGAGGTGGCCGGCCCGGTGGCGGCTGTGACGTGTTCCCGGAGCAGAAAATCCAGCCGGCCCCGGCGGGCGACGGCGCGCAAATATTCCTCCACCTTTTCCGACGGGGCGTCCGGCTGTCCGGCGGTCACACCGATCAAGGCGACCAGCGCGCCCTCCTGCCGTTGACGGCGCGGCAGCCACGCGTCAATCCACGCACAAAGGACGGCGGGAAGTTGTTCGCCGGCGTGAAAGGAAACCACCAGGACGTCGGCGAGTGTTGCGGCTGAAACCGCTTCGGAGAAAACCTTCGGACGGTTCAATTCAACAAGGCTCCACGAGTTGTTGGCAATGGCGTCATTCCCCATTAACTGCGACAACCGGCGCCACAATTCCATGGCCCATTCCCGTCCCCGGATGTCCTCATAAACCGCGGTGACGTTCAGGGCGCAGCCGGCGTGCTTTGCGGCAACCGGTTTTAAAATTTGAGTTGGTTCCATGGTTGCGCCGGGCGGGCGAACCGGATGTTTTTTCGCCAGAACGCCTTCGGCGCCGGCCAACTTGTTGTGGAAGACTGACAATGTTCAGTGTTCGCTGTCGGGTTTTGAAATGTCTTCCCTCCCGCGCCTTCCTGGCATCCCGGAATGAAAATGAAGGCGGATTGTCTTCGACCTTCAACTCTCAACCATCGCTCACACCGTTCCGTGACTGAACGTCAGGTCGAGTTCCTGTCCCGAGCTCTTGGCCAGGTCAAACGCCCGCTTGACCTCGGTGGCCAGATTGGAATTGCCGATGGTCAGCCGCAGGGCGAGCTTTTTGATCTTCAGTCCGGATTTGACACCCTCGTCCGCCTGACGTGATTTTTTTTCCAGATTCATGGTGGTCCTTCTTTTCACAGGTTCATGGTTCGCCCTGAGAGTAGGACTTGGGCATCCGGCGCGAACAGTCGGGGAAGAGACACTTCCGGTGTCGGGGAATCCTCCGACAGTCGTTGCCGGTTCGGATTACCGGGTGTGGGGCGGAAAGGGGTGTGCTTCGTTCAGCCAGCCCTGGCGCAGGGCGTATTGCACCATCTCGGTCCGGCTGCGCAAACCCAGCTTTTTCCCGATGCGGACTTTGTAGGTTTCGACGGTCTTGACGCTCAGGCTGAGCTGGCCGGCGATTTCCTTGTTGCTGTGGCCCCAGGCCAGCATCATCAGGACTTCCTGTTCCCGCTTGCTCAAATCCACGGCGCCGGCTTCGCTTTTGCCGCCGGTCATCTGCCGGGCCAGGGCCTTGCTCGCCAGGGCCGCTTCAAAGTACACGCCGCCCTTCGCCACCGTGCCGATCGCCTTGACCAGTTCGTCGCCGGCGGAACGTTTGAGCACGTAGCCGGCAGCGCCCACCTTGCACAACTGGCGCAGATAGCTTTCGTCTTCGTTGGCCGTGATGGCCACCACCTTGATTTCCGGCGATTCAGCTTTCAACCGTTCGGTGGCCTGCAGCCCGTTCAATTCCGGCATGGACAGGTCCATGACCACCACGTCGGGTTTGAGCTCGCGCGCTTTGAGCATGACTTCCCGGCCGTTGGCGGCTTCGCCCACCACGCGCATGTCGGCCTGGCTGTCAATCAACAGCCGCAGCCCTTCCCGGACCATTTTGTGATCGTCGGCGAGGAGGATTCGGAGTTTTTTCATGGTCGTCAATTTTCCGCCGCGCCGCCGGGTTCCAGCGGGATGCGCGCGAAGATCGTGGTGCCGGCTCCCGGGGTGGATTCGATTTCGATGGTTCCCCCGGCCAGGGTGACGCGCTCCTGCATGCCCAGCAAACCCAGTTTGCCCCGACCCCGCGCGGCTTGAAAAATGGCGGCCGCGTCGAACCCGGCGCCGTCGTCCTCGACAATCAGGGAAACAAGATTCGGACGGCGTTCGAGCAGGACGCTGACGCGTTTGGCGCCGGCATGTTTTAAAATATTGGTCAGCGCCTCCTGCGTGACGCGGTAAAGCGCCGTTTCAAGTTCCAGCGGCAGCCGGGCGGTTTCCACACCGTTGCAATGAAAGTCCACGGGCAACCGGTTGGTTTCCGACCATTCGGTGGTGTAACGGCGCAAGGCGGCTTCCAGGCCGAGATCGTCCAGCACGGCCGGGTGCAGTTCCCAGGCCAGACGATGAATCGCCTGCATGAGGCTGCCGGCCAGTTGCTCCAGTTTGCCGACGCTTTGGCCGATGGCGGGCATGGATGCGCCCTGATTCTTCACCAGGCGCAACCCCAGTTTGAGCGCGGTCAGTTCCTGGCCCAACTGGTCGTGCAACTCGCGCGAAATGCGGGCCCGCTCGCTTTCCTGCGCGTCCGCCAGCCGGCGCAGCAATTTCTTGTGTTCCTTCTCAGCCCGCTGGCGCTGGGCCATCTCCGCCTCCAGGGCGCGGTTGGCGGCGGACAAATCCGCGGTGCGCTTCTGGACGCGGATTTCCAACTGGTCGCGTTCGCGTTGCAAATCCACCTCCGCCAGCTGCAATTGCCGGTTGGCTGCTTCCAGCTCGGCCGTCCGCTGTTCGACCAATTCCCCGAGATGATCGCGGTGCCGGCTCAATTCGGCTTCCGCATGGAACCGTTGGATGGCCTCGCCGATCAACGGCGTCATGGATTCCAGGAACCCGACGGTGGCGGTGGGAAAGCGGTCCGGTCGCCGGTCGGCCAGATGGAGGGCACCCAGCACCTGACCGCGGTGTCGGATGGGAATCACGGCCAGGGAGGCAAAGCCCCACTTCACACACGTGCCGCGATAACGGCAACGGTTTTCCGGCGCCAGCTGGCGCATGAACCCGGGCACGTTGTCGCAGCGCATAGACCCGGCCGGCGTCATCAGCGGACGGTCCTGCTCGTCGATGGCCTGCGAAATGGCGCGGATGCAGAAGCAGGTGTCGCTCCTGACCGGGAGACGCCCTTCCAGCTTCAGGAATTCCGCGTCGAAACCCACGGTAGCCGTATAGGGAATGTCGCCGCGCTCATCCAGCACCCGGATGCCCAGGCATTGGCAGTCCGTCCAGGCGCGGATCACCTCGATTACCGCGTCGAAGTATTCCTGGCCGGACGCCTTGTGGGCGAACAGCTCCAGCAGGGATTGCGTAATTTCGCGACGCTTCTCGGCGGCGACGCGCTCGGTGATGTCCCGGGCGGCGGCGAACACGCCCTGCACCCGGCCGGCTTCATCCCGATACACCGTGGCGTTGTAAAGCACTTCGGTGATGCGGCCCGAGACATGGCGGAGGCTCAACCGGTAATCCCGCACGAGGCCTTCGGCCAAAACCTTCTGGTAACCCGCTTCGGCCTTCTCCGGCTCGGTGAAGTAATTGGAGAAGTTGCTGCCGATGAGTTGCTCGCGCGACCCGCCGGTCACGAGTTCGGTCGCCTGGTTGACGTCGGTGATCCGGCCATCCGGGCTGATGGTGATCAAGGGATCAAGGCTGGCTTCGAGCAGGCCGCGCGCATAATGGAACGCACTGCGCAGTTCGGCGGTGCGCTCCGCCACGCGCCGTTCCAATTCCCCGCGGTTCCGTTCTTCGGTCTGCCGGAGTGCCTGTTCGGCCTCGGCATGTGCCAGCCGCGTCCGGATGGCGGTGATGCCATAAGCCAGGTCATCGGCCAGTTCCGCCAGCAATTTGACTTCGTCGTCCGAGAAGGCGTCCGATTGTCGCGAATAAATGGTGATGGCGCCGAAGGCCATGCCATTGGTCCGGAGCGGCACAGCCAGCGACGAAGCGTAGCCGCGTTTGACGGCCTCTTCCCGCCAGAGCGCAAATCGCGGATCGGTGATCAGGTTGCGGCAACCGCAAGGCCTTCCGGTGCGGATGGCCGTGCCGGTTGGGCCGCGACCGCGTTCCGTGTCGGCCCAGGTGAGCCGCAAGGTTTCGAGATAGCCTTCGTCAAAACCCGCATGGGCGCCCGTGCGGACAGTCTTGTTCTCGTCGCTTTCGGCAAACCCGATCCAGACCATCGCATGGCCGCAATCTTCGGTGATGATTTTGCAGGTTTCCGCCAGATAATCCTCTTCGCGGTCCGCGTGCATCATGGCTTCGTTGCTGTGCCGGAGGGCATTGAGCGTCCGGTTGAGTTTGCGCAGTTCCTCCTCTTTTTTCCCGCGCTCCATTACTTCCGATTGCAGGGCGGCAGTGCGTTGTTTGACCCGCGATTCCAATTCGTCGTGTGCGCGCTGCAATTCCTCCCTGCCGCGCCGGCGCTGGGCAACGACGGCGGCAACGGCCAAAGCCACGGCCGAGTTGAAGGTGATGAAACCTTGATACGCCAAAATGGCCTTCTCCGGCATCGCCCGGGCAAAGAGTCTGTAACCTTGCAGTGTGCCGGTCAGGCTGACCACGCCGAGCGTCAGGACGGCAATGACCGTGCCCTGCTGGCCGAATCGAAACGCCGCCCAGATGAGCAAAGGCAGGCACCAATATGGCAGGAGATATCCCTGGGCCGAGGCGGGAGCCAGTCGCCCGAACACCGCTTCGCCGGTCAACACCAGCAGCACCAATAACAGGGCAAACTCGGCTGCCCGCCAGGGACGCCACCGGATGCGATAATTCACGCCCCAAACCACCAGCAGCGGCGTCAAAACCATCACGCTGACCATGTCGCCCAGCCACCAGATGAGCCCGGCGGAGCCGTTAATCCAAAAGAAACTGTGCCCGGACAAATTGTTGACGCCCAGCGGCGGGCTGGCCAGCGGACTGAAGATTCCCACCAGGACCGTGAACCTGACCACGTCGGCGGGACGCTCGAAGAAATTGCGGCCGCGGGCGAACCGGTTGGCCAGCCAGGCGCCGAGCAGGCTTTCCAGCGCGTTTCCGGCGGCAAGACCCAACGCCGTGACGGGACTGCACGCCGTGGTCCATTCGACCATCAAGGCGCCCAGAAAGATTCCCGGCCAGACGCGGTATCCCAACAGCAGCAATGCGGCAACCGCAATTCCCGACGGCGGCCAGACCGGCGCGGTTTCCGGACTCCCAAGGGCCAGCATCAATCCGAGCCGGCCGGCGGCGGCATAAATCAACGCCACCGCGGTCACGGCCGACAAAGAGCGAATCCATCTGGATGACTTCATTTGATTGATAACCGGAACTGTGCCATAAATGCTCTTCAAATTAGACAGACTATCAAGCTCGTATTTTCGCGGGAATGACGGGGATTGGCATTCGCATGACAAGTTTGTTCTGGCGGAACGATTGAGAGGGCAGGGAAATACGGTGCCGGTGCGACCGCCCAAATCGGAGCGCACGCCTGTCTCAGGTGCGGTGCGCCCGAAGCAAAAAGCGACCCGGGAAGGCGGCACAGTTCGTGGCGGGTCTCGTTTTGCGAATCCGGTTTATTTCCGCCGTCTTTTCTGATTAAGTCAAGGCATGGAAGCTGGATTGCCACCGCTGACGCCGGGCACGCTATATCTGGTCGCCACTCCCATCGGCAACCTCGAGGACATCACGTTGCGCGCGCTGCGCGCGCTGCGCGAGTGCGACGTCGTTGCCGCCGAGGACACGCGGCACTCCGGGCAATTGCTGAAGCACTTCGGAATCACCAAACCACTCCTGAGCTATTTCCAGTTTAACGAGGCCAAACGCAGCGAGGAAATCATCGAACGCCTCCGGCGCGGCGATAAGGTCGCGCTGGTCACGGACGCCGGCAGCCCCGGCATCAGCGACCCGGGCGGGCGCGTGGTGAAGGCGGCGATTGCGGCGGGCTTCCGCGTTGAATCCGTGCCCGGCCCGT
Source organism: Limisphaerales bacterium (assembly GCA_052145735.1). Classification (GTDB taxonomy): domain Bacteria; phylum Verrucomicrobiota; class Verrucomicrobiia; order Limisphaerales; family UBA11358; genus UBA11358. The sequence goes on from JBKQOA010000070.1 coordinate 38,250, forward strand.
GCGCGCTGGTTGCGGCCCTCACGGTGAGCGGATTGCCGACGGAGGAATTTCATTTTGTCGGGTTCCTGCCGCACAAATCCGGCCAGCGCCGGAACCGGTTGGAATCGCTGCGTTCCGTCACCGGTACGCTGATATTTTACGAGTCGCCGTTTCGCATCGAAAAGCTGCTGGGCGAACTCAACGAAGTTTTCCCCGATCGCGAGGTGGTGCTGGCGCGGGAGCTGACGAAGAAGTTCGAGGAATTCCTGCGCGGCAAACCGGCGGCGCTGATTGAGATCGCGAAGAAGCGCTCGCTCAAGGGTGAGTTTGTTGTCATGGTTGCCCCTGCACCGTAGCAGCCGACGTAAGGAGGCTCCAATTGAATTTATGATGTTTGATTTACGATTTACGAATCATCCACAATCCATGCCGACCGCGTAAATCGTATATCGTAAATCGAAAATAATGAGCCTCGTTACCTCGGCTCCTACAAATGAAAAGGAATCGGTTTGAATTCCCTTCTCCGCACAGGCAAATTACGCGCCCATGAAACACGCTTTTCTCGCCGGCTGCCTGCTTTTTGCCCTGGCCGTTTCGGCGGCGGAGCCGTCCATTTACCACGACGGCTGGATCGACCTGAACAAAAACGGCAAGCGGGACGTTTACGAAGACCCGGCCCAGCCGGTGGATAAACGTGTCGCCGATTTGCTCCAGCAGATGACCCTGGCGGAAAAGGTCGGGCAGCTCCAGCAATTGGACCGCAACACCAGTGCCGCGGCCGATTTCAGTGACCAGCTCCGCAGCGGTTCAGTCGGTTCGTTCCTCGGCGGCAGCGAATTGATTGAAACGCCCCTCCAACGAAACGCCCTGCAACACATCGCCGTCGAACAAAGCCGGCTCGGCATTCCGCTGATTTTCGGGCACGATTCGATTCACGGGTTCCGCACCATCTTCCCGATCCCGCTGGCCCAGGCGTGCGCGTGGGAGCCGGAACTGTTCGAGCGGACGCAGACCATTTCCGCCCGCGAGACGGCGGCGGTGGGCATTGACTGGACGTTTGCGCCGATGGTGGACCTCGCGCGCGACCCGCGCTGGGGGCGCATCGCCGAGGGATTTGGCGAAGACCCGTGGCTGGGGACGCTGTATGCCGCCGCCTGCGTGCGTGGATTTCAGGGAATCCCGCCAGGCGGGATTGCCGCTCCCGACCGCGTGGTGGCCTGCCTGAAACATTACGTTGGCTACGGCGCGGCGGAAGGCGGACGCGATTATAACACGACGGAAATTTCCGAATACACGCTGCGCAATTTTTATCTGCCGCAATACAAGGCGGGCGTGGACGCGGGCGCGTGGACGTTGATGAGCGCGTTCAACTGTCTTTCCGGCATGCCGGCCAGCGCCAACCACCACACGCTGACGGAAATCCTCCGCGACGAATGGAAATTCCGCGGCTTTGTCGTCAGCGACTGGAATGCCGTCAACGAACTGATGTCGCAGGGCGTCGCGGCGGACGAGGCCGAAGCCGCGCGACTGGCGCTCAACGCCGGGGTGGACATGGAAATGGTTTCGACGAATTACCACGACACGCTGGCGGAGCAGGTGAAGCAGGGGAAGGTGCCGGAATCCGTTGTGGACGAAGCGGTACGGCGCATACTGACGGTGAAATTCGCCAAAGGTTTGTTTGATAAGCCGTTTGTGGACGAAAGCCTTTACCCGGTCGCCTTCCTGAAACCCGACGCGCTGGCGCTGGCGCGCGAGGCGGCGGCCAAATCCTGCGTGCTGCTCAAAAACGAAAACCGCACGCTGCCCATATCACATCAGATGAAAACCATCGCGCTCATCGGGCCGCTCGCTGCCGAGACGGGCGATTTGCTCGGCTGCTGGGCCGCCCGCGGACACTGGCAGGACGTGGTTTCGCTGGCCGCCGGGTTGCGCGCGAAGCTGGCCGCCGGTTCCGAATTGAAAACCGTGCGCGGATGCAATCTCACTGAAACAGCAAGAATCACGAAGCGGCTGGACGGCACGTCGGTGGCCGAAGCAACGGCCGCAGGCGGCGATGATTTCGCCGAGGCGGTGTCGGCGGCCAAAGCGGCGGGGGTGGTGATTCTCGTGCTCGGCGAACCGGCCGGCTGGACCGGTGAAAATTCGTCCCGCAGCGACCTTGGCCTTCCCGGCCGGCAGATGGAATTGTTTGACACCATTGTCGCCACCGGCAAACCGGTGATCGTGGTTCTCGTCAACGGCCGTCCGCTCGCCGTGCCGCGACTGGAGGAAAAGGCGGCGGCGATTCTGGAGGCATGGGATCCGGGAGTGCAGGGCGGCAATGGCGTGGCGGACGTGCTGTTCGGCGACGTTGATCCGGCGGGACGGCTGACCACGACCTTCCCGCGCAGCGTCGGGCAGGTGCCGGTTCATTACAATCATTTCAACACCGGCCGGCCGGAACTGGGCAAATACGTGGATGGCCCGACCACGCCGTTGTATCCGTTCGGCTTCGGGCTGGCCTACACGACCTTTGAATACGGCAAGGTGGAGCTAAGTGCGCCAACGATGAAGCCCGGGGAAACCCTCACTGCGCACGTGCAAATCAAAAACACCGGGTCCCGCGCTGGAACCGAAGTCGCGCAGCTTTACATCCGCGACGTGGCGGCTTCGGCCGGGCCGCGACCGGTGCGCGAGTTGAAAGGTTTCCAGAAAGTGCTGCTGCAGCCGGGTGAATCACGCGACGTGACGTTCACCCTTTCGGACAAAGAATTGGGTTACTACGACACGAAAGGCCACTGGCTGGTGGAGCTGGGACAATTCCAGCTCTGGCTGGCGAAAGATTCCGCCTCCGGCGAACCGGTGGAGTTTGAGCTGGTGAAGTGACATTCAACGCAATAGACGCAGAGAACTTGGGCGATGCCCGCTCCGCTCCGCTTTTGGCGGATATTGACAAGATCAAACAATGTGGCATACTATGGCCATGCCCAGCACTTTAAACATTTCACTGACCGACGAGCAAAAGGGCTGGCTGAATTCCCGGAAAGAGGCCGGCGGGTTCGCCAGTACCAGCGACGTGGTGCGCGATTTAATTCGCACCGAGCAGGAACAGGAAAAGCAGATGCTTTTGAATCAATTCCGGAAAATGGAAGCGGATGGCAGCAATGAAGCCGAACCGGCGGCGGAGGTTTTGGCCCTGGTAAGAAAGGTAAAAAAGGGCCGCCGTGCAGCCTAAGCCCCGCGTCATCCTTGACAGCTCGGTTGTGGTTTCCGGCATTGGCTGGCGCGGCGGGGACGCCCGCAAGGTTTTAACCCTGCTGGCGGCGGGCGGGTTTCAATCCTTCCGAACCCCCTGGCTTACGGCCGAGTGGGTGGAAACGGTGCAATTCGTCGCCGAAACCGAGCGCCGGTGGAAAAACCCGAACTGGATGAACTGGCTTGAATGGCTCAAACGCTCCTCGAAACTGGCGGATGACATTCCCGTAAAAAAAACCGTCAAACGCGATCCGAATGACGATCCCGTCGTCATGGCGGCGGTGGCCGTCCGCGCGGCCTTCCTGGTCACCACCGATGGAGACCTGTTGGATTTGAAAAAACCTTATGGGATCGCCTGCCTTTCGCCCAGGGAGTTTCTGGCCGGGATTTTGCGGCGGGACTGAAACCTGGCAAGGCAACTGGCTGGTGGAGCCGGGCAAATTCCAGGTCTGGATTTGCCAGGATTCCGCCTCCGGCGACCCGGTGGATTTTGAACTGGTGAAGTAATCTTGCGCGAACGGATGTCTCTGGTTGACGATCAACTGGCCCGCGGGATTGGCTGGAGCGCTTTGAAACAAATGGGATTAATTCTTGAAGGAAGCGATGCAGCCTATCCTCATATTAGGCACGTCAGACCATTGCGATGATAGCGGCTCGTTCTGGAACTCAATGGCGACCTTGAACTCCCGCGAATAGGGGCGCTCGTGGGTAACATAGCCTCCCTCCGTATTGATAACCAACTGACTACTACTCTCCCATCGCACTTTGGGCAAAACATGACTGCTCGAAAGCACCGGCTCGTAGTAGTCGCAGGTGTTTGGGTCAACTTTCTCGCCCGGCTTGACCAGAAAGCAAACGTAGGCAAAGGAACTCATAGCGCCGCGGTTTCCCTGATACGTGACAACTTCGCAACCTCCGGATGGGGACGCCACTCGTCCCTTCTCCTGCCAAACCCACGGAAAACTCATAACCGCATTCGTCTCATGGTAGAGGAATATACAAAGCCCGACAACACCGACCACTGCAAAGGCGTCTCGAATAATCCTTAATGCACGCATGTCTTGTCCCGCTAGTGCCTAGACAATATGGCTGTAAATGAAACGAGTAAAGGTGTCTGCTCTCCGCGAGCGTGGGTTGCGACCCGTCGGACGGGTAGCCGAGCCACAAGTTGTGGGACTCGCGCCCCAAACAACGAATGAACGAAGAGCAAACACCATGAAGA
>JBKQOA010000071.1:0-3674 GCA_052145735.1 Limisphaerales bacterium
GTCGCGTTCGCAATACATCTATCCCGCGACGCACGACGCCGGCGCGGTGGCGGCGACCCAGACGAATTATCCGGCGATGGGCCAGCGGCTGCGGCTGAAGGCGGGCTTCGTGATTCCGGCGACCTGGACGACGGAGGAAAAGGCGCTGGCGCTGGGGTTGAAAAAATACGGCGCGATGGTGGCGGACAACAGCAGCTCGTTCTTCTCCATTTCCATCACGCCGGACGACCGCTGGCCGGCCAATGCATTCAACGACATCAACGGCGGCGGTCTCGCCATCACGAATTTTGAGGTGATTCAAACGACGGGAACGAATGAAGGCCCGCGGTCGCCGGGCGCGCCGGTGGCGAATGCCGGGCCGGACCAGACGGTGGTGTTCGGCCAGGCGGCGCAACTGGCGGGCGTGGTGAGTTTCTCAAACGCGCCGCCGGCGATTCGGTGGACGGCGTATTCCGGACCGGGCACAGTGACGTTTGGGAACGCGGCGCAGACGAACACGACGGCGAACTTCAGCGCGCCGGGCCTTTACACGCTGGAGTTGAGCGCGAACGACGGGGTTCATGCGGTGGCGTATGACGCCGTGGTGATCACGGTGACGAACGTCATCCAGGCGGCCATCGCGGTGACCGGCACGAACGTGAACGTGAGCTGGAGCGGCGGCGTGGCGCCTTACGTCGTGCAGCGGACGGGCGCCTTGCCGGCAGTCTCGTGGAGCGACATCGCAACGACGACCGGCCAGCGCACGAACCTTCCCATCACGAATACGGCGAGCTTTTTCCGTGTAAAAGGGCAGTAGTGAAAACGTGGCGAGTGGCAGGTGACCAGTCTTCGCACAGAAGCTTCGACCCGGCAAGCAGGTGACAAGAACGGAAAAGCAGGAACAACCAAATTTGACCACGGATGGACGCGGATGAAGACCGAAGGCTAAAGGCCGGGAGAACATCGAACATCCAACATCGAACGCCGAACATCGAATTGAACAGTCAATGTCCCCGTCTCGTTACCTCGACGCCTACTGGCTGCCGGATCAAGAGGTTTATACGCGAATTATGCGAATGGTCGCTAATTTTTCCTGGCAGAATTCAATTCGTGTAAATTCGTGTCAAAGAATCTTTCAGGTCTTTGGTCCGTTCACCAAAGCCAGAAGGTTTTTTATGCCCAGGTCCAAATCCTTTTCCGAGGCAACAATTTTTTCGTCGCGAACTGATGCCATCGCCGCATTGTCCTGCTCCGCGGGCGCCAAAATCCTGTCCTTGCCCATCTTGAGCGAATAGTCGTTCGTGCCGATTCCGTCAACGGCCAGAAATTTATCATAGTCGGCCCGGGCTTCCTGGGTCCGCGCCTGCATCAACTGGCCGGCCGTCACCCAGGCGTTGTTGATGTGGGTGAACGTGGCCAGCACGCCCACAATCTGCCGCCGGACCCGGGACTCGGGCAGCGCGTCCAGCACTTTGGTCACGGTCGTTTGCGTGGCCTGATAATGTTGCGGGTAAGCGTCGAACCCGTTCGTCTGGTCGCCGAGGATGCTTCGCAGCGCCTGGAATTCCCTGATGGCCGCGGCCGTCTTGTCCTGGTATAGCTGCAAGGCTTTCTCGGCTTTTTCCCTGGCCTGCTGGGCATCGGAGAGAGCCCGCGTCAACTGATCAATTTGCTGCTTCTGGGTTTCGACCAGGCTGTTTGCCGACTGCAATTCAGTTACGGCCGCGTCGGCCTTCTTTTGCGCTTCGTCCAACTGGCTTTGCAGGTCCGGGCTGGCGGCCGGTTGTGCCGCTGGCGCCGCCATCTGGCTTTTGGATGCTTGAAGCTGCTGTTCAAGCTTTTGCAGGCGCGCTTTGAGGTCGGCATTCTCCGATACGAGGGCCGCGTCGGGTTTTCCGCAACCGGACAAGAGAGCCGTGATGGTTATGAACAACGCAAAGACAAGGAAGTGTTTGGTCTTCATGGTTTTGACATTGCTCCGTAGCGGGTCTCTTGTCCAGAGGAAAAATGACCGGCTTAAGCGAGGGCTTAAGCGAAGGCTGAAGGCTGAGGACTGAAGGCTGAAGGGAAACATCGAACATTCAACATCGAACGCCGAACATCGAATTGAACAGCCAATGTCCCCGTCTCGTGACCTCGACGCCTGCGAACGGGTGGGTTGTAGGAGCCGAGGTGACGAGGCTTGAATGGGAGAAGGCCAACCGTTTCCCGGAAGTCCGTCTCGTCATCTCGACGCCTACTGGCCCGGCTTCGTCCGGCTTCATCCGGGGTTGCATTGTTGGGCCGGCTGGCCGACAGTGTCGCCGCCCGATCAGCATGCAACAGTTCATTTATCGAGTGGATGCGCAGGACCGGATTACGTTCGTGGACGCGAACTGGCTGGCTTTTGCCGCGGAAAACGGCTTGCCGGCGCTGACGGCGGAAGCGGTGACGGGCAAGGTGTTGTGGGATTTCATCTCGGACCTGACGTCGCGGCAGTTCTACAAGATTTTTGCCGGGAAGGCGCGGGAAACGGGCCAGATCATCGCCGTGCCCTTTCGTTGCGACGGGCCGGAGCAGCGGCGGTTCATGAAGATGTTCATCGTGCCGCAGCCGGAGGGCGCGCTGGAATTCCGCAGCCTGCTGGAACGGGAGGAGGCGCGGCCCGGGGTGGGCTTGTTCGATGCGAACGTGCCGCGCAACGGCGACTACATTTCGGTCTGTGCCTGGTGCAAACGGGCGAAGGCCTCGGATTGGGTGGAAGCCGAGGTGGCGGTGCAGGAATTGCGGCTGTTCCACCAGCCGCGCCTGCCGCAAATCTCCCATGGCATCTGCCCGGATTGCAAAAAGGCGTTGCTGCTGCTGGCCGAGTCTCCCTGAAGGCAGGAAGCCGGGGGTCTCGGCCACGGATCCCGCAGAGCGGGATGGATGGAATGGGTTAATGAAGCCCCGCCTCGTGACCTCGGCGCCGACTGTCAGGCGCAGCGTAGGAGCCGAGATGACGAGGCTTGAAAGGGGAGAAAGCCAGCCATTTTCCGGAAGTCCGTCTCGTTACCTCGACGCCTGCTACCAACGGGCGAGTTAAGGAACCGTCTCGTTACCTCGACGCCTACTATTGCCGGGGGCCAGGCGCCCAGGACGCGGGTTCTGAACACTGGGGACTTTGCCTCCTGGCGTCCTGGCGGTTCAGTTTTATTCCGTGTGATGATTGTTGTAATCTGTCTGGCGCCAATTTCGTCTGGCCTGTTGACAATGATGATAACCTTTTACCCATAATCGGATGAAGTCATGGTTTAACATCGCTGTTTCATTGTGTGTGCTCGCTGGCGCGGCCCTGTCCGCGCGGGCCCAGACGGCGGTGCCGCCCCCGATGGCCGCCTATCAGCCGCTTTCCTATCAGCAGTTGGACCAGTTGCTGGGACCGATTGCGCTGTATCCCGACCCGTTGATTGCCCAAATCCTGCCCGCTTCCACCCTGCCCACGCAAATCGTGCTGGCCGACCGTTATGTGAGCGGCGGCGGGGATCCAAACCAGATTGACCAGCAACCGTGGGATCCCAGTGTCCAGGCCCTGGCCCGGTATCCGGAGATATTGAAATGGATGGATGACAACCTGAATTGGACGACGGACCTGGGACAGACTTTTCTCAATCAGCAGCAGGAGGTGATGGAGTCCATCCAACGATTGCGCCAGTCGGCTTCCAATCTGGGTAACC
>JBKQOA010000072.1:0-20448 GCA_052145735.1 Limisphaerales bacterium
CCGGCGGCATTGATTTGCAATTGCTGGGCATCGGCCTTGCCGGACACCTGGGGTTTAATGAGCCGCTGTCCGCGTTCCGCTCGCGCACCCGGGTCAAGGCGCTTTCGCCATTGACCCTCGCCCAGAACGCGCCGCTGTTTTTGAAACCCGATGAAATGCCGCGCCGCGCCATCACGATGGGCGTGGGCACCATTCTCGATTGTCACCGCTGCCTGCTGCTGGCCACGGGGGCGGACAAGGCGGACATTGTTGCGCAAGCCGTCGAAGGACCGATGACCAGCATGATTTCCGCGACCGCCCTGCAATTGCACCCGCGTTGCGTGGTGGTCCTGGACGAGGCGGCAGCCGGCCGGCTGAAGGCAACCGATTATTACCGGTGGATTTTTGAGAACGAGCCGGAGTGGGAACCCTTCCGCACCCGCAAACGGGATGAAAAACTGATATGAACGGGGATCCCGCCGCGACCAGGTCGGGCTATAACCGCTTTCTGCTGCTGGTTGCGGGGCTGGGTGGACTGCTTTACGGAGTGGACGTGGGCATCATCGCCGGTGCGCTGCCTTACCTGGAAGCCACCTCCGGCCTGTCCGCGGGCCGGCTCTCCTTCATCGTCGCCGCCGTGCTCCTAGGCAGCGTGATCTCGACCCTGTTTGCCGGCGCGCTGGCGGACGGGATGGGGCGCAAACCGCTGATGGCGTTGAGCGGCATCCTGTTTGTCATCAGCATTCCGATGATTGCGCTGGCGCACGGCTACGGCCCGCTGGTGCTGGGCCGGCTGTTGCAAGGCGTCAGCGCCGGATTGATTGGTGTCGTCATTCCGCTCTATCTCGCCGAATGTCTGGACGCGTCCAGCCGCGGCAAGGGCACGGGAATTTTCCAGTGGCTGCTGACATTCGGCATTTTTGCCGCGACGATCATCGGCCTGTATTTCAGTCACCGCGTTGATGAAGTCGCCAGACTCGGCGACGCGAACAAACTGTTTGCGTTCAAAGACACCGCCTGGCGGGGCATTTTCTGGGTTTCTTTCCCTCCTGGAATCTTGTTTGTCCTCGGCAGTTTGATGGTTACCGAATCGCCACGCTGGCTGTTTCGCCGCGGAAAAATTGACGCGGCGCGCGCCGCGCTTATGTGTTCGCGCACGGATGAGCAGGCGGGAGTCGAATTGAGAGAAATGGAAGAAACGGTGGCCGCGGAAAAGGCAAAAACTTCAACCGGCGAAAGAACCAGGGAATCGCTGCTGCATCGCAAATACGTCATTCCGTTTCTTCTGGCCTGCATCATCCTCGCGTGCAACCAGCTCACCGGCATCAACTCCATTATCGGGTACAATGTGACGATTCTGATCCAGGCCGGCCTTTCCGATCTTCACGCTCATATTGCCAACGCTCTGTTCACACTGATCAATTTCCTGGTGACCATGGGCGGGGTCATGCTCGTGGACCGCAAGGGAAGAAAATTTTTGCTCTCGCTGGGCAGCGCCGGAATCATCGTTTCACTACTCGGCGCAGGAATTCTATTTCATCAAACCGAAAAAAAGTGGACCGACGTGAAAGAGGAAATTCAGGCCATGGTGGTTTCTTCAAACCAAACGTTTACGATCAAATTCGATGAGCCAACCGCGTCGCAATTGTCGCTGGAGGCGGTTAACAAGGGCATTCGGGATCGGAGCATGCAAATTCAGGTCCAGCCCTGGTCGCTGGTCATCCTCTATGCCTACGGCGACTTTCACGGGGCCACCACCGCCATTCGTTCCGATAACCAGACCGCCAAACCCGTTGTCATCACGCGCGACAATTGCGTTCCGGCCAACCGGGTCATCGCGTTTTTCTCCAACCCGTTTGCCAATCTCAATGCGGCGCGCGGCGCCCCGCTGAAAATTGAAAGCGCACGCCTTACTCCCGTGCCGGGCGAACACAATGGCTGGCAGGTGGCCCTCTGCCTTTTTGTCTTCATGTCTTTCTTCGCCGTCGGCCCCGGCGTCTGCGTGTGGCTGGCGCTGTCCGAATTGATGCCCACCCGCATCCGCTCCAATGGCATGAGCATCGCGCTGCTCATCAACCAGGCCGTCTCCACGACCATCGCCGCCATTTTCCTGCCTACCGTCGGCAAATACGGCTACTCAACCATGTTCTTTGCGTTCGCCGGCTGCACGGTGATCTATTTCGTGACTGCCGCTTTCTTCCTGCCGGAAACGAAAGGGAAAACACTCGAGGAAATCGAGGAACATTTTGAGGGCAAAAAAACATGACCATCAAAACAACCGCACTTCGGGCCAAAACCGTTTTTCTGCTGACCATTCTCCTGCTGACGGGCATCGCTTTGCGCGCGGCGGAAGATTCCACCGTCGGCGCCGCGCGCGGACTCATTGAACGGCTCATTCCAAAGCAAGCGGGGCAATTTGCCGTGGAAATGATTCCCGCCGAAAACGGCCGCGACGTTTTTGAAATTGAGAGCCGCGACGGGAAAATCGTCCTGCGCGGCAATACCGGCGTTTCCCTTGCCTCCGCGCTGAACCGTTATCTAGGCGACTTTTGCCACTGCGACATTTCCTGGAATTGCGGCAACCAGTTGGATTTGCCAAACACGCTGCCGGTCGTGCCGGAAAAGGTCCGTGTCGTCAGTCCGCATCGCTACCGCTACGCCTACAATTTTTGCACGCATGGCTACACGATGGCCTGGTGGGATTGGCCGGACTGGCAGCGGGAACTGGATTTCCTGGCGCTCAACGGCGTCAACCTGGCGCTTATCATTGAAGGCCAGGAATCCGTCTGGGTTCAAACGCTCAAGAACTTCGGCTATCCTGACGCCGACGTGCGCGCGTGGCTGGTCATGCCGTCGCATCAGCCGTGGATGTACATGGACAACCTGGAAGGCTACGGCGGACCGGTGCCGCAGCAGCTCATCGCGCGCCGCCTGGAGCTGGGCCGGAAAATTCTCGCCCGGATGCGCGAACTCGGCATCGAACCGGTGCTGCCCGGCTACTACGGCATGGTGCCGCCGGATTTCAAGCAACGATTTCCCGGGGCGAAAATTCACGCGCAAGGCGATTGGGCAGGATTGAAACGCCCGGACATTCTGGACCCGACGGATCCGGTGTTCGTGAAAGTTGCGGCGGCGTTTTACGCGGCCCAGACCAATTTGTTTGGCGGCGCGGATTTTTACGCCGCCGATCCGTTTCACGAAGGCGGCAGCACCGCGGGCATCGACGTTCCGGCCGCCGGTCGCGCAATTTTCGACGCCATGGGCGGCGCGACCTGGGTGCTGCAGTCGTGGCAGGCCAACCCGCGCCAGGACATGATTGACGCGCTCGACAAAAACAAATTGCTCGTGCTGGATTTGTTTTGCGAAGACCACGAAAACTGGCGGCGGCGAAACAACTTCAACGGCACGCCGTGGCTCTGGTGCACGATCCACAATTTCGGCGGCAACGTGGGCCTGGGCGGACGGCTCGCGTGGCTGGACGAAGGCCCGGTTCAGGCGATGAACGATCCGCTGAAGGGCCGCCTGTCCGGCATCGGCGCGCTCATGGAAGGCAGCCAGGGGAATCCGGCGTTGTGGGAATTGTTCTTTGGCAACGCCTGGCGCACCAACGCACCCGATGTGCAGGACTGGCTGGACCGTTACGCGCAACGCCGCTACGGCGCGAACATTCCAGCGGCGGAGCAGGCGTGGAAAATTCTCGCGGACACTGTTTACACCATGCCGGCCGCGCGGGGCGAATATCCGCTCAATTCCGTCGTTTGCGCGCGGCCTTCGCTCAACCCGAACCAGCGCGCCCGCGAATGGGCGGGCACCCGGCCGTATTACGACCCCGCGCAACTGGTGAAAGCGTGGAAGCTTTTGCTTGATGCCGCGCCTTCGGCCAAAGCCAGCGACGGTTACCGGTTTGATCTTTGCGACGTGGGCCGCCAGGTGCTCGCGAATCTCGCGACCGATTACCACCGACAGATTATTTCCGCCTACAAAACCGGCGATGCGAAAAAGCTCCGGCAGTTGAGCGATAAAATGCTCAACCTCATCCGCGACATGGACAAGCTCACCGGCACGCAAAGGGAATTGTTGTTCGGCACCTGGATTTCCGACGCGCGCACCTGGGGCGAAACGAAGCCGGAAAAAGACCTGTGCGAACGCAACGCTCGCGAATTGCTCACGGTCTGGACCGACAAGGACAACATCACCGATTACGCCAACCGTCAATGGAACGGTCTGCTCGGCGAATTTTATTATCACCGCTGGCAGATGTGGCTTGAGGCCCTGAACCACTCGCTGGCAGAGGGTATTCCGGTTGACGAACCCGCCGAACGACGGAAAATTCGCGACTGGGAGTTGTGGTGGACGCGTCAGACCAATGGCCATTTTGCAACCAAACCACACGGTGATGTCGTGGCAATTTCCAAAACGCTTTTCGAAAAGTATTCGAACGATGCGACGGGGATGCCGGTTCCGGAGACAAAATGAAACCGCAAATCATCGCAATCATTCATCTGTTGTTCGCCGCAACGGCTTTTGCTGCGAACCCGCCGGCCATCATTCCCGAGCCGCAGAAAATGGAGTTGGGCGGCGGCACGTTCAAACTGGAGCCGGACACACGGATTTACGTGGATTCCGCCTCGCGTCAAACCGGAGAATTCCTGGCCGCAAAACTTCGCCCGTCCACGGGCTACAAGTTCAGAGTGATCACGAGGTTGCTTTCCGGCGCCCCGGTTCAAAACGGCATTTTGCTGACGACAAAATATGCCAGCACCAATTTGGGCGCGGAAGGTTACGAATTGACCGTCGGCACGAATTCCGCGGTGGTTCGCGCGCCGACGCCGGCGGGTTTGTTTTACGGCGCGCAAACCTTGCTGCAATTGCTGCCGCCGCAAATTGTTTCAACCCAACGGGTCGCCGGCGCGAACTGGCCAATGCCGTGCGTTCAAATTGAAGACTGGCCCCGGTTCAAATGGCGCGGCCTGATGCTGGATGTCAGCCGCCATTTTTTCACCAAGGCGGAGGTGGAGCAACTGCTCGACGCGATGGCGATGCACAAATTGAACCGGTTTCACTGGCATTTGACGGACGACCAGGGCTGGCGCATCGAAATCAATAAATATCCCAAGCTGACCCAGACCGGCGCGTGGCGCCCGGGCGTTGGCTTCGACCTTGACCCAAAATCCACGACCGCCTACGGACCGGACGGGCGTTACGGCGGATATTATAACCGGGCTGACATCCGTGAAATCGTGGCTTATGCCGCCGCGCGGCATATCACCATCGTGCCGGAGATCGAAATGCCCGGCCATTCGACAGCCGCACTCGCAGCGTACCCACGATTCAGCTGCACCGGCGGGCCGTTCGCTCCCGAACTCAAGGGCGGTGTGTTTCACGGCATTTACTGCACGGGCAACGATGAGACCTATGTCTTTCTGCAACACGTGCTCGCCGAAGTTTTCCGGCTTTTTCCCGGTCCCTACATCCACATCGGTGGCGACGAAGTGCCAACCGACGAGTGGAAACATTGCCCGAAGGACCAGGCCGTCATCCAGCGTGAAGGCCTGAAGAACGAGAGCGAACTGGAAAGTTATTTCATCCGGCGCATGGAAAAATTCATCAACGCCCGGGGACGCACACTGATTGGCTGGAGCGAAATCCGCCAGGGCGGCCTCGCTCAGAACGCGGTCGTCATGGACTGGATTGGCGGGGCGATGGAAGCTGCGAGCGCCGGCCACGACGTGGTGATGACGCCGATGGCGTATTGCTACCTCGACCGTTACCAATCAACGAACCACGCCACGGAACCGCGCGCCATCGGCGGCTTTCTGCCGCTGGACAAGGTTTATTCATTCGAGCCGATACCCGCGAATCTGGCTCCGCAATATCAAGCGCACATTCTCGGCGCGCAGGGCAACCTCTGGACGGAATATATTCCCTCGTTCTCGCAGGCGGAATACATGATTTTCCCGCGCCTGTGCGCCCTTGCCGAAGTCACCTGGTCGTCCAAGTCGTCACGCGACTGGAATGATTTCACCCGCCGCCTCCAAATCCATTCCGGGCGCTTCGACCAACTGGGCATCCATTACCGTCCTTGCACTTTGAAGCCCGCCGAAACAAATCCGGTCAGGTGAATCAGGCGGGCCTAGGGCAATTCCATCGCCACTCGCCCCCAAGGCTCATATCGCCAGCAGCAGTTTCTTGATTTCCTTCAACCGCGCACCGGCTTGTTTCCTGGTCAGGCGCGGGAATTTGCCGCTGAGCGTGATGAAATCGCCCTGGCGCGTCAGCATCAGCTTGTCCTCCCGGACCTCGAGGTCGGTCACGGATTTTTCGCCGGCCAGGATTTTCAACTCGGCCACCGACAATAGCAGTTCCGTCGGTGGCGGCAGCGGGCCGAAGCGGTCGCGCATTTCCCGCCGCAAATCTTCCAGCGCGGATTTTTCATTGGCTTGCGCCAGCTTGCGGTAAATCTCGATGCGATGCTGCGGTTCGGTGATGTAGGTGTGCGGGAGGCCGGCTTGGTGGGGCGAGCGTCCGCGCGAGCCGGTTCGTGATATGGACGATGGCTCGTCAGTAGCCTCGCCCCACCGTCCCTTTTCGTTCGCCGCATTCATCTCCAGAAAATCCAGTTTCACCTTGACCGCGGTGCGCGGCCGGACTTTTTCACCCTTGAGCGAGGCGACGCTTTGCTTGAGCAACTGGCAGTACAGCTCGAAGCCGACGGCGGTGATGTGGCCGCTTTGTTCCGCGCCCAGCAGGTTGCCGGCCCCGCGGATTTCCAGGTCGCGCATGGCGATTTTGAACCCGCTGCCGAGCGTGGAGTATTGCCGGATGGCGCTGATGCGCCTGCGCACGTCGGTGAGCAGGCTCGCGTGGCGCGGCAACAACAGGTAGGCGTACGCCTGGTGCTTGTAACGCCCGACGCGACCGCGCAACTGGTAAAGGTCGCTCAGCCCGAAGCGGTCGGCGCGGTCAATGATGATGGTATTTGCGTTCGGAATATCGAGCCCGCTCTCGATGATCGTCGTCGAAAGCAGCACGTCCGCCTCGCCGTTGACAAACCGGGTCATCACTTCCTCGAGTTCGTCCGCGTCCATCTGGCCGTGGCCGACCACAATGCGGGCATTCGGCACGAGGTTTTGCAGTTTGGTGCGCATCGTCTCGATGGTCATCACCCGGTTGTGCAAAAAGAAAACCTGCCCGCCGCGGTTCAACTCGCGCCGGATGGCATCCCGGATGACGCGCTCGTCATATTGCAGAACAATGGTTTCGACCGGCAGGCGATCATGGGGCGGCGTCTGGATGGTGCTCATGTCGCGCGCGCCGGTCAGCGCCAGATAAAGCGTGCGCGGAATCGGCGTGGCGCTGAGCGTGAGCACATCCACGAGCGTGCGCAACCGCTTGAACTTTTCCTTGTGCAGCACGCCGAAGCGCTGTTCCTCGTCAATCACCACCAACCCGAGGTCCTTGAACCCGATGTCGGCCTGAACCAGCCGGTGCGTGCCGACCACGATGTCCACCGCGCCCTTGGCCAGGTCGTTCACAACCTGCTGCTGCTGGCGGCGTGTGCGGAAGCGCGAAAGCAGTTCGATGCGCACCGGATAATCAGCCATGCGCTCGCGGAACAGGTTGAAATGTTGCTGGGCCAGGACGGTCGTGGGCACCAGCACGGCCACCTGCTTGCCGCCCATCACCGCCTTGAACGCCGCGCGGATGGCGACTTCCGTCTTGCCGAAGCCGACGTCGCCGCAAATCAGGCGGTCCATCGGCTTGGGCCGCTCCATGTCGGTCTTCGTTGCGGCAATGGCGGTGAGCTGGTCGGGCGTTTCTTCGAAAATGAACGCGCCCTCAAACTCGCGCTGCCAGGGCGCGTCCGGCGGGAACGCGTGGCCGGCTTGCGATTCGCGCACCGCCTGGATTTGCAGCAGTTCGGCGGCGACATCGCGGACGGCTTTTTCCGCCTGTTCCTTCGCCTTCTGCCAGCGCGTGCCGCCGAGCGTGTTCAAAGGCGGATGTGCCTTGCCCGCGCCGACGTACTTGCCGACGAGGTGCGCCTCGGTGACGGGCACGTAAAGCTTCGGCGGCTCATCGCCGGAGTTGGCCGGGGCGTACTCGATGACCAGGCATTCCGTTTCGGAGTCCGTAGTTCGGAGTCCGGAGTTGGAAGGCCGCGTCGTTGCCGGAAGGTTCTTCAGGCCCAGAAACTTTCCGATGCCGTATTGGAGATGGACGACGAAGTCACCTTCCTCCAGGTCGGCAAAATCAATGTCCAGCGCCGAACGGGCGGCCAGCGCATGCGGGGATTTCAAACGGCGCGACCGCTGGATTTTGTAGCGCCCGAATATTTCGGCGTCGGTGACCACGACCTGCCGGGCGGCATCGCAGAGAAACCCGCGGCCCAGGGCGCCGAGGCAAACGTCCAGTGCCGGGTCTTCGGCAAAACCGTACTCCTTCCAGATTTCCACGAACCGCTGCCGCTCGCCGTCATTGTTGCAAAAGACATGAACAACGTAATTCTGCCGCAGCCAGCGGTGGAGCTGGTTGAAGAATTCACGGCGCTGGGCTTCGGCGATTTGCGGGTCGGGTGCGCGCTCGCCGAGCGGCCGAAAGGCGTCGAGCGAACTGAAGTTCAACGCGGTGGGGCGAGGGTCCCTGCGAGCCGCTGTTGACGTTGGCCCCTCGCCCAGCTCATGAGGACATTCACCCCGCCCGGTTTGGATTTGCGTTTCCCCCTCCTCCAGTTCAACCGAAGTGAGACCGCGCCGGTTCAGTTCGATCAGAAAATCAGCCCACCCGATGAAAAACGGATCGTTTGCGGGGATTTGCTGTGCGTATTCGTCGGCGCGGACGGCGAGTTGTTCCGGTTCGCAGAGGAGAAATATGGTTTCGCGGGAGAGATAATCCAAAAGCGTGACAAGTGAAGCTGTAGTTTCGGAGGGATGAGTTAAACGAGTCCCTGTTTCATCTTTAGAATTGGGGGCTCGTGTAACTCGCCCCTCCGATTGAAAGTGTTGTTTCAAAATGCCCAGCTCGCCGCCGGGCGGAAGCGTGACGGCGGCAATTTCCTCGCGCGAAATCTGGGTGAGCGGGTCGAAATGGCGCAAAGATTCCAGTTCGTCGCCAAAAAATTCCAGACGCGCCGGCCAGGGACAGGTCAGCGGCCAGACGTCAAGGATGCCGCCGCGCAGGGCGATTTCGCCTTTGTGCGTGACCTGGGCTTCCGGTTCGTAACCCTGTTCTTCGAGCCATTCAACCAAATCGAGCGGGTTGATTTTATCGCCCCGGGCCAGCGCGCGGGTGCGTTCGCGCAACAAGACCGGCGGAAACGTCTTTTGCAAAAGCGCGGTGATGCTGGTGACGATGATTTGTTGTCCCGGCTCCTGGGTCCCGGGTCCGGGGGACAGCGCAACGAGCGTTTGGAGCCGGTCGCTGATGGTATCGGCGTGCGGGAGCCTGCCTTCATGCGGCAGCACCTCCCAGGCCGGGTAAAACAGGGGCGCGAATGGAGAACTGAGGACGGACGATGGTGCGGCGTTTTCATTCCGCGCTCCGCACTTCGCATTCCGCATTTCCGCCAGCCACGTCTCCAGATCCTGCTGAAACCCTTCCTGCGTTTTGAGATTATCGGTGACGACGACCATCGGGCGGCGCGGGAACAGATTCCGGAGCAGGGCGGCGAAAAACGGCTGCGCAGAGGCGCAAATCCCGGTGCCGGTCAACACTCCGCCATGCTCCACGCGCTGCGCCAAGGATTGCACAGCGGGAGCTTTCGAGATGTCAGCGAACAAGCTGCTTGTCGCCGACGCTGCCGCGTTTTGCGCCAAGCACGGGCAAATTCGCAGTGAAAAGTGATCCCGTCAAGTCGCCCCTGCCGAAAAGGAAGGAGGGTGTCGTTTCTTATTTGAGACCCAATTGGTTTTTCACCTCCGAGAAACACCATTCCAGCAGCCTTTTAAGCGTGGCCAGGATGTTTTGGCGCCACGTTGCCCAAACCAACCCCAGGCACAAGAGGCAAACGGAAACATCAATATACGTTGTCTGGGACAAGCCGGTCATATGGAAACCGTTGATATCAACGAACAGATGCAGGGTGGCGGCGGCCGTGTACAGGACGGTGAACGGGTTCAGGTGCGTGGCCACAAAGGCGCCGGGAATCGCCAGGTATTCATTGATGTTGGCCGGAGACGCCGCCACCAGCACGCAGGTATATAAAAGCAACGATTCAACGGAGTTTTTTTGCCGGCAAACAAAGGCGAAGATGGCCAGCAGGAAAAGCCACAGTGCCAGGCTGCCAATCATGAACTGCAGGCCCTCCGGCACAAACATATGATAGAAGAATTCATTGGTGAATGACCGGTACCGGAACACATTTTGAATGATCCCCTGGCTGCCCGCGTGCCAGTAGGGAACAAAGCTCAGACCGAACAGGAAAACCGGCAACAGGACCATCACCAACTTTTGCCACATCCCCTTCTGCTTGACCGCCAGCCAGAAGGGAAAGGCGAAAAACACGTGCTTAACCACCAGTGACAGTCCCAGGACCAACAATCCCAACAATTTTCGCCGGCCGATGGGCCGGTCAAATTCGTCTCCCATCAACCCCACCGCCACCAGGCCCAGCAAAATGGCCACGTTGTCAAAATTGCACTGGTAGCCGGTGATGATGATGGAAATCGGATTCAACAGGAACCAGCAAGCGGCCAGCCGGCCGGACCGGCGCCACAGGAAGAAGAAAATCCCTGCATCCGCCAGGCCGAGAAAACCCGCCACCACGTAACGGAAGACGACCGGGTTGTGGCCGGCCAGCAGGTTCAACCCATGCAGGATGTGGAACCAACCGGGAGCAAAGTTGTATCGGTCCGTGCTGGCGTAAACATTGTCTCCGCGATCGGCAATGCCAGCCACAATCTGCCAGGAATCCATGTCGTAATCATGGCCGCAGGTGGCCACCAGCAGCCGCGCGGCGAGTCCGGCGACCAGCACCCCGAAGAAGAGCCAGCCCGGCTGGAAATGATTATTGGCCTTGTCCATGCAGCCTTTGCGGCAGGTTGACCGTCGGCGCAGAGTTTGTGGGGCGGGAAATCTGCCAGCCGCTGGCGACCACCAGCGTCATTCTTTCCATGGGATTGATGGGGATGGCATTGGTGGAAAGATTCACGAACAACGTCGCGTTGGTGATGTGTTGCACGAGGAAATAGCCGAGTTCCTTGCCCCAGGCCTCGGAGTAGGGATGGTCCGACCAGCCCAGCGGTCCGTTGGGAGCGACCGGCAGGTCTTGGGGAACCGGTTCGCCGGGTTCCGGCGCCGAAATTTCACCCACCAGCCAGATCCGATGCCCGGAACGGAGCACGGTCTCCACCTCTGCCAGCACGGGAACAATGACGTTCGTCATGGCCAGTTGCTCTTTGACCAGGTCATAACGATGAAACCGATAATCGGCCAGCGGGGGAAGCGTCGTCCATTTCGCGGCGCCCCGGTAATAGTAACCATAAGTCAGGCCGAAATACCACGGATGGACGATGATCAAATCATTGGCGTCGGCGTTTTTGGCAATCGTAGCCGCCACCAGATCGCCATTGGTCTGCCGAAACTGCAAGGCGGCATACGCCGACGGGGAAATGATCAGCGCGACCAGAGCGATGGCCAGCACGCCCGCCCCGGCGGCCGGATACACCCGCGGCACGATGGCGTCACAACACGCCAGCGCGAAACACAATCCGGGAATGTAATACCAGACCTGCGTGGGCAACCCGGTCAATTTGAGGAACACCCAGAAACCAGCCAGGCCCAGCAACAGGGCAATACCGCCAAACAGCGGCAAATCGGACCCGTCACCCGTCTTTTCCGTTTGTCGCCCGCGGATCGCCGAACTGATGCCAAAAATCACGGCAAAGGCAACCACGGCCACCCACACGCCGAGAAAAATGCCGGCGATCTGGGAGAGGTGATGCCAGACGATGGTCAGACTGGTGCCGCTCTGGCTGACAATCCACCAGCCCTGCGCCTGGAGCACCGGCTGAACATAGGGCACCAACGAAAGCGCCGCGACAAACCCGAAGGTCAAAACACCCGCGGCTTTGGCTGGCTGGCGCCGGCGGAGGCACACCACCGCACCCGCAACGCATATGGCCAGCAGGAAAAACGCGTTTTGGTAAAGCGTCTGCACGCTTACCACGGCGCCCATCCCCGCCAGCAATCCGTGCCGGACATCCGGCGTTTCGATAAAACGCCAGATCAGGCCCATCGCCAGCACCATGAAGGCGATGCCCAGGGCGTAACCGCGAATCGAGTCGCCGTAACGAATCACGACGGGATTCACCGCGACCAGCGACAGGAAAAGCAACGGCGGTTCGCGGCCCATCATCCGGCTGGCGGCCCAAAAGGATGCCAGTAAAAACAACCCGATGCCCAACCCCAGCACCCGCAGGCCGGTGTCGGTTTGCGCCAGCCCCGACGCCGTCCAGATCCGCACCACGGCAGGAAACACAATCGGGCAATGATCATGCGGCAGGGTCCGGAAAGTCTCTGCCCAGGACGGCAGCTTCGCGATGTTGGCGATGGCAATTTCGTCGCGCCACAGGCCGCCCACCACGGTAAAGGAAAAAAAGTGCAACAGGATTGCCGCCAGGGTGAGCGAAAGGGCCACGATCCAGGACGCCTTGCGCAAAATCGGGCTGGAAAAAAACGCAGTCATGCGGCTCAAAATGGTTCCGTTGCCCCGGGGTCGGGCCGGAGGATGGGCGAAGTTGCTGTGCGCTGATAGACCTCCAACGCGCTGCCGCGGGCTCCGCCATAGCGTTTTACCATGTCCGCACCCCAGGCATTTATCGTTTCCGTTGGCGAAATTACGTCGGATATGGCCACCAGGGTGTAGTTGGTCTGGTAGGATTTCCACCAGTCTAAAATTCTCATATCCGAATCGGGCTGCCGGAACCATGACATCGGGTCGTCCACAAAAATAATGAATCGCGGCCGGCTGATTTCGATGTCGTGAATCATCTCTTCCTGCATTCGCCGGGCAAACGGTTGCGGCTCCATCATACCGTAGGTGTAGATATAGCCGGTCACGGAATGACGGCGGGAAAGAAAATAAATTTCCGGTTCTGAGCCGAGCACGGCAATGGGCGCGGACGGCGGGGAATTGGCGCGGATATAGGAGGCGACCAACTGCGCTTCGGGAAACGGGTCGGCGCCATAAATGGTGCGTGAGACCTGTGTTTTGACATCTTGCACAAACCAGATGTCGCTGTTGACCAGCACTGTCACCGCAATCATGAGACCGTAACCCCAAACCGGCCAATCACCCAGTTGGGAAGCGCGATTTTTTTCATTCCAAAGCCGGCGCAGTCCACTGACGGTACAGCCAGCCAGCAAGGCCCATGCGGGCAGCATTAAGAGAAAATAATGTTTTCGGAAATAAAAACCGGGGCAGACACTCAAGGCCGAGGCCAGACTGAAACCCAAAAGCCAGACGCGATTCTTTTGTAATCTTCTATCAAACCAGATCAACACCAGTCCGCCAGCAGCAATCAGCCACAGCGAATAATTTGCGGCGATCACCCGGCCGGCACCCGCCCGGAAGAATCTCGGTGATTCCGTAATCGGCACGATGGAAGCGTATTGGCGTGCGTAGTCTATCGTCCAAAACCAAAATTTCTCAAAAACCCCGGTACGCCAAAGAACCAAACAGCATAAGGCGAACGGCAAAATTATTCCTGCGCCAAACGCCGCGACCGACCCAAGCCGTTTGCCAATGGACGTTTCAGTTCTGCGAAAGCGGATGGCGGCAAAGGCCATTACCGCCCAAAAGGCAATCAGCGCAGCAGGTTGTTTCATCAAAATAGCCAGGCCAAAAGGGAGTCCGGACAGCGCGACGATTGGCCACTTGCCGTCCGGGCGCGCCTTCCACATCATACACACGCCGGCCGTGGCAAAAAAGGCGGCGAAGTGCGTGGCATGTCCGGCCAGTCCCAGCATGGAAGGGCTGGCGGCCAGCACGGTGTAAAAAGTGGCGGCGACCATTCCCGCCGTCCAATCCAGCATTTGCCGGCCCAGCCAGAAAAGCATCAACGCGGTCAGCGTGGTCAAAACCAGGACACCGAAATGAATGCCCGCCGGGGTCTGGCCGAACAACGCCAGCATGGCCGCATAGGCCGCATAGGTGCCGGGGAACTTCATATTGTAGGCCAGTTGGTAGGGCGGAATGCCCTGCAGCATGAGCTGCCCGGCATAGGCGTATTCGCCCTCATCGCGTTCGAGCGGGAGATTCAGCAGCCGCAGCCGGATGGCGGCGAAGAGCACCAGCACCAGCACCATGAACCACCAGGTCCAATGCCGGTGGAAAAGCGGGGAGCGGGCGGGCGGCGGCGCGTCGGACGGTTGCGTCATGGGCGGCAATGGAACAAATCAGCCGCCGGGGAACAAGCAAATTTGACTCGCGATCACCGGCGGCGGAAAACATTTTCTTTGCATCAGGTGTCCGATTCCGGAAGATTGGGGCCGCCAACTCCGGGATTTTGCGTGCGCACAATTTACAACATCCTGTTCAACGTTTTTTTTGTCCTGTCGTCGCCTTATTATTTCTGGCGGCTGTGGCGGCGCGGCAACTGGCGTCCTGGTTTTCGTGAACGTTTCGGACACTACCACGGCGGCCTCAAACAGGCGCTGACCAACCGCGATGTCATCTGGATTCACGCCGTCAGCGTCGGCGAGGTCAATTTGTGCACCCAGCTCATCCGCGCCCTCGAACCGCGGGTGCCCAACCTCAAAATCGTCGTGTCCACCACCACGACCACCGGCATGGGCGAATTGCGCAACCGGCTGCCCTCCCACGTCAGCAAAATTTATTATCCGGTTGACCGGCGGAAATGGGTCAGCCGTGCGCTGGCCGTCATCAACCCGAAGGTCATTGTGCTGGTTGAGGCGGAAATCTGGCCCAACTTCATCTGGCGCGCCCGCGCCCTCGGCATCCCGCTGTTGCTGGCCAATGCGCGGCTGTCCGACCGCTCCTATCGGGGTTATAAACAGTTCGGTTTTTTGTTCCGGCCGCTGTTCGCGTCGTTTGCCGGCATCGGCGCGCAAAGCGAAGCCGACGCCGCGCGCCTGCGGGAAATCGGCTGCCGGCCCGAAGCCATCCGCGTTGTGGGCAACCTGAAATTCGACGCAGCCGGACTGCATGAACGCCGCACCCTCGATGTGCCGGCCATGCTGCAACAACTCGGGGTGCCGCCGGAAGCGCCGGTTTTGATTGGCGGCAGCACCCACGCCGGCGAGGAATTGCTGCTCGCGGAAATGGCGCAGCGGTTGCGCGCACGGTTCCCCAAGCTGTTTTTGGTGCTGGTTCCGCGGCATTTCGAGCGCGCCAAGGAGGTCGGACGGCAATTGCAGGAGCGCGGCGTGAAACTGGTTAACCGCAGCGAAATTTATGCGAAAACCCGGTTTCGTGAAGGTGAGGTGGATTGCCTGCTGGTCAACACCACCGGCGAGTTGCGATTCTTCTATTCCTGTGCGACAGTGGTATTCGTCGGCAAAAGCATCACCGCCATGGGAGGGCAAAATCCAATTGAGCCGGGCGCACTCGGCAAGGCAATGGTTTTGGGACCAAACATGCAAAATTTTGCCGACATCACGCGCAATTTCGTGGCGCAGAACGGCGCCATCCAGGTGCGCGACCCGGAAGAGCTGGAGCAGGCCATTGCCGGATTGCTGGCCGACAAAAACCGCCGCGCGGAGCTGGGGCTCAACGCGCAACGGGTGGTGCGGGAAAACCTGGGCGCAATTGACCGCACTGTGGAAATGATTCTGGAACAACTCAAAAAACGCGAAATTTACTTCGCTTCCAATATATGAAATTTTTGCCGCCAGCCTTTTTCCGTCGCGGTTGCAAAAAAAACAGTTACCCCCTTGACGGGTGGAAACAGACTTTCCATATTCCCGCGCACTTCCGGTGCTGAGCCGGGAGGGTTGAATTTGTATGTCAAAATTGAAGGCTCGCAAACCCGGGACGGACCCGGTCTCAAGGCAAGGAAGGCACAACGGCGCGGTGTCTGCAACCAAGGCCTCTCCCGCCCCCGCCCCCGCCCCCGCTCCATCGCTCAATGGTGCCCCGGCAACCGATGCCGACAGGGAACTCTCGGAAAAAATCAAGGAGCTGGTCCGCCTGGCGCAGGAACAGGGGCATCTGACTTATAACGACATCAGCGATGCGCTTCCGGACAATACCATTGAACCGGAAAAGCTGGACCTGATTTTCGCCAAACTCCGCAGCCTCGACATTGAAATCGTGGACCAGGCGGAGGTGGACCGCGTCAAGGTCCCTGAAGCCGAGGAGGAAGACACCACGAGGCTGGACATCCTCGACGACCCGGTGCGGATGTACCTCAAGCAGATGGGGCAGGTGGCCCTGCTGACGCGCGAACAGGAGGTGCTGATTTCCAAGCGCATTGAAGCCGCCGAAAACGAAGTCCGCAAAATCATTTACAGCCTCGGCTTCGCCGCCAAGGAACACATCGCGCTGGCGGAAAAACTTCTGGTGGACCCGCCCCGGGAACGGTTCGACCGGGTCATCCTCGACAAAAAAGTGGACAATCGCAGCGGGCATCTGCGCGTGCTGCACCGGCTGGCGGACCAGGTCCGGAAAATTGACCATGAAGTGGATGAGAAATACACCGCGTGGCGGGACGCGCACAGCAAATCCCAGTCCATCCGCGCCCTGGCGGCCTTCAAACGGGTGGACCAAAAACTGCAGCGGACGTTTGCCAAATTCTGCTGCAAACACAAGGTCGTTGAGGAGATGGCGCTCGTCGCCGAAAACATCCACGACAAGCTGCAGTACAGTCTGCGCGCGCTGGCCGACGCCGAGGCCCAGCGCGAATCCAGCGCCCAACGGCACCTCGTCGAAGCCGAGCGGCAAAAAATCAAGGCGCTCGAGGAATTCGTCCGGATGCCACATGCGGATTACCTCCACACCTTTGACCGGCTGCGTGAATTTTCCACCAAGGCCCTCCAGGCCAAGACTGAAATGGTCGAGGCCAACCTGCGCCTCGTCATCTCCATCGCCAAAAAATACACCAACCGCGGGCTGTCGTTCCTGGACCTCATCCAGGAAGGCAACATGGGATTGATGAAGGCCGTGGAAAAATTCGAATACCGCCGCGGCTATAAGTTTTCCACCTACGCCACCTGGTGGATCCGCCAGGCCATCACCCGCAGCATCGCCGATCAGGCGCGGACCATCCGCATCCCGGTGCACATGATCGAAATCATCAACAAGCTCATGCGCACCCAGAAACGCCTGCTGCAGGACTTTGGCCGCGAACCGACGCCCGAGGAAATCGCCGACGAGATACAAATTCCCGTGGACCGCGTGCGCACCGTTTTGAAAATGGCCCAGCAACCCATTTCACTGCAATCCCCGGTCGGCGACACGGAGGACGCCAACTTCGGCGATTTCATCGAGGACAAGGCCGCCGACAATCCCCTCGACATCACCAGCTTCAGCCTGCTCAAGGGCAAGCTTGGCGACGTGCTGTGCAGCCTGACCGAGCGCGAACGGAAGGTGCTGGAACTGCGTTTCGGCCTGGGCGACGGTTGCGCGCGCACGCTCGAGGAGGTCGGGCAGCAATTCCGGGTCACGCGCGAGCGCATCCGGCAGATCGAGGCCAAGGCGCTCCGCAAAATGCGTCATCCCACGCGCATCCGCCAGTTGCACGGTTTTCTGGAAATTGAAGACCTGGATCTGGACTGAGACCGGCGGAATAAACTTGTTCCGCGCCCGGCCAGGCGCATAGCATTTTTCCTTCGGGTCCGTAGTTCGATGCCTTTTCAACGATCATCAAAAATCCGCCTTAAAATCACAAACAGTATCAAATGGCAGTAACAGATTCTTGGGCTTCGTTGTAACGCTTATTCGTACGCGTTGCCGAACCGAAGCTTTGAGCGGTGATTGGCGGTGTGGATCCTGGCCCGCCTGCGCGTTTCGTTGTGACGGGCTGGCTTGCCGGGCCGTAGTTCGGAGCGAAGTTGCGTGTTGTAGCCCGTCTTCGTTCTACTTCGACGCGGCAGCCTTCGTTCTCCGCTGCGCTCCGAACGAAGGCTGGTGGGCCCGCTCGGACTTGAACCGAGGACCAAGCGATTATGAGTCGCCTGCTCTAACCAACTGAGCTACGGGCCCACTATGCTTTAAACAAAGGATATTCTGACGTTTTGCTAACCTCAATTTTAGTATTGTATCCCACTTTTGTATCCCGCAGGATATTGCTGCTTATGACAACATCAAACACAGACACAGAACGGGAGACAAAGCCCGCAAAACCATCGCGCGACGCAACCATTTCGCCGGATCGCAAATGGCGTTCGTTTCCAAAAGTTCCAAACTTGGTGCAATACGTCAGCACAGGCACCTATTTTGGGAGGGTGAAGATTGGGGGCAAGACATTTCGTGAAAGTCTTGAGACAGATGTTTTCACAACTGCCAAGCTCCGCTTGCCCGACTTTATCAAGAAAAGGCGCAAACTTGCAGCCCGCCCTATTGCCGGCACATTCGGTGAAGCCCGCGCACTTTATGAAGCAGACCTGACTGCCGACCATACTTTGAAAGAAACCAGCAAACTTTATCGGCGCAAGTGCATCCAGGCATTGGTCCGTTCATGGCCGGGTCTTGATGAAACGCCCCCGGCCAAAATCACCGAGACCGATTGCCGCGAATGGGCTGGACGCTTTGCCGCCAGCTACAGCACAAGCGTTTTCAACAATACATTAAGCACGCTGCGATTCATTTTAGCGCGCGCTGGTGTCGGCCACGATGACAACCCCGCCTTTAGAATCAAACGTCTTGGCGTGAAACCCAAGCAGCTTCAACTGCCCGAACCGGCGCAGTTCAATCAATTGCTTAAAATCATTGAGACCAGTGGCGCAGCGCTGGCCCGACCGTGTGCTGATTTTGTCCGCTTTCTCGCATTCTCCGGTTGCCGAATCTCCGAAGCCCACCAAGTCACTTGGGCGGATGTGGACTGGACGCGCGGCGAAATCAAAATCCAAAACGCCAAACGCGCCCGCACTTCACAGGCACACGAAGTCCGTTTTGTTCCGATCATTCCGCCCATGCGTAAATTGCTTGAGAAACTAAAACTGTCCAACCCCCAACCCTCGGACACGGTTTGCCGGGTAGGCGAATGTGAGAAATCGCTGACACGGGCTTGCAAGCTGGCAGAGGTTACACGTATCACGCATCACGATTTGCGGCATTTATTTGCCACGCGCTGCATTGAATCAGGCGTGGACATTCCCACCGTATCCCGCTGGCTGGGGCATTCCGATGGTGGCGCGCTGGCGATGAAGGTCTATGGTCACTTGCGACGTGAACACAGCGCGAGCATGGCCCAGCGCGTCACTTTCGGTCAGACAACTTGATCAGCAATGATTTCCCCCTGGCGCAAAGACTTCCGGCCTGACTCCAAAGATTCCGTCAAACCAAAAGACTTTGCACCGACCCGATTTGTGCGTGACCGAAGCAGCGTTTCCATTCTCCGAAACACTGGCGTGATTTCTCCGAACCGAAACCCCGTTTCCGTCACGAAGGGCTGTCGCACACAGCACGTTCGCTGCCAAGACTTCGCCGGACGCCCAACGTTGTGTGTCCCTACCAATTCCACCATCTGTAAACACACTAAAACTTATTGCAACTGAACTGATCGATAGAACTTTTGGCCGACAGCGGGCGGACTGGTATCTACCCAAATGTAAGGGCTGAAAGGCAACATGAGATTTGTGAGCGGTTGCCATGTGGAATTAAGATTGGTGGTGGACTGAATTTGATAGACCGCGCCAGCCGACCCATTAATTGTCACGCCGGGGTATGTGGATATGGTCAAAGTGGTAGCAGGCGAATTCGATTGTGGTCCAAAAACGCCTGATTGGTAGATGTTTTGCCCATAATTACTAACCACGAGAAAAGTTCCTGCACCGTATGTAAAAAACGGTAATGGATCGTAAGATATGGGGAACCGATTTGTCCAATCAATCGCATTTATGCTTGTCCAAACATTAGTTCCATATTCTCCTATAAATTGATTCCCCCCATAGTTTATTGGATGGAAGTAAGTTTCGGAAGGAGTGCTGCAAATTATGTTTGTAGTCCACAGTATAAGATTACTGGAAGCAAAAACTTCATCAATAACGGGATTGGCTTTGTCGTTTTCACCACTTGTCACGAACACACCATTGCCATAAGCAATCATAGGCACGTAAATTCCTGAGGGATATCCTAAGGGCAAAGTAGAATCATAATTCCAAACGATTCCATCAGTTGATGACAAAATTATACTCTGAACGCCGGACCAGTAGGCGGCAATCACGAATGTTCCGTTTCCATAAGCGATGGAGCTAGGAGAAAAGCCAGGCTGAAATTGTGTCCAATTCCAGTTTGAAGATGTCATCGAACCGGCAACGATCTCATTGGGGCCAATAAATACCCAAGTA
>JBKQOA010000073.1:0-23904 GCA_052145735.1 Limisphaerales bacterium
CTCCTCTCCCTCGCCTGCACACACATGGGGAGGGGAGGGCCGGGGAGAGGAGGTTTCTATGTGGTTCATGGGCAGGGGTTCCCGAAATTTGTCCTGCTCCTTCGGATCTTCCCTGTTTTCGCTGGAACACGGAACAGGGCCTAGTAAAAGCGAATGGATCGGAAACCGCGGGCAGCCGCCAGCGTCAACTGATCGTTTATGTAGTTGACTTCGTTCAGTCGTTCCAGGCGCAGAGGGTGTTGACGTAGTCGGCGGAGCCGTCGCGCAGCCAGCCGTCGAGTTGGGCCTGGTCTTTCAATTGCTGGCCGCGCAGGCGGGGGACGACGGCGAATTTAGACTTGACTTCAGGCAGCGCGGTCATGTTGACCCAGAGCTTTTCAAACTGGCTCACGGGGAAAACGTCTTCCTGGCCGTGGCCCCAGCGCTTTTTGACATCTTTTATGGTGATGTAGGTCGGCATGCGCGCGGCCAAGGCGCGCACGGCGGCGGCGACGCGGTTGGCGTCGGCGAGGGCGGCGCGTGTCAGGCCAAAGACGGCCAGCAGTTTGTCAATGGCAATCCAGCAGGTGTTGGAATTGTAGAAGCGGAGTTGGAACTCGTCCTCCTCGCGCGGCATGGCCAGGCCCTCGACCAACCGCACCTGGCCGTTGACGCGCGCCAGGCCGCCGCCGCGGTCTTCCAATCGCCGCGTGATGACCTCAAACGTCAGGCAGGAACCCTGCGCCAGATGCAATCCGAACATCGCCGGGTCGGCGTCCGCGCCAAGCGTGTCAATGTTGTGCAGCATCAGGTGCCGGAGCTGTGGCTGTTCGGCGAGCAGGCGGGCGAGCACGCCGTTGCGGAGCAGGTTGGGAACCTCGAACCAGTGGCCGACCGGATGCAGGCATTGGCCGGGAAGATTGTCGGTGTAATCGCTGCCTTCGCCGGCGGCGCGCGCCCAGTTGATGAGCGCGGCGCGGAGGCTGTCACGAACCTTCTGCTGTTGTTCGTCGAGCATTTGCTGCGGCATTTCCTCCCAGAGAAAACGCAGGTCGCGCACCGTGGGAATCATGCGCAACCCGATGGAACGTCCGGGCGACAGCCACACCGGGCCGGGGTAGCCGCAGTTGTTCTGCCGGGCGAGATAATCGGCCGTGGCCTGATGAGTCAGGTAGCTCGTGGTGACGATGTGCGGCAGCGGCCGGCCCGCCAGCCGGCTGATGCGCCGGCTTTTGGCCAGATGGGTTTCGATGAACGTGCGGTAGTCGCCACCCAGTTTGCAAAACGGATGGAGCGCCTTCACCACGCCCGCGCCCTGGGTCCAGCGGCTGCCCACACCCGCGGCCAGCGTCACGATGGCCAGTTCACCGCGGGCCAGCGCCGCCAGGCCGGCCTCCCGAAAATCCTTCGCCAGCGGCGCGGTGGCATCAAGCACGTCCTCGTCTTTTACGTCCTTGATGTCGGCATTCACCGGCAGGCGGTTCTGCGCCAGACCAATGCGCCCGGCCTTGAGGTCGTCGCTGATTTGCTCGTGCTGGGCGCGGTCAAAACCGTTTTGTTCGAGCAATTCGGCGAGACTTTGCTGCCGTCCGGATTCCGTCCCGGACTGGGGCAGGAGCCGGTCAAAGAGCGTGGACATCATGCCGGCCAGTTCGGGACGGGTGTGGCATGCGGCGCTGAACTTGCCGATTTCAGCGCGGCGTCCCGGCGGCAGGGTCTGCGGGTCCGCCCGCAACCAGTTGGGGACGTGGAGCGCGTAATACGCCGCGGGCAGCAGGGCCTTCTCGCCGGAGCGCAGATCGGCCCAGGTGCCCCGCTCGTTGATTGCAAAATCATATACCACCGGTTCCATGGCGAAGGGCAGGGCGTTTTGCAGTTCGCGCTTGAGTTCCGACATGACCACGCCCAAACGTTCCTGCGCGCTGGACCGGTGCCCCGGTTCAAAAATGAAACCCATGCCGCCGCCCGACATGCCGCCCAGCATCCAGAAGCCCCAGAAATTCTTCCCAAACTCTTCGCGCACCCGCCGGATGAGCGACTCGGTGAAATGATTGTTGGCCCACGGAATGATTGTCTGGATCGGTTCGTTGAAATTGCGTGTGGTCAACGCCCCGATCCGCGGCACGTCGCCATCCCGCAACGCGCCCAGGATGTCATCGAGAATGCCCATGGCCTGCTGGCGTCCGCGCCATTCGGCGTCGGAACGGAGCAGGTATTTTTCGGTCACCATTTCCAAGATCGGGCCGACGTTCTGGGCCATGCCGCCGTGGACGAGCACGAGGCTTTCCTGCAAACGGCGGCGCGTTTCGGGCGAGGCGTCGTGTTGATCGAGAATTTTGTGCGACGGCATGAGGCGTCCGCGGCTGATGCCGGCCTCGGGGTCGCCCTCGCCGGCGGCCACCCCGCAAATTAATTTCATGCCGGGCCACACGCCGCCGGAATCCTGCCAGCCGCCGCCGGAACCGCCGAGCCATTCACCCAGCAACGCGCGCGCCAGCACCAGCCGGCGTTCATCCTCCTGCAGCAGCCCGTCCAGCGACCGGGCCTGGCCCGTGGCGCGCATGCAAACGGAAATCAGCGAAGCGAGCAGGTTCGTGGAAACCGCGAGGCGCGAGCCCTTGGGAATGTTGTTGACGCTGCTGACGATTTCCAGCCCGCGGCCCGGCCCGGCCACGCGGGCGAGCAGGTCCGCGAGCTGCTGACCGGAACCTTCGATGCCCGGCGGCACGATGCCCGCCGCGATGACCGCTGCCTTGAGCAGGCCGAGATAATCGCGGGCGAAATCGAAAACCTCGGCGAGCTGGCTGATGTCCGCGCTGGCACCCAGGTCCACGCTGGTCAGGCGGAGAACCGGTTCATCAATGACGCGCAAATACGATTCCACCGGCGGGCGCGGCGCCGCGTCCCGGCCATGCACGCCCAGGTCAATGGAAACATTCAGCACCCGCGCGCCTTCAGGGAAATCCATGCCCAGGAAAAAAATGTCGCTCCAGCCGCTGTGGCTGAGGTCCATGCGCACCGGCGTGCGCTCGCGCAAAATCGGATAGCTGCCATCGGCGTCCAGCCGCAGCAACTCGGGCCGCAGACGCAGGGGATGATCGGCTGGATGCCCCATGCGGAACATCCATTGGTTGCCGCGAACGGAGCGCACGCTGCGCCGCACCTGGTCGGCCAGCGTCTGGAACGCGAGCCGCTGATACGCCGCCGCCAGCGCGCTGGAGATGGGGTCGCTTGGCCCTTCATTTTTTTGCAGGGCGAGAAAGTCTTCAATCGCCTCGGCAAACCGGCGGTCCAGCAGGTGTTTGAACCCCCGGAACGGAATCAGCCCGCGCTGGCGGACCCTCGACTTGAAAGGCAGGTGAAACCGATGGATGGCGTATAGAAAGAACAACGCCCGGACGCGTTCGTAAAGATTGTCGCTGCGCCGGCGGAAGGCGTCGAGTTCGGCACAGGCCGCCACCAGCTCTTCGAGGGACGCCGCGCGGCAGACGGAATCGAGCGACCGGTTCCGCACCTGCGGGTCGGTCGAGGTGATGATTTCAATCAAGGGGCCGGCCATGGGAAAAATCAAAAGGGAGTCGGGTTCACGGGCAATGCAGGATCATTTGCCGCCCAGCGCCAGCAATTCAACCAGCCCGGACAGGATTTCGTCACGATCCCGGCCGCGGAGCGCCAGCGCAAGTTGCGCGGTCAAAAGGCCGTACTTCACGCCGATGTCGAAGCGGCGGCCTTCCAGTTCACAGGCCAGATACCGCTCGTGCTCGACCAGCCGTGACAGCGCGCCACTCAGTTGCACCCGTCCGGTTTCGCCGGCTGCCGCCACATCCTCCCCGAGCAATTCCATGACCCGGGGCATCAGGACGTGCATGCCGAAAAAACAGAGGTAATAACCGGCGCGCAGGCCGGGCACGATGAGGGTCTGCTCGGCTTCGGTCGGCGTGGGCTTTTCCACGACGTCCGACACGAGATAAAGCCCCGGGCGCGCGCCGGCCAGACGCCCTCCCACCGCGCCGTAATACGGCAGTTTGCTTTCGTGCGTGGCCTGCACGGCGGAGACGGTGCAGGCTTCGGCGGCGGCGGTTTCGACCAGTTGTTGCGCGCAGCGTTTCGCACTCCGGCTGAGATAGAGGTGATCACCCACCAGCAACAGGAAGGGCGAGGTACCGGCAAATTTCCGCGCGCACCAGACGGCGTGGCCATAACCGCGCGGCCGGGCCTGCTCGACAAATTGCAGCAAGCGGCCATGCGGCCCGGCGGCGGCGCGATAGGCGTCCTGGTCCCCGGGACTGATGACCACACAAATCTCCTCAATGCCGGCCTGGAGGGATTCTTCGACAATGATGGCCAGGGCGGATTTGGTCTGGCCGTTCCCATCCACCAGCGTTTGCAGGGGGAGCGTGCGCTGGCTTTGTGCGGCGGCGGTGATGACGGTTTTTTTTATTTCCATGTTCGTTGCCCTGACCGCTGGTGTCGGCCAGGAATAGCGCTGAGTTCAGGATTTGGTGTCTTAAATGCTTGAGTAAATAGCCTGCATATTTAGGGCCTTCGTTCCCTGACCGCCAGCAAAATATCGGCCGGCCTTTGACCCGGCCCGGAATCGGCCGAATCAATTGGATTTCAGCGGCGTGCTTTTCCCGGCCGGGCGGCGCTGGAAAATGGCCAGCCACGATTCCGCCGTCGTTTGCACGTTGGTCTCCGGCCGGTCAAACCACCGGTATGTCGTCGGGCCGTCGGGTTGAATTTCCACCAGCCCAACCAGGAGCAGATGTTCCCGCTGATACCCGTCAAACCAGTCAAAGATGACGTTGCTGATGGGAGCGGTGCTCTGCACCCAGGAATTGCGGGAATTGACGTAGATCACGTAATCGGGCCGGGCGTTTTCCACTTCCTGGATCATCTCTTTTTGCATCGCAGCAGCATAAGGCTGTGGTTCCACCAGGGGATACATGCAGATGTAGCCGGTGGCGGAACGGCGGTGGCTGTAGAAATAGATTTCCGGTTCGGAACCAATCACCGCTATCCGGGCGTCCGGCGCGCTGTGCGACGCCAGATAACGGCCAATTTCGACCGCCTCGGGAAAGGGGCTGGTGCCGTAAATCGCGCGGCTCGCCTGCACCGGGGCCAGGCGGAAGTAAACATCGCTCCATTGAATCAGCACACTGGCGGCGGCCACGGCGAAAACGAGGGAAGGCCATGCGACCGGCGGCCATGAAAATTCAAACCGGGCAAAAAAACCGGACCCCGAGTGCCAGACCGAAGCCGCCAGCAATCCTGCCGCCGGGAGCAGTTGAATGAAATAATGCCCGCGGAAATACCAGCCCGGACATACCGCCAGAAATGAGAAGACCGAAAAGCTGACAATGAAAAACCGCCAGCGTTGCAACGACCGGTCAAAAAGGACCGGAATCAAACCCAGGATTGCCGCGCCCCACAACCCGGGCGCCGCCGCGAACTGCCGGACAAGGTTGTAGAACATCCATTTGACGCCATTTCCCAGGGTGAAAATTCCGCCATGTTCACCGGCATATTGGAAAGTCCACAACCAAAACCGCCCAAACTCACCCCTCAACGCCAGAATCAGGCAGGTCAAAGCCAGGGGTAACAACCCGCCCGCCGCCAGCCAGCCCAGACGCATCACCGGACGCTGCCATTGCTTTTGACTGGATGAAATTTCGCATTTGGCCACCCAGACGGCCGCAAACAGTCCGAATGCCGCCCCGGTTTGTTTCATCAAAACCGCCAGCCCGATGAGCAATCCGGCAAAAAATACTCGCGCCGGCGGTGTCCGATCATCCAGATTTTGCAGCAGGATGATGCCCGCCAGCGCCGGCAACATGACAAAGTGAGTTGCGTGTGCGGCCAATCCCACCGTTTCCGGAACGATGGAAAGCAGGGCATACGTGCCGCCAGCAACCACCCCGGCGGCGTCTCCATACATGCGCCGCGCCAGCATGAAGACCAACGCGGCGCTGGCCAGATTGACCAGAATCACCCCGGCATGCAGGGCGGTGGCCGTCTGCCCGAACATCGCCATGATGAGCGCATAGGCCACGCAGGTGCCTGGCAGCTTCAACGTGACGTTGTAAGCTGCCTGATACGGAGAAACCCCTTGGAGCAGCAACTGGCCCGCATAGGCATATTCCCCCTCGTCGCGCTCCAGAGGCATGTCCAGGAGGCGGATCCGGAGGGCCGTTACGACGGTCAGGATGAGAAACAGCGCCAGCAGCGCCCGGAGGTTTCTGGCCGGGAAACGACTGCCAAAGAATGATTCCAAACACTTAAACATTTACGACCGCGCCACCAGACGGCGGGCGGTAACCATCCATTAGGCTTTGCGCTCCTTGACCGCCAGCAAAAATGTCCGCGCCCCGCCCGGCTTTTGAGCGTAGCGCTGTTTAAGTTCCGCCCACGCCGGCTCCGCCCGGTAACACCAGGAGGAGATAACTTCGAGATAGCAGGTGACTTTGACGTTCATGCTGCGCGAATCATAATCAGCCACCTGGAGTTCGCAATTATTTCCGCTTTGGCGCCGTGACGGGATTGCTTGGTACGGAGCGCGGGGCAGGCGAATTGAAACTGCGCCGGCTTCCATGTCGCTTCCGCTTATGCAAGACGACCGGTCTGGCCGCCGTCTTTTCGACATCGCCAATTATTGCGAAACGCGGCTTGACCTCACCAACGCGCCAATTTCACGCAATCGCCGCAAATGCTCACCCGCGATCAACCCGTCGCAATCCGGCGGAACGTCGAGGAGATAATTTGCGTTGCGCTCGTTGCAGAGCTTCAGCCTCGCGACCACGGCCTCGGCGGACTGAAGATCGGATGGCTTTTTCACCGGTTGCCAGAACCAGCGCTGTCCCGTCTGGAGGGTGTCGCAGACCTCCGCGGGAACCTGGTTGTCCGGCGGGGGCAGCATCTGTTGCCAAGGAAACTCGTAGCTGAGAATGTCCGAGTTTTTAAGATCGTGCGCATTATTGGCCAGGACGAGGCACTGCGGTTGCAGCGTCCGGACGTAGGCCAGGATCGCCGGCCAATCTTTGCCAGTGTAGCGATTGCCCCATTGATCAATCCACAGCAGATCGATGGGCCCATAGTTCTTCAGCAATTCGGCCAGCTGTTTCTTGATGAAACCGGTGTAGTCGCCTGCGGCCTCCGGTGGCAGTCCGTGCAGGTTGGGTTTGCCCGCCGGTGGCGCATTCTTGTGTTCCGCGTCCGAATAGTCGCCCGGAAAACAATAATACAGTCCCACCTTCAGCCCGCGGGAGCGGCAGGCCTCCACGAATTCCCGCACGATGTCCCCTTTCCCGTTTTTGTAATTCTTGAACATCGTGATGTCGTGCGTCGTGACGGCGCTGTCCAAAAGCGGAATCCCCTCGGTATGTTTCACGGTCAGCACCAGATAAGTCATGCCCGCCTCCTTCGCGACATCGGCCCATTCGCCGCAATCGAGCTTCGTGGGTTTGAACAGGGCCGGGTCTTCGTAGCCGCCCGCCCAGTCGCGATCGGCGAACGTGCCCAGGTTGAAATGGAGGAACAGGCCGAAGCGCCACTTCATGAAATCGCGCTGCTGCTCGCTTAAGGGCGGCCCGGACGGGAGGTTTGTTGACTGAATGTCCCCGGCAAAAACCGGCCCGGCCGGCGGCAAGGCGCAAAGCAAAATGGCCAGCCGGATGAATCTGGCGTTGTGACGGGAGGTCATGAATGAAATTGAACGGAAACCAACCGGCCCGTCAAGCCGACCGTTCCCGGATTGCCCGCAATATCTCCGCCACGACTTCACCTTTCGGTTTCGCCCCGACGTTGCCTTTGCCGTGCAGGCGCACACTGACCGCGCCGGCTTCCACGTCGCGGCCGCCGATGACCAGCATGGTGTGGACCTTCGCCTTCTCGGCTTCGGCGATCTTCGCCTTGATGGGGTCGGTGCTGAAATCGGCGCTCACGCGGACGAAATTCGCGCGCAATTCGTTCACAATCGGTTGGGCGTAGTTCACCAGCACTGCGTCATCGTTCAACGTCAGCACGCGCACCTGGTCGGGCGCCAGCCAGAGCGGGAAATTGCCGGCGTAATGCTCGATGAGAAAACCGATGAACCGCTCGTGCGTGCCCAGCGGCGCGCGATGGATGCACAGCGGCGTCTTCTCCGTGTTGTCCTTGTCGCGATAGACCAGGCCGAAACGTTTGGGCACGGCGAAATCCACCTGGTTGGTCGCCAGCGTGAATTCGCGGCCGATGACGCTCCAGACCTGCACGTCAATCTTCGGCCCGTAAAACGCCGCCTCGTTCGGCACCTCGACGTAGTTGATGCCCGAATTCTTCAGCGTGTTGCGGACCATGTCCTCGGTCTGCTTCCAGAGCTCCGGCTCATTGACGAACTTGGCGTTGTCGCCCGTCAGGCGCGACGGGTCGTGCGTGCTGAAGCGCATGATGTATTTCTCGAAGCCGAAAATCTTGAAATACTTCAGATACATCTCGTTAACCGCATTGAATTCCTGCGCGAACTGCTCCGGCGTGCAATAGATGTGCGCGTCGTTCATGTTGAGCGACCGGACGCGCATCAGGCCGAAGAGTTCGCCCGACTGCTCGTAACGGTAATTGGTGCCGTATTCGGCCAGCCGCAACGGCAAATCGCGGTAACTGCGCGGCTCCGCCGCAAAAATGCGGTGATGATGCGGGCAGTTCATGGCTTTGAGGTAGTAATGATCCTCTGGCGGCAATTGTTTAAGTTTTGCGCGCGCGGCCTCAAATTCAACCAAAGCCTTTTTTAAATTGTCCGGTAAAGTTTCACCATGTTCCAATTTGAACCTGACAAACTGTGCTCCATCTTGGTCGCTTTGAATGGCGTTTTCATCCCGATTTGTGGAAAGCGTGAACCCGTGCATCTCTGAATGACGTTGCTTGAAGTCCGCGAGAATTTCGCCTGTCTTCTCAAGTATTCTTCGCAAGGCATTTCTTTCTTTCTCGAACTCATCAATTGTCATCGGCGGATACATTGACTCCGCGTAAAGAATCGGCAGATGGCCGGAAGTTAAATACATTTTCTCCCGCGCGATGTGTGGCGTTTTCACCCGCACGTAGCCGGCCTGGAATTCGGTTTCCTTGGCCAGCTTTTCCAGTTCCTCCACGATGGCCGCGCCTTTGGGCATCCACATCGGCAGGCCGGGCCCGACATATTCCGTATCAATGACGAACAGGCCCATTTCCTGCCCGATCTTGCGATGGTCGCGGCGCTTGGCCTCTTCGACCATTTTGAAATACTCGTCGAGCTGGGTCTTGTTCTTGAACGCGGTGCCGTAGATGCGCTGGAGCTGCGGGTTGCGTTCGTCACCCTTGTAGTAGGCGCTGGCCACGGTGGTGAGCTTGAATGCGCCCACGTTGCCGGTGCGCATCACGTGCGGCCCGGCGCACAGGTCAATGAAATCGCCGTTCTTGAAATAGGAAATCGCCTCGCCTTCGGGAATCTGGCTGATCAGGTCGAGCTTGAACTTCGACGGAGCGGGGCGCTCGGCCAAGCCGCCAAGCCGGCCGCTTTGGGCGTCCTTCGTCGCCTGTTCGCGCGTGACAACAAGTTTTTCGAAGACGTTGTTGGCCTTGATCTCCTTTTTCATCTCCGCCTCGATGGTTGGGAAATCCTCGGGCGAGATGCGGTGGGAAAGTTCGACGTCGTAGTAAAAGCCGTTCTCGACGGGCGGGCCGTAGGCGAACTGGGCGTCGGGCCAGAGGCGGAGGATGGCGGTGGCCATCACATGCGCGCACGAGTGGCGGATGCGCTCCAGCTCGGACATTTTCGCGCGGTCGTCCAGCGTCTTGCGCTGCGGATCAGGTTGCGGTTGTTGTTCAGCAGACATGGGAAAAGATTAACCACAAAGGCACGAAGAAACAAAGCGGAAGAAGTCGGGAAACATCGAACATTCAACATTCAACTTCGAACATCCAATGGAATTGGCATCGGACGGCCTACTTCGGGGTTGGAAGTTGAGCGTTGAATGTTTTATTACGGGCTTCACCGGAAGGTCTTCCAAATCCCCAACAACCCGCCCGGGCTGGCCTCATCGGCGTCGGATTTCCTCACATGCGCCGCGCACCCAGGGCGAACTCGCGCCGCATGGCCTCGCGATTGGCCGCATCGTAGAATTCGACCGGGTTGAAGTCATCCGTCAGCACCCGGCCATGTTCGGGCGCAGGTTCAATGACATGGGCGTAGGCCGCCTTGGCCTTGTACCGGACGACCGGATGAACCTGGTCCAGTTCCGGCGGATGCACAAACTCCGGGTCGGGCCGGTCGGTGGCGACGAAGTAAGACTGGTCGCCGTCATTGTGCATGCGCACACCGGGAAAAACAGATTTCAAGGTTTTGTCCAGGGACGCGGCGAAGAAATCGTGGCCGGCCTGCGGGCGGCAGAAGGCGTTGATGACCAGCACGCCGCCTGGGCGCAGCACGCGGCGCATGGCGGCGAACGCTTCCCGCGTCATCAGGTGCGACGGCGACGAGTCCCCCAGAAACGCGTCGAGCACGATGACGTCGTATTGCTTGCGGCAGCGATTCAGAAAATGGCGCCCGTCGTCAATGGTGATTTGCAGCTTGTCCGGCTCGAGGCCGAAGAACCGGACGGCGAGCGGCACCATGGCCGGGTTGATCTCGGCGACGTCCACGCGCGCGCCCCGGCGGGCAAAGTCCATCGGCACGAGGCCGACGCCCAGCCCGATGCAGAGCACGTCCTGGATGTTGTTGGTGGTATAGGCGCGGGCCAGGCCGGCGAGCAGGAAGGTGAACGTGGAAACGCCCTGCTTCCGGACGGGGTCATACGTGTTTACAAAGAGGTTGTCATTGGACAAAAGCCGGAGGTTGCCATCAAGCCGGTCGAACACCTGGAGCTGCCCGAAGTACGAGTTGCCGTGGTAACGCTCGATCATGAAGGTGTGTTTGCGCGTCTGCGCCCGGCTGGCCAGCAGACCGATTCCCAGGGCCAGCAACGCGGCGCCGGCCAGCGGCGCTCGGGCCCGGTGATGGAAAAATCCGAAATAGCCGGCCACGATCAACGTCAGCATCCCCGCCGTGAGATACATGGAGATGGAATTGGGCAGCAGCGGCAGCATGAGATAACCGATGCAGATCGTGCCGGCAAAACTTCCCAGGGTGCCGATGGACGTGAGCCGGCCCACATTGCCCCCGACACCGGCAACCGATGACGTCACAACCCGGACCAGGAACGGCCCGGTCATCGCCAGCAGCGCCAGCGGAACAAAAAACAGCGTGGTCGAGGCCAGAAGCGAACCGACGGCGAGATTGAAATCGAGGCACCAGTACGCCACCGGCTCGCAGATCAGCACCGTCAATATCAGATAGCCGGCGGCGGCCAGGATCGCCCCGTAAAGTCCGCCAAGATTTTGCGAACGGTCCGCCAGCCGTCCTCCGGCATAGTAACCGCAGGCCAGTGCGACCAGCGTCACCGCAATCTGCGCCGTCCACACGAAATGCGACATGCCCACAAACGGAGACAGCATCTTGGCGCCGAGAATCTCCACCACCATGATGGCCGCTCCCGTCGCGGCCGCAGTCAGGTAAAGGTAACGGCGCAGGCCCTGGGTCAAGACCGGCGGGGCAGGAGGCCGGAAGGTTCTTTTCACGGCGCTGATTTTATGGCGGGCCGGCGTCGGGGCAATGTTTTATCGGCCGGGCATTCCGGCGTTGTTCCGGTTCCCGGTTTTCGATACTTCAGCCCTTCCGCCTCACTGCGCGGTCCTCCAGATCGCCAGCAACCCGCCGAAGCCGCAGAGCAGCAGAACGCTCACGGCCACCGCGCTGCTCCCGGCGTATTGCGGGAGAAATTGCAAGGATGCCGCGCCGACCCCCGGACCGATGAAATTGCCGACGCCGATGGCCGCCTCGTGGATGCCGCCGTGGTCGCCCTTGGCGTCGCTCGCGTCCATCGAATAGAACAGCGACGAGTAATAAATCAGGCCGATCGCGCCGCCGAAGAAAATCTGCGCCACGATCAGCAGGGCCAGGCTCGGCACGGTCAGAATCATCGCGAACGAGACGATGAGCAGGGCAAACGCCGTCACCAGCCAGCGGAAGCGGTAATGCCAGTCCGTCCACAACCACAACACGACAAAAGTGCCAAGCCGCACGAAACCCCACAACGAGCACGCGAATCCGGCGAACATCGGCGTTAGCTGAAACTGTGCGGCCAACGTGGGCAGCATGGGGATGAAGGTGTTGATGGCAATGTAGGCGACCGGATTCGCCAGCCAGGCCATGCGCAGGAACGCCCGGGTTTTGGCCGGCGACGGCCGATGCGGGTCGGGAACCGGCGCTGGAGCGGGTTCATGGCCGGCGGCGCGGGCAGCGTCCGTGTGTTTTTGCAGCCAGAAAACCAGGCCCAGCAGGGCGATGAACACCGCGACGGGCAGGTAGAAAATGGTTTTGAATCCGAACTGCTCCACGAGCGTGCCGCCGCCAAACAGCGCCAGCGCGTTCGTAGCGGCCCAGACGACGTTATAGGTGCCGACCATGCGCGGCAGGCCGACGGCATCCTCGCCTTCGCTCACGAGCGCCTCGATCGTCGGCCAGATGAAGCACATGCCGACGTTGAACAATCCGGTGGCCAGCACGAGGCCGATGGCGGAATGGCATTGCGAGCCGGCGGCCAGCGCGATAATCATCGCGCCGAAACCGAATTTGAGCGCGTTGAAATAGCCGCGTCGCTGCCCAAACCGCCCCCCCTGCCACGCGGAGAAAACATAGATGAGGCCGTTCAGCGCGGCGAAAGCCAGATTGTCCTTGCCGCTGAAGCCGAACTCGTCCCGCATGAGAAAGTAGATGTAGTACGAATAAAGGGACACGGAGAAGGAACTCATGCCTTCAATCGTGAAACAGACGGCCTTGAACGGACGGCTTCTGGGAGTGATCATGTCCGGCTTGAAATTTCCCGGATGGCGGCGCGGCAATACCATTTGACCGCGTCCGACATCGGCGGCTCCAGCTTGTCCAATTCCGCGGCGGAACACCAGCGAATGTCGTGATGCTCATCCGCAGCGAGCGCAGGCGTGGTAGGGCGCGTCACTCCGTGCGCGCCGCTATTCTTTGGCCGCGCCCAGTACATCATGCCGATGTGCTCGTGGGTGTCGGTGATGCGGTGGATGTCCAGAAACCGCGGCGCGACGAGCGCACGGGTGCCGGGGCCGGTGGTGGGCGGGCGTTCGCCGAGCAATTCCACGTCGAGGCCGCTCTCCTCCTTCGCCTCGCGCAAGACGGCCTGTTCCGGATCCTCGTCCAGTTCGATGTGCCCGCCCAACGGCAGCCATTTGTCCAGCTTGCGGTGGTGAATGAGTAAAATCCTGCCGTCATGGACGACAAAGATGGCGACGGTGAAATCAATTTTTTCGTGGATGTGAGCCATGGTTTGTGATGAGTGAAACGTAAAACATGATGTGTGAATTCACGTTTTACGGATCACGTTTCAATAATCATAAAGTCCGCTATCCCGGGTGTAGGCGCCCTCCCCGCCGCCTGCCGGGCCGCCCATGAAATCGCCCAGCACGTCGCCCATGTCGGCCTCGATTTTTTCCGGGTCTTCGCCGGCTTCGAGCCGTTTGATGGCCGTGTCCAGTTCCTTCGGCACCGAACCAGGGGGCATGAGGTCCTTCATCTTTTTCATCAGGTGCGCCATGTGCCGTGGATTGTTTTCGTCCAGATGCTCCATGTCGCGTTCCATCTCGGCCATGGCACGAGCCACACGCGGATCATCGAAGTCGGGCATCGGCGGACCTCCCTCCTCCATGCCTCCGGCGCCGGCGGCCGGTTCCCTTGATTTTCGCGACAGGGCAAACCGGCTGACCTGTTTGGACAGCTTTTTATTACCGCATTTGGGGCAGACGGGCGGGCGGGCGGGATTCACGCGCTTCGACAGGAAGCTGAAAATCCGGCGGCACTTCGGACAGGCGAATTCGTAAATCGGCATCGATATTTACGATTCACGATTTACGAATTGCGCGCCACAAAAAAATTACGAGCCCGTGAACAACTCTTCGGGCTCGTAGTTGAATATCGCAAATCGCCAATGAGACTATTTCATCCGGTCGAAGGTCTTCTGGAGAATCTGCCAGTCCTTCAGGCCCTTGACTTTCTCCGCCATGCCGCGATTGATTTCGGCCTCCTTCGCGTTCTTGGTCGGCTTGTTGACCTTGTGGAAAATGCCGAAGTAACCGGGGAACGGGTCGCCGGCCAGTTTGAAGGCGGCCGCTTCGTCGGTCACGTCGTGGTCCTTGGGAACTTCCTTGAACACGCCGCCCTTGCGCGGGTTCGCGGCGTCGAACGCGCCTTCGTAAAACTCCACGCATTCGCTGAGGCATTCGACAAAGCTGAACCCGTCGTGGTCCATTGCCGCCTCCATCATTTGCAGCACGTGGTTCGGGTTGGTGGCCGTCGTGCGCGCCACGAACGTGGCCCCGGCGGCAATGGCCTGCTTCATCGGGTTGATGGGATAATCCACCGCGCCCCACTGGTCGGTCTTGCTCTTGAACCCGAGCGGCGACGTGGGCGAGGTCTGCTTCTTCGTCAGGCCGTAAACCCAGTTGTCCATGCACACCACGGTCAGCTTGATGTTCTTGCGGGCGGTGTGGTTGAAATGGTTGCCGCCGATGGAAAACGCATCGCCGTCACCGCTGAAAACGAAGACGTGCAGGTCCGGGCGCGAAAGGGAAACCCCGCTGGCGAACGGCAGCGCGCGGCCATGAATGAAGTGCACCCCGTGCGCCTGCACAAAATACGGAAACCGGCTGGAGCAGCCGATGCCGGAGATCGTGGTGATTTTCTCGTGCCACAGCTTGCGCTTTTCAATCAGCTTGAAATACAGCGCGAGCACGGAGAAATCGCCGCAGCCGGGACACCACGTCGGGTGGTCGGCGGCAATTTCCTTTTTGGTCAGACCCTTGCGTTCGGTGTCAGGCAATGCGGGCGCGGCGACCGCCGGGACGGGGCCGGGATGGCCGGAAGTTTCTGTCAATATTTGACTCATGATAAATCTTGGACGGTTGAGGGGTTGAAGCGGTTCAAATTTACAGTTTGCGCAGGGCGGCGCTGACGTCGTCCTTGGCCCGTTCGAGGATTTCCTTCACCTTCCACGTGAGGCCGTCGGTCTTGTTGACGCCGCGGATTTTCGCGTCGCAATAACGGGCGCGGAGCAACCCGCCCAACTGGCCGAAGCCGTACAGTCCCTCGTCATTCATTTCCACGACCAGAATGTGGTTGAAACCGGAGAAAATGTTTTCCAAACCCGGCGGCAACGGGTTGATGTGCTTGAGGTGAACCGAGGAAACACTGTCGCCGGCGGCACGCGCGCGGTCCACCGCTTCCTTGATCGGTCCCTGCGTGGAGCCCCAACCGACAAGCAGCACGTTGCCTTCCGGCGGGCCGTAAATCTTCGGGGTCGGCAGCGTCGCCCCCAGCACCTGCAATTTCCGGCGCCGTTTGGCCGACATCTGCATGTGCAGTTTCGGTGAAGCGGTCGGATGCCCGTGTTCATCATGCTCCAGGCCGGTGGCGACGGGATA
This sequence comes from Limisphaerales bacterium, assembly GCA_052145735.1. Classification (GTDB taxonomy): domain Bacteria; phylum Verrucomicrobiota; class Verrucomicrobiia; order Limisphaerales; family UBA11358; genus UBA11358. The sequence continues at coordinate 15,532 of JBKQOA010000073.1, forward strand.
GACCCCGTTCAGGACCCGCGTGCCGGGCGCGATGTGCCGGGCAACGCCGTCCGGCGCGGCCAGGTCGTAGGGCTTGTGGTCGGCAACCGGCGTGAAATCGGGGGAAATGTCCTGGCAGACTTTTTCGAGATTGGGTTCGACGAACGCCTCGATGCGGGTGGCAATGCCCTGGTCGGTGAGGAGGATGACCGGCACGCTGCATTTGCGCGCGATGTTGACGGCCTCAATCGCCATGTAAAAGCAGTCTTCCACGTTCGCCGGCGCAATCACGACCCGCGGTGAATCGCCGTGGCCGCCGAAACAGGCGATGTTCAAATCCGATTGCTCGATGCTCGTCGGCATGCCGGTGGAGGGCCCGCCGCGCTGCACGTCCACGATCACCAGCGGCACTTCCGCCATCACCGCCCAGCCCAGCGCCTCGGTCTTGAGCGATATGCCCGGACCGCTCGAACCCGTCACCGCCACCCGGCCGGCGTAACTCGCGCCGATCGCCATGGCAATTGAGGCGATCTCATCTTCGCATTGGATGAAGGTGCCGCCGTATTTGGGCAGTTCGCGGCGGAGAATTTCCATGATGTCCGACCACGGCGTGATGGGATACGCCGCGCCGAACCGCACCCCGGCGGCGATCAGGCCGAAGGCCAGGGCTTCGTTGCCGTTCATCACCACCTGGCTGCCGCCCTTGACCTTGCTGTCGGCAAACTTGAAGGTGTCCAGCAGGTTGTCGAGGGAATGGCCGTAACCCGCCTGAAAGGCCGCGAGCGCGTTTTTCAGGATGCTTTCGTTTTTGCCGGTGAATCGTTCCCCGATCAGTTTTTCCAGCTTCGGCACGTTGAGATCGAACATCCGGGCGATGAGGCCCAGCGCGTAGATGTTTTTGCCCTTGTCCTTGGCCGTGCCGCCGATGGCCTCGACCGTCAAAGAGGAAATGGGAATCCCGACGTGATGATAATCCTTCTGCCATTCGGGCTTGGGTGTGACGTGGTCGGCATCAAACAGCACAATGCCGCCTTTCTTGAGCGAGTTGATGTGGCCCTCATACGAATGCTGGTAAAATGCCAGCAGCACGTCGGCCTCGTCGCCCGCGCTCAGAACCTCGCCTGAACCGATGCGGACCTGAAAGATGGACGGCCCGCCGGAAATCGTGGAGGGAATGGTCATGAAGGTCATGACCTCCTGTTCGCTGCGGCCGGCCAGCCGCGCGAGGAACCCGCCGATGGCCTGGATGCCATCCTGGGAATTGCCGGCGATGCGGATCACCGCCTCGTTGATCTTCGAAACCTTTGGCGCGCCACCCGGCGCGGTTGTCATTGAATCGCTCATAAATAAAATCGTACTGTACTGTGTTGCCCGGCGAAACCGCCACCAAAAACCGGCCGGCGCGACACCGTTGCGTTGTCACACTAAGCTACTTCACGTGAACGTGTCAAATTCTAATGATAGATTTATCTCGTTGAAAACAAACAGGATGCGACTCACAGATAAAACAGTTTTGTGTGGCTTAGGCGGATGATTAGCTAGCCTGCTTAACGCCGGCGGCTGGGGGAAACTATCTTTTGCCGAATCTTGTCGCTGCTTGCGCAAATGAAGTTGTGTGCCTAGTGTGATGGGGTCCGAACCGGCCGGACTCGACGGGCCCGGACGCCGGCTGGGATGGATTTACCGTGGAACCTTGAAATGGCATGAAGACCGCCTACGAACTCGCGATGGAACGGCTCAACCGGACCACCCCGGCGACCCGGATCACCGGGGCGCAGAAAAAGCAACTCGCGAAGCTGGACACAACATACGGCGCGAAAATTGCCGGGCGCGAAATCGCCCTGCAGGGTGAAATCACCCGGGCCGCCGCCGCGGGCGACGCGGAAAAAGTCGCTGCCCTCCGGCAACAATTGACGGACGAGCGCAAATCGCTGCAAGCCGAGCGGGAAGAAAAAAAAGAGCAGGTGCGGCGCGGCCGGGTTGCGAAGTGAAATCCCGGCCCGGCCGGGTCGCAGATGACAGAACTGTCATTTGCCGTTCAGCGGGCGTTCATCTCCGGGAGGTCTTATGGAGATGCAACCGTTTTCAAAAACCAAACGCTTGTTGACGTCGGGCGCCCGGAAGCTCAAAAGTTGACAGGATAAATTCAACGACCACCAATCAAACCATGAAAATAATTCTGTTGCCGGTGCTGTTCAGCCTGACCGTCGCGGTTTGCCGCGCCGACGGGCCTTATCATTTCATCAAGGAAATTCCCGTCAGCGGCGAAGGCGGCTGGGATGCGCTCACGGTGGACTCGGCGGGTCAGCGCCTTTACGTCTCGCACGGGACCAAGGTCGTGGTCATTGACCTCGCAAAGGACCAGGTCGGCGGCGAAATCACCAACACACCGGGCGTTCATGACATCGCTGTGGCGCCCCAATTGAATCGTGGATTCACCAGCAATGGCCGCGAAAACAAAGTGAGCGTCGTGGATCTGAAAACCTTGCAGACACTTTCCAAGGTGGACACGGGCACCAATCCCGACGCGATTCTTTTTGAACCGGGGCGAAGTGAAGTTTATGCGTTTAACGGGCGCAGCCAGTCGGCAACGGTGATTGATGCGAAATCGGGCAAAGTTGTCGCCACGATTCCACTCGGCGGCAAACCGGAATTCGCGGAGGCCGATCCCGAAGCGCATCGCGTCTTCAACAACCTTGAAGACAAAAGCGAAGTTGCCGCGATTGACACCCGGACACACACGGTCACGAATCGTTGGCCGATTGCGCCGGGCGAGGAAGCTTCGGGCCTTGCGATTGATTTGAAAAACCATCGGCTGTTCCTCGGTTGCGGCAACCGGCTGATGGCAATGCTGGACAGCGTGAACGGAAAAGTCCTTGCCACCGTGCCGATTGGGCAGGGTGTGGATGGAGCCGTGTTTGATCCTGAAACCCGGCTTGCCTTTGCTTCGTGCGGAAGCGGGACGACTACGATAGCGCACGAGGACACGCCGGACAAACTCACTGTGGTCCAAACGCTGGAGACCGAACGTGGCGCGCGGACGATGGCGCTTGATCCCAAAACGCACAAAATTTACCTGCCCTCGGCAAAATTTGAAGCGCCCGCCGAAGGTCAGCGCCGCGGAAAAATGATTGCCGGCAGTTTCAAAATCTTGGTCTATGGCCCAGACGGACACAGCCGTTGAAAACAAATGCGACGAAGTGAGTTGAAACCGCCTTAATCCCGCCATGCGCATCCTTGTCGTCGCAGATGAAAAAACCGCCTCGCCTGTCCACAAAACCTCGCACCAGACAAGCTCACGACTGTCACCGTGTGGTTTCCATTGTTAGAAGTGCGGCCATAAATGAAAAAGCAAATCCATGAATAAGGAAGATCAGCAAGAGATGTTCAGTAAAGTGCCGGCGGTTACTTTTGTTTTCTGGGTCATAAAAGTTCTGGCGACGACGCTGGGCGAGACGGGCGGCGACACGCTGTCCATGTCCATGAACCTTGGCTATCTGTTGAGCACGGGAATTTTTGCCGTGATCTTCGTGGCCGCCGTGATCGTTCAGGTCCGGGCCAAAAAATTTCATCCGGTGATTTATTGGACAACGATTGTTGCCACCACGACCGTGGGGACCACCTTGGCCGATTTTGCGGACCGGTCGCTGGGGATAGGCTACGCCGGAGGGACAACCATCCTGTTGGTGATGCTGATGGCCTCGCTCTGTATTTGGAAGCGCAACCTGGGTTCCGTCGCGGTGGATACGGTCAATTCTCCGAAGTCGGAAATGTATTATTGGGTGACCATCATGTGTTCACAAACTCTGGGCACGGCGCTCGGCGACTGGACGGCCGACACGGCGGGCATCGGCTACGGCGGGGGGATTTTTGTTTTCGGCGGCCTGCTGGCCGTCATTGCCGCAATCTATAATTTCACAAAACTATCCCACACCCTGCTGTTTTGGTCGGCCTTCATCCTGACGCGCCCGCTGGGGGCGGTCGTGGGCGACTTTCTGGACAAGCCAAGGGCCGAAGGCGGCCTGGCCATGAGCCGCTATTCCGCTTCGGCGACTTTGGTGGTGCTGATGGTCATTTTTATTTTCGCGTTTCCGCACCAACCGGCGAAGCGGGCCAATGCTTGACCCGGCATAACGGCGCGGCCGTTGGTGTATTGCATCCTGCGCACCGCCCGGAAAACGGATTCAATAATGAACCCATGAAACCAGGAACTGGCTTCTCTCCTGCATTCCTGGTTTCCTTATTCAATACCACAGGCTTAACGCACTTTTTACAGAGGAGTTTGGGACAGAGCAGTAAAAAAATTCCTTTGTCCCCATTCCTCTGTCTCTCTCCGATTTGGGTTCCGCCACGATCCGAAATCCTCATTCCGACTGCATGAACTTATGAACTTGAGGAGGCTCTTCGCGGGCGCGTGCAATCTCATCTCCTCCAGCCCTATTTTTTTTCATTTCAAACTCCCAAGTGTAAGACCAAGCCCTGAGTAGTGAAAAGGCAAAGCAATGTGCTTTTGCTTTCTGCTGGCGTGTCGCTGGAAACTTGCAGTTAGGTGGAGACTTCGCGCTGACGGCCATTTCGTAACACCAAAGCTCCCGTTTCCGGTCTGTTCTGAGGTCATGCCAAATTCGCCCTAAATCTGTATAAACCCCAGTCAAATCGAGCGGCATGTGCTCGTTTTGCTCGATCACCGTCTCAAGAATGGTTTTCCCGACTTCCCCAGCACCAAGCCGGAGTGCAACGTCCGTCAGGAAAGAGAGGTGCCGGGGATTCTCTGGCTCGTTCTTGAACTCTTGAAATACAGCTTCGGTATGATAGGAGAAAGACAGTAGCGTTTCGACCGGCGAACAGTCAGGCTGAAAGGGCAGCTTTCCTGTGACCAGTTCGAGGAAAATCATACCTAACGAGAATACGTCCGAAGCTATGGAAGATCGATAACCCCTCACGAAGCGCTCCGGGGCCATATAAAGAATCGTTCCCATGTTGTTGAGTGTCTTGACACACTCTTCGTGGGAGGGTGGCATACCAGCGATGGCGTCAAGCTGGGGTTGCTTAATTGAGGCAATCCCCCAATCACCCACCTTGAATATTCGAGCCATGAAACTATTCTCGCCATGCCGGGTCACGCGGTCTTCGTCAAAATCGCAAAGAATGTTTTCCGGTTTCAGGTCGATGTGTATGACCTTGTCTTTTTCGTAGGCATACGCAAGGCCCTCAAGAACATCGTGAAGGATATGGAGTGCGTTTGGAAGGCTGGTCCGACCAGCGGTTGAGATGTGGTCGCGCAAGGAACCGGGATAACCGATTTGCAGAAAGTCAAACACCACCGGACTTGTGTCGTCCATCCCAAACTGATTTTGGCAGCGGCGGTTTTCTTCGCCCGGCGCGGAAGTTTCCCCCGGCCCTCGGAGTGTGCCCGCCGGCTCGCGACCCGCTCGCGATTCATCGGAGTTTATCGGAGTCCCCGGGCGCAGCAACGCGGCGAAGCCGGCCGGCATCGGTTTGGCCAAAGTGCGTCGCCGTTCGTGCATTGCTGTGGCCGAGGACGGCCACACTCCGCCGTCTCTCTGCGTCTTGGCGTCTTGGCGGTAAATCCGTCTGGCCCAGTCGTTCATCCAAAACGAACCAGGCTTTGGGCTTGCCAGACGGCGGTGCTACCGCTAACAGCTAAGAAATCCGGAGAGGAGCAGGGTTATGAAAATTCGATTCCATGTTGCCGGTTTGCTGTTGCTGGCCGCGTTGGTTCTGACCGGCTGCGGCACGGTGGATGCGCCGCAACGGCAAAATGTCGTCCTCGTGGACCACTCGGGTCGGTCGCTTTATCTGTCGGGCACGAACGCGTTGACGCCCGAATCCACCAACGATTTCGGATCGCATCTGGCCGCCATCACCAAAGCCATCGCCACCGATACCAACTGCCTCGCACCCGATGGGACACGGCAAATCCTGATTTTCGTCCATGGCGGCCTGAACACCTACAATCAAAGCCTGGCCCGGGTGAATGAAATCGCCCCCGATATTGCGACCAATCATTACTATCCGCTCTTCGTCAACTGGGACTCGGGATTAATGTCGAGTTACTGGGAACATTTGTTTCTGGTGCGACAGGGTCAAGTGGAGCCGGTCTGGGGACCTGTCACCTTCCCGCTCTATTTTGTGGCGGATGTCGGGCGCGCGGTGACCCGGGCCCCGGTCGTCTGGTATTACCAGATTACCAGCGATTTTACGACGACGGTGCGTTATGAAAGTCCGATCCGTTTCGACCACAGCCGTTCCAATTGGCTGGCGCGGGCCACCTCCAACTCCTGGTCCGGCCTGCGCCTGTCCGTTGGCAGCGATGCCCGTACGTGGTGGAGCCAATGCGGTTATTTCTCGTCCTATGTCGTCACCTTCCCCGGCAAACTGGCGACCGGTCCGGTCATCGACGCCTTTGGCAAGAGCGCCTGGGACAACATGTCGCGCCGGACTCAGACCATGTTCCGGTCGCCGGAGCAATTCGAGCGCCCGGCCATCAGCAACGAAATCCGGGTGGCCCGCCAGCGAGCAGGTCAGCCGGCGGACGGAGCGGTGGCCCGGCTGATGCAGTCGCTGGAAGATCTCGCGGCCGCCAATCCTTCGAATCATTACGCCATCACGCTCATCGGCCACAGCATGGGAACAATTGTGGCCAACGAGATATTGAGAACGCATCCCAATCTTTGTTATTCCAACATCGTCTATATGGGCGCGGCGTGCAGCGTCAGCGATTTCGCCAGCGCCGTTATTCCCTATCTGGAACGCCAGACGAACGCCCACTTTTATAATCTGACCCTGCACCCCATCGCCGAGGCGCGGGAAGCGCAATGGACCTGGCTGGACCTCACACCGCGCGGCAGCTTGTTGGAATGGATCGACAACTTTCTGTCCACCCCGCGCACCGTGCCCGAACGCACGCTCGGCAAATGGGACAATGCCATTTCCACCACCGCGCTCATTCCGACCAATGTCGCCAGCCGGGTCCGTATCAAGGCGTTTGCCGTGGGACCCCGGGACAAATTTCCCGACAACCCGATGGTCCACGGGGATTTCAGCGAGGAACCCTTCTGGGAGAAGGAATTCTGGATCCGGCGGGCGCCGTGACTGCCGGTCCAGAAAGTGGCCGCCGAGGTGACGAGGCGGAGACAGGATGGGACTTTTCCCCGGGTTTGCATTCGCGCTCGACCCGGCCGCCGCGAACCGCTACTTTTCCGTCCGTCTCACCCCGAGGTGAATTATGGATGAACTGTTGAAAATTTTGCAGGCCAACGCGACCGAGTCGCGCGAGAACATCGCCAAGATGCTGAACATCTCCGTCGCGGATGTGAACGAGCGCATCGCCAAATACGAAAAGAGTGGGGTCATCCGCGGCTACCAGGCCATCCTGAACGAGGACCAACTCAGGCTCGATACGGTCACGGCCGTCATCGAGGTCAAGGTGTCGCCCCAGCGCGAGGGCGGGTTCAACACCGTCGCCGCCCGCATCAGCCGTTTTCCCGAAGTGCGCTCGGCGTATCTCATGAGCGGCACCTACGACGTGCTGTTGTTCATCGAGGGCCGCAACCTGCGCGAAGTGGCCGCGTTCGTCAGCGAACGGCTGTCGCCGCTCGAAGGCGTGCTGTCCACGTCCACCCATTTCATGCTCAAAACCTACAAACGCCTCGGCGTGTTGATGGAATCCGGCCATGCAGAAGAAAGACTCAGTGTCGCTCCATAACCGCATCAACGCGACGGTGCGCGACATCCCGCAAGCTGCGGCCTTCAATAAACAACAGCAGGTCGTAGGTGCCGCTCATGAGATACGCCGAGCGTACCTCGGGAAACTTGCTGATGCGTTCGGCGATGGTGTTGAACCCGCCTTCGCGTTGGGGCGTGACCTTGACCTCGATGACGGCGGTGACCGTGTCGAGCTCAAGTTTGTCCTCATTCAGCAGGGCCTGGTACCCGCGGATGACGCCGCTCTTTTCGTAATCGGCGATGCGCTGGTTCACCTCCGCGACCGAGAGGTTCAGCATCCGGGCAATGTTCTCGCGCGACTCAGTCGCGTTGGCTTGCAACACTTTCAACAGTTCATCCATAATTCACCTCGGGGTGAGACGGACGGCAAAGTAGCGGCTCGGCGCGGCCTGGTCGAGCAGAATGCGGACGCGCTGCCGAGGCGGTCCGGTTTTTTTGGATTGTCACACAATCGTCACAAAGTAAAATCGCCGAAGAATTGGCGTGGCCGGACTGAATCAGAAGAACGGAATCGGTCTGGAATTTCTGTCGCCCAGCCCGGAGAACGGAAAAAATCAAGAGCCAACCATGATAACGCAAACAAACGGATTGAAACCTGAAAAGGGCAAGCCGGTCAGACTGGCAAGCTATTTGCCAGGAAACAAC
>JBKQOA010000074.1:0-21433 GCA_052145735.1 Limisphaerales bacterium
ACTGGTGGCCGAACCAGTTGCGGCTCGATCTCCTGCAACAGCATTCCTCCAAGTCCAATCCGATGGGCGAGGATTTCGACTACGCAAAAGAGTTCAAGAGCCTCGACCTGGCGGCGGTGAAGAAAGATCTCGCGGCGCTGATGACCGACTCGCAGTACTGGTGGCCGGCGGACTTCGGCCATTACGGCCCTTTGTTCATTCGCATGGCGTGGCACAGCGCCGGCACCTACCGCACCGGTGACGGGCGCGGCGGTGGCGGCCGGGGCCAGCAGCGCTTCGCGCCGCTCGACAGTTGGCCGGACAACGTGAGCCTGGACAAGGCGCGCCGCCTGCTCTGGCCGATCAAGCAAAAGTATGGCCGGAAGATTTCGTGGGCCGACCTCATGATCCTCGCCGGGAACGTCGCCCTTGAAACGATGGGCTTCAAGACGTTCGGTTTCGGAGGCGGGCGTGAGGACGTCTGGGAACCGGACCAGGACGTCTATTGGGGCGCCGAAAAAACCTGGCTGGAAGACAAGCGCTACTCCGGCGACCGGGACCTCGAAAATCCGCTTGCAGCCGTGCAGATGGGGTTGATTTATGTCAATCCGGAAGGCCCTAACGGCAAACCCGATCCGATTGCCGCGGCGCGGGATATCCGCGAGACCTTCGCCCGCATGGCGATGAACGACGAGGAGACGGTGGCGCTCATCGCCGGCGGCCACACCTTCGGCAAGACCCACGGCGCCGGCCCGGCATCCCATGTGGGACCTGAGCCGGAAGCGGCTGGCCTCGAAGCGCAGGGCCTGGGCTGGAAGAGCAGCTTTGGCACCGGCAAAGGCGGTGATACGATCACCAGTGGCCTGGAAGTCACTTGGACCCAGACGCCGACGAAGTGGAGCAACTACTTCTTCGAAAATCTGTTCAAGTATGAATGGGAACTGACGAAGAGCCCGGCGGGTGCCCATCAGTGGGTGGCGAAGGGAGCCGACGCGACGGTTCCCGACGCGCACGACCCATCGAAGAAGCACCGGCCGACCATGCTGACCACCGACCTCGCCCTGCGGTTCGACCCTGCCTACGAAAAAATCTCGCGGCGCTTCCTGGCGAATCCCGATCAGTTCGCCGACGCGTTTGCCCGGGCGTGGTTCAAGCTGACGCACCGCGACATGGGTCCGCGCGAGCGCTATCTCGGGCCGGAGGTTCCCGCCGAGGAGCTCATCTGGCAGGACCCAATACCCGCGGTCAATCACCCATTGATCGATGCACAGGACATCGCCTCCCTGAAGGGCAAAATCCTGAGTTCCGGTCTGTTCGTATCGGAGTTGGTTTCCACCGCTTGGGCATCGGCCTCCACGTTCCGCGGCTCCGACAAGCGCGGCGGTGCGAATGGTGCCCGCATTCGTCTGGCACCGCAGAAGGATTGGGACGTCAATCAACCGGCCCAACTGGCGAAGGTGCTCAAGACCCTGGAAGGCATCCAGAGCGCTTTCAATGGCGCAGCGGCCGGCGGCAAGAAGGTTTCGCTGGCGGACCTGATCGTTCTGGCCGGTTGCGCAGGCGTCGAGAAAGCTGCGAAGAATGCCAGTCACGAGGTCACGGTTCCTTTCACCCCGGGACGCATGGACGTCTCGCAAAAACAGACCGACGTCGAGTCCTTCGCCGTGCTCGAACCCATCGCGGACGGCTTCCGCAATTACCTCAAGGGCAAATACACCCTGTCGGCAGAGGCGCTGCTGGTCGACAAGGCGCAATTACTGACACTGACCGCGCCCGAAATGACGGTGCTCGTGGGGGGCATGCGCGTCCTGAAGACCAACTTCGGAGGGGCACAGCACGGTGCCTTCACCCAGCGACCGGAGGCACTGACCAACGACTTCTTCGTGAACCTGCTCGACATGGGCGTGGAGTGGAAGCCGGTCTCGAAAGACGCGGACCTGTTTGAAGGCCGCGATCGCAAAACGGGTGTACTCAAGTGGACTGGCACACGCGTCGACCTTGTCTTCGGTTCAAACTCCCAACTCCGCGCCCTGGCTGAAGTTTACGGAAGTTCCGACGCGGAGAAGAAGTTCGTCCACGACTTTGTCGCGGCCTGGAACAAGGTGATGAATCTTGATCGCTTCGACCTTGCGTGATCTCTGATCTTTATGCGCTCGAGCCATCGCCGGCCTGCCGTTCCCTCTCAGGTGAAGGAGACCGCGGGCTGGAGTTGACCCGTAATCCCGGGCACTACTTCGCCGCGGTCGAGCAGTCGGGGTTCAGCGCGTCGAACATTGGGCCCGGCGTCAGTTGGTCGCCCGACAAGATGCTGCAGGCGCACGGGGCGTCGCTACATCGCCGCAACCGGCTGGGTATTTCCGCAAGTTTCATGGTTCGCGTGTCACGATGGATGGCGAGCTGGATTCCCCGAACGAAGTTGCCGGCCAGCCAGATTTCCTGACCGGCAAACACTTTTCAACATTGCGCTACATGCCGCCCGCAACTTTTATCCGCGAAACGCCTGGCGGCACTTTGCTTTCCGTGAAGCTCCAGCCGCGCGCCTCAAAAAACGAAGTCGGCGCGTTGCTGGGCGATGAATTGAAAATCAAAGTGACCGCCCCGCCGGTGGACGCGGCGGCCAATGAAGCCTTGGTGGAATTGCTGGCCGGGCGGCTGGATTGCGTCCGAGGCCGGGTGGAATTGATTCGCGGCCACAAATCGCGGCACAAAACCGTGAAGCTTCACGGGTTCACCCCGGAGACAGCGCTCCAAAAACTTCTCGGGTCACCGGCTTGATCAAACAGCCAGCCGCACCGGAGAGGATGGTGGCGTGTGCCGCCCGGCCTGTCGCCCCGTCAGGTTAACCTTGACCCGGGAAAAGGCTGGTCAGTTCCATTTTGCAAGAGTCGTCCCGATTTCCGCCACGCTTGGGTGGAAAAACGTTGTTGCGGCAATCACAATCCTGCCGGCTTGTTTCCTCCGATGTATTCTTTTCGCGCCAACCATGTCTAATTTGAGGACAAAAAGCCGGGATTTGGTTGACCGGGAAAAAATTAACTTATGACCAGCGTTATCAGAAAGCAAAAGCACTTGGAGGCACTTAAACTGCTTTTCACCTGCCAACGCCTGAAGGTCCGCTCAGAGTCAGGTGTTTGAATTATGAAAGTCATTGACAGCAAAAATAATTTATTGTCTGAAAACGGCCATCCCGGGCGCAACGAACAGCCGGCAGCCGGTCCGGACAACTCAAATGGCGCGACCGCCAACGGACAGCTTGAGGCAAGCAACACGCGGCTGCTGGAGGAAAATGCGCAATTGAGGCAAGAGCGGGATTTGCTGCGGACGCTGATTGACAACCTGCCTGATCGCATTTTCGTCAAAGACCGGCAGAGCCGGTTTATGGTCAACAATCCGGCGCACGTGCTGGCCTTGGGAGCGACTCGTCAGGATGAAGTGATTGGCAAGACCGACCTGGAAATTTTCCCGCCGGAACTGGCCAACCAGTATTATGGAGACGAACAGGCACTGATGGAATCGGGCCAGCAATTGAATCGGGAAGAAACAGCGGTGAATCCGCGCACCGGCGAGAAGTACTGGCTGCAAACCACGAAAGTGCCGCTGCGGGACAAACAGGGAGCCGTCGTAGGATTGATGGGCATCAGCCGGGACATTACGGAAATGAAAGAGGTGGAGGACGAACTGCGCCGGGCACACGACGAGCTGGAGAAGCGGGTGGCCGAGCGAACCACTGAACTTTCACAGGAACGCCTGTTGCTGCGGACGCTGATTGACAGTCTGCCGGATGGCATCTACGCCAAGGACACCGCCGGCCGGAAGATCATGGCCAATCCCGCCGACCTGAACTATTTCCGTTACAAAACCGAGGCCGAAGCCCTCGGCAAAACCGATTTCGATCTGTTTCCGAAGGAAATTGCCGAAAAATTCTGGGCCGACGACCAGAAGGTGCTGCAAGGTCAGCCGGTCATCAACCGGGAGGATTATTTCTTCGGTGAGGGTGGTGAGAAACGCTGGCTTTTGACCAGCAAGCTGCCGCTGCGCGATCCGAATGGAAAAATCACCGGTCTGGTGGGCATCGGCCGGGATATCACGGAGCACAAGCGGGTGCAGGACGCGCTGCGCCTGAGCGAGGAACGGCTGCTCAAGGTGATTACCCAATCCCGCTGTATCCTGAATTTCGGCCATGTGGAGGCTCCGGAAGGCTGGCGGGAACGGGCGTTGGATCCGGAATCGCCGTTTCGCTGGGATTTTCCGGTGCTCAATGAAGAAGCCGCACAAAAAGTATTGCCGCTGGAACAGGCAACCGGCGAAGGATACCAGGAAGCCTCGAGGCGCAGTCGCCATCAAGAAGATTACCTCCAAATGGATCGGAATGCGGGGAACGCATTTCTGAATGATCTGCCCCTCTACCGCAACGTGTTCCGATGCAAGGACAAAAGCGGGGTGGAGCATTGGATGCAGGAGACTGTGACCGTCCGAAAACTGGCGGAAAATCGCTGGGAGCTTTTTGGCATCACCACGGACATTTCCGAGTTGAAAAAGGCCGAGGACGAATTGCGCCATGCGCAGAACGATCTGGAGAAACGGGTGGCTGAACGCACCGCTGAACTGTCCCAGGAACGCCGGCTCCTGCGCACACTGATTGACAACCTGCCGGATGGCGTCTATATCAAGAACACTGCGGGCCGGAAGACCATGGTCAACGCCGCCGACCTGAAAATTCTCGGGTGCAAGACGGAAGCCGAGGCCATCGGCAAGAGCGATTTCGATCTCTTTCCGACGGAGATGGCCGAAAAATTCTGGGCCGACGACCAGAAGGTGATTCGAGGCGAGCCGGTGCTCAACCGGGAGGAGTACGTCATGAACGACGCGGGCGAGAAACGCTGGCTGTTGACCAGCAAGCTGCCCCTGCGCGATCAAGAAGGAAGAATCACCGGTCTGGTAGGCATTGGCCGGGACATCACGGAGCAAAAACGCACGGAGGAGGCGCTGCGCCAATCGCGTGACGAACTGGAAAAACGGGTGGCCGAGCGTACCGATGAACTGTCGCGGGAACGCCTGTTGTTGCGCACATTGATTGACAGCGTGCCGGACGGCATCTACACCAAGGACATCGCCGGCCGAAAGACGATGGCCAATCCTGGCGACCTGAGAAATCTCAAGTGCAAGACCGAGGCCGAGGTCCTCGGCAAGACGGATTTTGATTTCTATCCGAAGGAAATTGCCGAAAAATTCTGGGCCGACGACCAGAGGGTCATGCAGGGCGAGCCGGTCGTTAACCGGGAGGAATATTTCCTGACCGATGAAGGCGAGAAATGTTGGCTGCTGACCAGCAAGCTGCCGTTGCGTGATCCGAATGGAAAAATTATCGGTCTGGTGGGCATTGGCCGGGACATCACGGGACGCAAGCAGACGGAAGAGGCGCTTTCCCGGGAACGCACCCTCTTGCGCTCGCTTACGGAAAACCTGCCGGGCTATGTTTATGCCAAGGACGGCAAGGGCCGGTTTGTCATGGCCAACGCGGGGGTCGCGCGCCAGTTGGGATTTTCGTCTCCCAGCGAGGTTGTTGGAAAGTCGGATTTCGACCTGTTCCCGAAAGAACTGGCGGAGCGGTACCGCGCCGAAGAAGTCGAGATGATGCAATCCGGACATGGGTTGACCAATTACGAAGGCCCCACCGTGGACGCCAGCCAGGAGCAAAAAAACCGGTGGGTTTCAACCACCAAAGTCATTCTGCGAGATGCCCAAGGCAAGGTGACCGGGTTTATCGGCCTTGGCCAGGACATCACGGATCGCAAACAGGCGGAAGAAGCGCTGGCCCGGGAACGCTCGCTGTTGCGGACGCTGATTGACAGCCTGCCGGATGCCATCTATGCCAAGGACACCACCGGTCGAAAGACGATGGTCAATCCCGCCGACCTGAAAAATCTCAATTGCAAGACCGAGGCTGAGGCCGTTGGCAGGACCGATTTCGATTTCTTTCCGAAGGAAATTGCCGAGAAATTCTGGGCCGATGACCTGAAAGTAATTCAGGGCGAGCCGGTCATTGACCGGGAAGAGTATTTCTTGAATGAAGCGGGCTACAAACGCTGGCTGTTGAGCAGCAAACTGCCGTTGCGCGATCCGAACGGAAAAATCATCGGCCTCGTGGGCATTGGCCGGGACATCACGGAACGCAAGCAGGCGGAAGACGATCTGCGCAGCAGCGAGGAAAAGCTGCGCCAGTTCACCGTGCAACTGGAACGCAGCAATCGCGAGCTGCAGGATTTTGCCTACGTCGCCTCGCACGACCTCCAGGAGCCCCTCCGCAAAATCGTCGTCTTCGGCGAACGCCTCAAGGAAAAGAACGGCCCGGCGATGGGGCAGGACGGGCTGGATTATCTGGACCGGATGCAAAAGGCGGCGGCGCGGATGCAGGTGCTGATCAACGACCTGTTGACATTCTCGCGGGTGACGACCAAGGCCCAACCCTTCACGTCGGTCAATCTGGCGGAGGTGGCGGCCGGCGTCGTGGACGATCTGGAGGGCCGGATTGAACTGGTCAAGGGTCGCGTCGAGGTGGGCGCCCTGCCGGTCATTGACGCCGAACCCCTGCAAATGCGCCAGTTGCTGCAAAACCTGATCGGCAACGCGCTCAAATTCCGCCGGCCCGAAGAGCCGCCGGTGGTGAAAGTGGACGCCCAGGTCATTCCCGACCCGGTCACGCCCGACAAGCAACTTTGCCGGTTGACGGTGAGTGATAATTGCATAGGCTTTGACGAGAAGTATCTGGATCGCATTTTCAACGTGTTCCAGCGGCTGCACACGCGGAATGAATACGAGGGGACGGGCATGGGTCTGGCGATTGTGCGGAAGATAGCGTTGTATCACGGCGGGGACATCACCGCCAAAAGCAAACTGGGTGAGGGTTCGACCTTTATCCTGACGATACCAGTGGCTCATCCCAGGAAAACAAAAACCGAAAACATAAACCAACAAACAACAAACCGACCATGAAAACTGAAGGGAAAATGATTACCATTCTATTGGCGGACGATGATCCGGACGATCGGCAATTGACCCGGGACGCATTTGCGGAAAATCGCCTGGTCAACATGCTGCACACCGTGGAAGACGGCGAAGAACTGATGGAGTATTTACGCCGGCAGGGGCGTTACGCCGATCAGAAGAATGTGCCGTTGCCCGGGTTGATCCTGCTGGATCTGAACATGCCGCGCAAAGACGGGCGCGAGGCGCTCAAGGAAATCAAGGCGGACCCGGAACTGCGCCGGATCCCCATCGTCGTCCTCACCACCTCCAAGGCGGAGGAGGACATTTTGCGCACCTATGATCTGGGCGTGAATTCCTATGTGACCAAACCGGTGACGTTCAAATCGCTGGTGGAATTGATCAAGGTTCTCGGGCGATATTGGTTCGAAGTGGTCGAACTTCCACCCGAGGAAGGTTGAACGTTTTATGTCCGATGCCCCGGTCAAAGTCCTCCTGGTGGACGATGACGAGGATGATTATATCATCACTCGCGATCTGATTTTACGCATCGCCGGCCGGTATCGCCTGGATTGGGTCAACAATTTTCACGCCGCGCTGGAAGCCATCCAGCGCCGCGAGCATGCCGTCTATCTGCTGGACTACCGTCTCGGCGAACGGACGGGGCTGGAATTGTTGCGTGAATCACAGCAGTTCACCCGGGCGCCCATGATCCTGCTGACCGGCCAGGGCGACCATGAAGTTGACATGGAGGCCATGAAAGCCGGGGCCGCTGATTATCTCGTCAAGGGCCAGCTCAACGCCGATATTCTCGATCGCGCCATCCGCTATGCCATCAAAGGCAAGCGCGCCGAAGAGAACCTCCGCCGGGAACGCGACCTCATCAGCCGTATCATGGAAACCAGCCCGGTGGGCATCGTCGTCGCCAACCAGACCGGCACAATCACCTTTGCCAATCACCGGGCGGAGGAGGTTCTTGGCCTGGCCAAGGACGCCGTCGCCTGCGGCAGTTGCAGTGTTCTGGACTGGCGAATGACGGACCCGGAAGGCCATGCGCTTCCGGGACAACAGCCGTCGTCGCTGAAAAAGCTTCTCGAAACCGGCCAGCCGGTGCAGGACGTGCACCACGCCATTGATCGTTCCGACAGCCACCGGACATTGCTCTCCACCAACGCCACACCGCTCTTTGACGCCACGGGCAAGATTGACGGGATGGTCATCACGGTCGAAGACATCACCGAGCGGCTGATGCTGGAGGCGCAGCTGCGGCAATCGCAGAAAATGGAGTCGGTGGGCCAGCTGGCCGCGGGCGTGGCGCACGACATCAACAATATTCTGACCGTCATCCAGGGGCACGCGGGGCTGCTGCTCAACGCGGTTCAACCCGGCACCGACTCGGTGCGGTCCGTCAAGCAGATTTCCGCGGCGGCGGAACGCGCGGCCAGCTTCATCCGGCAATTGCTCACGTTCAGCCGCAAGCAGATTTTCCGGTCCAAGATCCTCGATTTGAACGCGGTGCTGCAAAATCTGAAAAGCATGCTGCCGCGGTTGATCGGCGAGGACATCACGCTGGAGATCCATTGTCAGGCCGACCTGCCGTGCATTCAGGCGGATGCCGGGATGGTCGAGCAAATTGTGATGAATCTGGCGGTCAATTCGCGCGACGCCATGCCCAAGGGCGGTAAGTTCATCATCACCACTTCCGCGGTGGAAGTGGATGCTGCGTATCTGAAACAGCACCCCGAAGCCCGGGTCGGCTGGTTTGCCTGTCTGACCGTGGCGGATACCGGTTGCGGCATGGAACCCAAGGTATTGCAGCGGATCTTTGAGCCGTTTTTCACCACCAAGGAGGTCGGCAAGGGAACCGGGCTGGGGCTGGCCACCGTTTATGGCGTGGTCAAACAGCATCACGGCTGGCTCGAAGTTCAAAGCGAGGTCGGCGTCGGCACCACTTTCAGAATTATGCTTCCGGTGGCCGGCAAAGCCGGTGATGTTCCCGACGCTCCGTCCGTCAAATCCGAAACCATCCGGGGCGGCAAGGAAACCCTGCTGCTGGTTGAGGATGAAGTCGGCCTCCTGGAACTGGTGCGGGAAATTCTCCAGCAATATGAATACCGCGTTTTGATTGCTTCCTCGGGCGTTGAGGCTTTGCGGGTTTGGGACGAAAGCAACGGTCAGGTCGATTTGCTTCTGACCGACATGATCATGCCCGGCGGCATGACGGGCAGCGATCTGGCCGTCGAATTGAAAAAACGAAAGCCCGGGCTCAAGGTCATCTACGCCAGTGGCTACAGTTCCGCGCTGACAGGAAAAGAGTTTGCCTCGGGTGAGAATATTTTTCTGGCGAAACCTTATCAACCGAACCAGGTGGCCCAGCTGATTCGGAATACCCTTGATGGCAAAGCCAATGGCAAACTTCAACCGGCTTCTGCCCAGGTCAATGGCGCTCCCCCGCCCGCGCCGGTTCTGGCGGAACATCCGGTTTAAAGCTGATTCGGGACGTTTCCCCTCCGCCCATTTCAGCCCCCGGGCCGGGTGCAGGCCATCTCAGGCAATCTGTGCCGCCAATGCTTCCGCCGGATAAGTCCAGATTTCCGCTAGGGTCGGATGGTAATGGGGTGTCGCGGCGAGTTCGCGAACGGTCATGCGTTTGGCCATGGCCGTGACGATTTCATGAATCAATTCGCCGCCGGACGGTCCGACACATGCGCCGCCCAGAATCCGGCCCGACTTTGGATCGGCCAGCAGTTTTACGAAACCATCCTTCGCCTCCATGATGAGCGATTTGCCGTGGTCATTGAACGGATAACGTGCAGCCAGATAGGAGATGCCGTGCAATTTCGCCGCCTTTTCCGTCAAGCCGACGAAGGCCACCTGCGGTTCGGTGAACACAACCGAAATCAACAGCCGATAATCCATTTTTCGGAGACGCCTGGGATGCGCGATGTTGTGGGCCGCAATTTCGCCCTGCTGCACGGCCAGGTGGACGATTTCGTGCGGCCCGGCGCAGTCGCCCGCCGCGTAAATGTGCGGTGCGCTGGTCTGCATAAACGCGTTGGCGACGACGCGCCCGCGCTCCAGGGTGACACCAGCCCGGCCGAGGTTGAGCGATGCCGTGTCGGGTTCGCGGCCCAGCGCGAACAAAATTTCCGCGGCGGAGACGGAAATCATTTTGCCTCCGTGTTGAAACGAAACCGTTTTTGACGTCCCATCACGCTTCACCTCCATGAGTTTGGTGTTGGTGAAAACCTTGATGCCTTCGCGCCGGAAAACTTTTTGAATTTCAGTTGCGGCATCCGTGTCAAATTCCCGGAGCAGGTGCTCGCTGCGCTGGACGAGGGTGACCTTGACGCCGAACCGCGCGAAAAATTGCGCCAATTCACAGGCGATGGCCCCGCCCCCCAGGACGATGAGCGATTGGGGCAACCGCTTCAGCCTGAGCGCATCGTCGCTGGTGAGATAACCGGCCTCCCGGAGTTGGGGCAGGGGCGGCGGAGCCACGACGGACCCGGTAGTGATGATGAAATGCGCGGCGGTGAGCGCTTTGCCATTGCTCAATTTGACGGTGTGGGGATCCAGAAACCGGGCTTGGGCGCGAATGAACTTGAATTTGCCGCCGGCAAGTTGTTGCCGGCGATAACCCGCAAAGTTCTCGATGAGCGCATTTTTGCGCGCCATGACTTTCTTAAAGTCGAAGCCGACTTTTGCGGCCCGCAGGCCCCAGGGCTGGACATGACCGGCCAGATGCAGGACTTCGGCGGCATACAACAGCGCCTTGGTGGGCATGCAGCCGCGCAGAATGCACAACCCGCCGACTTCCTCGCCGCCTTCGATGACGGCGGTTTTCAGGCCGGCATCTGCCGCTGTCCGCGCCGCCGCGTATCCGGCGCTGCCGCCACCCAGAATGGCCACGTCGTAATCAAATCGTTTCACACCGGAGAGGATGGAAGCGATTTCAAATTTGACAATACGATTTAACCGTTTAACGATTCAATGAATTACAGGCCATGAGCAACATCATTTATCCTCGCAGCCCGCGCGAAACCATGGACGGCTGGAGCTACCTGCCGCGTTACCTTGACAAAATCCGCCTGCACCTGGCGGGCAAACTGCATGCCGATTATCAGGAGAATCTGGGCAAGGGTTTTGATGCCCTGTGGCTCCAATACGCCGGCGTCACCCACGAACAGATGATCGGCGTGGTGAAAAATTCCATCACCGACGGCGAGGTTTGCGACTGGGTCCGCCGCAACGTTAAAAAATCACCGGCGGACAAGGCCGCGCATCTCAAGGATATGCTCAGTCGTCCGCTGCCGGGTGACGAGGCGGCCCAGGCCCGGCTCAAAATGCGCAAGGAACAATGCGGCGCGGCCCATCGCGGCGACATCAAAACGTTCGTGGATGTGATTGACGCGGACGAAAAACGGCTTTAAGTCGGCGCGATCACCCGCTATTGCCCGGCGTAAAAGGCTTCCACCTTGGCGGTGACGTCCCTGTAGGACGCGTCCATTTCGTAAATCAGTTTGAACTGTTCGACGGCTTCCTCTTTTTTGCCCATGCTTTCGAGCACGCAGCCGAGATTGTAGACGAGATCCTTCTTTTCTTCGTCAAAAACGGGTTTCTCCTTGATGGCGTTCTGGAGTGTGCGCGCGGCCAGGTCGAACATCTTGCGTTTGGCGAAGCATTGCGCCAGATAACCCATCGCGGCGAGGCGCTTGTTGGGATTCTGCTGGGCCTTTTGAAATTCCTGGATGGCCTCGCTGATTTTGCCCGTCTGAAAATAAAGTTGTCCCATTTCAAACCGGATCACCAGGTCCGTCGGATATTTTTCCACGCGTTTCTGGCAATCGGTGACCTGGAAATTCAGCTTCTCCGCCTGGAGCTTTGCCGTTTGTTCGGCGTAATCCGGCGCGGCGGGGTCGAGCTGTTCCAACTGGTAGTCGAACCGGCGCACGAGGGTGTCGGTGACCGCGCGTTCGAGGGACGGGTCATTGCCCATCTCCGAGTTTTTGATCCGGTCAAACAGGGCGAGCGAGCGGTCGAACTGGTTCTTCTCCGCGTACAGTTTCGCGAGTTCGCGGGTGATTTTCAGGTTGTCCGGCTCGGCCCGCAACCGCTCCTCGTATTCAGCCATCAACTTTTCCGCCACATCCTCCGTTTTCACAACGCGCTGTTCCTGTTCCAGCGAGGTGGCCTGCTGCTTGTCCTTCAGAATGTCGCGATACGAACCCTGGCCGCCTTCGAGCGCGTTGTAGCCGCCCTGGTCCAGCGTCTTGCGGGCGGACAGGTCCTTGAGCGCCTGGTTCAGTTCGCCGTCGTTGGGCGAGTGGCGCAAAAGATCGCCCAGAATCCTTTCCGCCTGGCTGGTGTCGCCGCCGGCGGTGCCCACCGCATGGGCATATTCAATCGCCAGATTCTTGTCCCTGGGCGAGTTCATCACCAGGACGTCGAACGACATCACGGCGGTTTGCGGCAGCTCCAATGCGTTTGCCGCGTCCACGATGATCCGGTGCGCGGCGGAACTGTTCGGGTCGCCGTTCAAAATCTGCTCGGCAATGGCCATCGCCTCGGCGGGATTCTTGCTCATGGCCATCTTGGCCTTGGCAACCTGCGGGGAGGAACCCGCCCCGCTCCACATTTTTTTGAAGAATCCGCCGCCCTTGCCGCCGGCCTTCTGAAATTGCGCGGCCCGCAATGCCTTGCGGCAGTCCAGAAACGCCGGTTCCTTTTCCAGCACCTGGTTGAACAGGGTGATCGCGTAATCCAGATTTTCCCGTTGCGCGGCCTCGTTGGCCTTGACGAACAGCAGGCGCGCCTCGCGGTTGACTTCGTTGATGCTCTTTTCTGCCATATGGTTTGCCTGATTGGTAAAAAATTGTGTCTTCGGCGCCAAAAATCAATCCGAAAACCGCCCCGGGGTCAGCCGCACTGGGCCCGGTGCCGCAACGCATGGTCCACCAGCACCAGCGCGGTCATTGCCTCCACCATCGGCACCGCGCGCGGCAACACGCACGGGTCATGCCGGCCGCGGCCCTTGAGCGTCGTATTGTGAAATTGCTCGTCCACCGTGTCCTGCTCATGCATGACCGTGGCCACGGGCTTGAACGCGACGCGGAAGAAGATCGTCTGCCCGTTCGAAATGCCGCCCTGGATGCCGCCGGAAAAATTCGTGGTTGTAAAAACTTTTCCGCCCCGCGACCGGAATAGATCATTGTGCTCGCGTCCGGTGAGCTCGATGCCGCTGAAGCCGGAACCGATTTCAAACGCCTTGGCGGCCGGCAGGCTCAACATCGCCTTGGCCAGATCCGCTTCCAGCTTGTCGAACACCGGTTCGCCCCAGCCGGCAGGCACGCCACGCGCCAGGCCTTCGACGATGCCGCCGACGGTGTCGCCTGCGCGCCGCATTTTTTCGATGAGCCGGATCATTTTTTCCGCCGCCGTCTGGTCCGGACAACGGACAATATTCGACTCGACGTCCTTGGGTCTGACCTTGTCCGGGTTCACCCCGGCAACCAGCCGCTGGACCTGCTTGACGTAGGCCAGGACCTCGACGCCGTGGCGTTCGCGCAGAATTTTTTTGGCAATGGCGCCGGCGGCGACCCGGCCGACCGTTTCGCGCGCGCTGGCGCGTCCGCCGCCCTGCCAGTTGCGGATGCCGTATTTGGCGAGGTAAGTGTAATCGGCGTGGGAGGGGCGGAATTTCGCGGCCATTTCGCTGTAAGCTTCGGGGCGGGCGTCCTCGTTTTTCACCCACATTGAGATGGGGGTGCCGAGCGTCCGGCCCTCGAACGTGCCGGAGAGAATCTCCACCCGGTCGCTTTCCTTGCGCGGCGAGACCAGGGACGACTGGCCGGGCCGGCGGCGGTCGAGGTCGGGCTGGATGTCCGCCTCAGTCAAGCGCAGGCGGGGCGGGCAGCCGTCAATGACGACGCCGACGCCGCCGCCGTGGGATTCGCCCCAGGTGGTGATGCGAAAGAGGTGTCCGAATGAGTTTCCCATGGAGGGAGTTTAGAATTGAAGGCAGGCGGATTAAAGAGCAAAATGAATGTGTTCCAGCGTGCCGCCCCATTTCGAGGCTTGCCGTTGCCATTTGAAGTGGTAATTTGCCGCCATGAACGCGGTTGAGAAAATCAAGCAAGAAATCGAAGGCTTGTCGGGCGAGGATTTTGACAGTTTGGCGCTCTGGGTGGATCGCAGGCGCAACGAGAAGTGGGACCGCCAAATGGATGATGACGCGGCGGCCGGCAGACTTGATTTTCTTTTTGAGGAGGCCCGGGCTGAAGGGCAATCGGACAAACTTCGTGATTGGCCGCCGCACACACGACCTCCAGGGCCACGGAGCGATTTTGGCGGAGGACTACAATAAGATAGTTGGCCGTTAGCCCGACGGGCTTGGTCGGGCGCAACTGGTCGCATAATTCCCATTCTTCCCATCCTTCCCTTCACCCACCCCCCCACAACTCACGGCTGGGGCGTGGCTCGCTGCCACTGGGCGAGCAGCGATTCGGCGTGAAGGCGGGCGGGGGCGGTCTGGCCGCCGAGCATCCGGGCGATTTCGGCGGCGCGACTGGCCTCGTCGAGCAACGTGATTTCCGAAACGGTGCGCCCGGCTTCGACGCGCTTGGTCACGACGAAATGGGACTCGGCGGCGGCGGCCACGGCGGGCAAATGAGTGATGCAAATGACCTGGCGGCGGCGGGCAATGTGGCGCATTTTTTCGCCGACGGCCGCGGCTGTTTCGCCGCCGACGTTGGCGTCAATTTCATCGAACACCAGCACGGGAATTTCGTCCTCCTCGGCCAGGACGGTTTTCAGCGCGAGCATGACGCGGGACATTTCGCCGGAGGAGGCAATGGCGCGCAAGGGGAGGGCCGGCTCGCCGGGATTGGGGGCGAATTGGAAGTCAATTTCGTCCAGGCCGGAAACGGCGTTGGAGGGAAGGGAATCCGCAGTATTGACAGTGATGTCGAAATGGGATTGCTGGAAGCCGAGGTCGGCCAGGTGTTTCATGGCGGCTTTGGCCAGACGGGGAACGGCTTTGCGCCGTTGGGCCGATAGATCGCGCCCGGTCTTGAAGAGTTCGGCGGTCAATTTTTCGCGCTCGCAGTTGATGCGGGCCAGTTCCGATTCGCGCAGTTCGAGTTGTTGCAATTTGCGGCCGGCTTCCGCGCCGAACGCGATCACTTCCTCCAGCGTCCCGCCGTATTTGCGCTTGAGGGAATGGATCAGATCCAGCCGCTCTTCCATTTGGCGGAGGCGTGCGGGGTCGAGGTCAATGGAGTCGGCGTAGCGTCTCAAGGCGGACTGCAAATCGCGCCAGGCGGCGGCGGCCTGCTCGTGGGCGGGGAGAAGGTCCCGGGCACTGGCGTCAATGCGGTGGAGGGCTTGCAAGGTCTTGCCAAGTTCGCCGGCCTGGGCCAGGAGGCTGGCGTCCTGTTCGCCCAGAAGGTTCAGGGCGGCCTGGCTTAATTCGAGGAGGCGGGCGGCGTTGCTGGCGCGCTGGAATTCCTGTTCCTGGCGCGCCGCTTCGTCCGGCTGCAAATTGGCGGCGGAGATTTCGCGGGACTGGAAGCGGAGCAACTCCAATTGGCGTGCGTACTCGCGCTCGTCCACGATGAGGGCGGCCTTTTCGGCGTCGAGTTCGCGAGCGCGCGCGGCGAGGGCGGCGAATTGGGCGCGCAAGCCCTGCAAGCCGGCAAAAGCGTCGAGGATGAGTCAAGACCGGTGACGTCCTCTGTGAAGTGGAAACAGACAAGGCGTCGTTCGAGGTCGAGTCCCCGGCGGACGGAACGCTGCTCGCAATCTACCATGAAGCAGGAAGCCAGGTGCCGGTGCTTGAAACCATCGCCATGATCGGGAGGCAGGGGGAAAAGGTGGACCGTCCTGCGGGCACAAGCGCCGCAACCGCAGTTTCCCCGCCCGCCCCCGCGCCCAAGCCCCTGAGCGCTGCGGTCGTCGAGACCATTTCCGCGCAAGCGCCTGCGGGCCGCAAGATTGCGGCTTCCCCGAGGGCCAGGGCGCTTGCCGCTGCAAGCTCCGTGGCTCTTGTCGGCATCCGCGGCACCGGGCCTGGCGGCCGCATCATCGAGAGAGACGTGAAGCAGGCAATTGCGGATGGCGGAAGGACCGCTGGTGCCGCGCAGCCCGCGCTGCGGCCGGCGGCCGTGCCTCAGCCCGCTCCCATGCCTTCAGGCGCGGTGCGTGAGATCAAAGTGACCGGTGTGCGCAAGCTGATTGCGGACCGCATGCTCGCCTCCCTGACCACAACCGCGCAGCTCACGCTGAACGCCTCCGCGGATGCGCGCGCGCTGCAGGAGCTCCGCGCCAGGTTCAAGGAAAGCCCCGAGTCCCTGGGGCTTCGCAGCGTCACGATCAACGACATGGTGCTCTTCGCCGTGTCCCGCGCGCTTCTGCAGCACCCGGACCTGAACGCGCATTTTTCGGGCGATGTTATCAGGCAGTACGCCGATGTCCACCTCGGTTTTGCCGTGGACACGCCGCGCGGGCTCATCGTCCCCACCATCCGGAATGCGGGCTTACTCGGCCTGAAGGCAATTGCCGCGGAAGCCTCCCGTCTGGCGGCTGCGTGCCGGGAAGGCCGCGTTTCCCCTGATGAGCTTGCCGGCGCCACGTTCACCGTCACCAACCTCGGCGGGCTCGGCGTGGAGAGTTTCACGCCGGTGTTGAACCCGCCGCAGGTCGGGATCATCGGGATTGGCTCCATTGTTCCTCGGGCAACGCAGGGAGCCGGCGGGAACGTGAGCTTCATGCCGCAGATCGGGCTTTCCCTTACGATCAATCACCAGGTGGTGGACGGAGCGCCGGGCGCCCGGTTCCTTCAGACGCTTTCGGGGCTCATCGCCCGCTTCGACCTGCTGCTGGCCCAGTAGAAACTACAGGAGATCGCTTGTATGCCGAAATCAATCGTCGTTGACCCGCGCGAAACGCGCAAGCCGGGGAAGCTCGCGCTCTGCGACATTCCTCTCAACACATATGCCGGTGACCTCAAGAAGGAAGCCGAGAAGTACGGCAAGGACACGCTCATCCGCGTGTACCACGACATGGTCGTGATACGCGAGTTCGAGACCATGCTCAACACCATCAAGACGAAGGGCGCCTACCAGGGGATTGCATATGACCACATGGGGCCGGCGCACCTGTCCGTTGGCCAGGAGTCCACCGTTGTCGGGCAATCCCTCACCCTGGGCGTTGATGACTTCATCTTCGGGTCACACCGCAGCCACGGGGAGATCATCGCCAAGTGCCTTTCCGCCGTGGCAAAGCTTCCGGAGAAGAAGCTCAGCTCGATCATGGAAACCTACATGGGCGGGGCGCCGCTTCGCGCCGTGCAGAAAGGGCACACGGGGTCCCTGCAAGACCTCGCCATCGATTACTCGCTGTACGGAACGCTTGCGGAGATCTTCGGACGGGAGAACGGCTTCAACAAGGGAATGGGCGGCTCCATGCACGCGTTCTTCGCGCCGTTCGGCAGCATGCCCAACAACGCCATCGTGGGAGGCTCCGCTGACATTTCGGTGGGCGCGGCTTTGTTCAAGCGGATCAACCGCAAGCCCGGCATCGTCATTGCCAACATCGGAGACGGCTCATCCGGGTGCGGACCCGTCTGGGAAGCGTTGATGATAGCGGCGATGGACCAGTACAGGACGCTGTGGCCCAAGGAGATCGGCGGCGCGCCCCCTATCATGTTCAGCTTCTTCAACAACTTCTATGGAATGGGCGGCCAGACCATGGGAGAGACCATGGGGTTCAAGGTCCTGGCCCGCATTGGCGCCGGGGTCAACCCCGAGCAGATGCACGCGGAGCGCGTGGACGGATACAACCCGCTGGCGGTGGCGGACGCCATCGAGCGCAAGAGGAAGATACTCGAGGAGGGAAAAGGCCCCGTCCTTCTCGACGTGGTCACCTACCGCTACTCGGGCCACTCGCCCTCGGATGCTTCGTCGTACCGCACCAAAGAGGAAGTTGCGCTCTGGCAGGACGTGGACTGCATCAAGAGCTTTGGCGAGTCGCTCGTGGCCGCAAAAATCGCAAAAGCGGGAGACCTGGAATCCATCCAGAAGGGAGCCGTGGAACGCCTGCGCAGGATCACCGAGCTGGCCGCGTCCCTGGAGATTTCCCCCCGCATTTCCACGGATGACGACCAGATCGGGAGCATGATGTTCTCCAACGGGAACGCGGAGAAAGTCCAGGAGGGAAAGGCGGAGATGCTGCTGCCCGTTGAGCGGAACCCCCGCGTGATCTCCAACGCGAAAAAATCCCGCTCCGGCACAGGCGCTGATGGCACGCCTCTTCCCAAGGCGCAGGTTATTGCGCTGCGGGACGCCATCTTCGAGGCCATGCTGCATCGGTTCTCCATCGACCCCTCCATGGTCGCGTTCGGCGAGGAAAACAGGGACTGGGGCGGCGCGTTCGCGGTCTATCGCGGGCTTACCGAAGCCCTGCCTTACTATCGCCTGTTCAACACCCCCATCTCGGAAGGGGCAATCGTGGGTGCGGCAGTCGGCTACGCGATGTGCGGAGGCCGGGCCGTCCCCGAGCTGATGTACTGCGACTTCCTGGGCAGGTCGGGTGACGAGGTATTCAACCAACTGTGCAAGTGGCAGGCGATGTCGGCAGGCGTGCTGAAGATGCCGGTCGTGCTTCGCGTGTCGGTGGGCAGCAAGTATGGCGCGCAGCATTCGCAGGACTGGAGCTCCCTCGTGTCGCACATACCGGGGCTCAAGGTCATGTTCCCTGCAACGCCGTATGACGCCAAGGGCATGATGAACCTCGCGCTTCGGGGCACCGACCCCGTGGTGTTCTTCGAGAGCCAGCGAATCTATGACGTCGGTGAGACGTTCGTTCCCGGCGGCGTGCCCACGGGATACTACGAGGTCCCCGAGGGAGAGCCCGCGGTTCGGCGTGAGGGCTCGGACGTCACCATCGTCACCATTGGCGCCACGCTATACAGGGCCATGGACGCCGCAAAGATTCTGCAGGAGAAGTACAGCGTGTCAGCGGAGGTGATAGACGCGCGGTTCATCAACCCGCTGGATTACGGCCCTATCATCGAGAGCGTGAAGAAAACGGGAAGATGCGTGCTGGCATCGGATGCTTGCGAGCGCGGGTCCTTCCTGCACACCATGGCGTCGAATATCTCGCAGATGGCATTCGATTCCCTTGATGCCCCGGTGGCAGTGGTGGGCGCGCGCAACTGGATCACCCCCGCTGCTGAGATGGAAGACGCCTTCTTCCCGCAGAAGGAATGGATCCTGGACATCATCCATGAGCGCGTGCTGCCTCTGCCCGGGCACGCGGTTACCACGAATCAGAGCGTTCCCGAGATGCTGCGGCGCAACAGCCGCGGCGTATAGCCGCAGGGCGCAACATGGAACCCGCCGAGGACAAATCGGCCGGCTGTTGATAGCGGAAGGGACCTGCCGTATGATTGCCGCATGGGACGCCGGGTTTCATGAGCAAGATGATCGCGTCAAAATGGTACCTTCAAGCGAGACACGATCTGGAGATCGCAGAGAAAAACATTGCGATCGGAGGATACGACACGTGCGCCTTCCTTTGCCAACAAGCTGTTGAGAAACTCCTGAAGACGGTGATTGCTGTTCGAGGCGGTATAATTCCCAGGACCCACTATCTCGACGAACTTTCGAATGCAATCGACCTCCCCGAGGACATCCAAGGTCATCTCATAGATCTCACGGCTGACTACACCCTTGCCCGTTATCCCGATGTCAGCGATGACACCCCGTTTGAAATGTATACGGAGGAAATAGCGCGGGAGAAACTGATGGTAGCGAAAGGCATTTTTCAGCATTTTCAAGGTGAGCTTTCGATTCTGGAGGGAAAATGACGAATCCTGATCCGTTAGTAGAGCGTTTCAAAGCCGAGGCAATCCCCATCCTGAAAAGGGAATACAATCCGGAGTCGATAATCCTTTTTGGTTCGCGGGTAGCCGGCAACGCCCGCGAGGGATCAGACCTCGATGTTATTCTCGTCTCTGAGTCTTTCACGGCAATCCCGTTCGTACGAAGAATGGCCTTGGTTGCAAGAAAGGTGCGCTTCCCGGTTCACGTTGACTTCCTCTGTTACGCGCCGGACGAGTTTGAGCGAGTGAAAAAGACTTCGTCAGTTCTCCAAGACGCCCTTGGCTACGGGGAGCTCATACCGGCCTGACGTACCCGCCGGCCAGTCAATTTGGCCTACTTCCCCGAGAAGCGGTAGCCCACTCCATGCACCGTGGTGATGTGCCGGGGATGGGCGGGATCAACTTCGATCTTCTTGCGCAGGCACGCAATATGCTGGTCCAGCGTGCGGGTGGTGCCCTCGTACTTCACGCCCCACACCTCGTCCAGGATCGTGAACCTGTCGAGCGCCGCCCCTTCCCGTGAGGTGAAAAGCTGAAGCAGCGCCAGCTCGCGAAGGCTGACGTCGAACTCGCTCCCTCCCCTGCGGCCTTTCATCGTCTTTGGGTCCACGCGGACGTCGGCAAACTCTATGGGCCTTTCGTCCCGTGAGGCGGGCTTCCCCCTGCCCCTGCGCAGGACCGCCCTGATTCGGGCAAGAAGCTCGTTCGCGCCGAAGGGTTTCACGACGTAGTCATCTGCGCCCAGCTCGAGGCCGACCACTTTGTCGACCTCCTCTCCCTTCGCCGTGAGCATGATGACGGGGGTGGCTGCGTCGCGCTTTCGGATTTCCCGACACACGTCAAACCCGCTCTTCTCCGGCATCATGACGTCCAGGAGAATGAGGTCGGGCCGCGCTTGGTTCCATTTCACGAGCGCTTCCGCGCCGTCCGCGGCCTTGTCCACGGAAAAGCCCTCTCCTTCCAGGAGGTCGGCGAGCCCCGTCAGGATTGCCGCGTCATCTTCGGCAATCAGGATCCTCTGCTTCATCATTGCTGCTCCTCGGGGTCAGGCGCCGCGGCCGGCAGCCGCAGGACAAAATCCGCCCCGTCTCCCGCGCGGCCCTGGCAGGTGAGGTCTCCCCCGTGATCACGCGCAATCCTGCGCGCTATGGTGAGGCCAAGACCGGTGCCGGGCACCCGCGTGGTCAGGGAGTCGTCCACCCTGACGAACTCCAGGAATATCCTCTCCCTGTCCTTCTCTGAAACGCCGATCCCCCGGTCCCGTACATGCACCGCGACCTCGGAGCCCGTGTGAATCGCCTCCACCTCGAGCTCCTTTTGACGGGGCGAGTACTTTTCAGCGTTGGACAGGAGGTTGATGAGAACCTGCTTCAGCGCGCCGGGGTCTGCGTTTGCAAACAGGCGTTCTGCGGGCCTCTCCGCCAGAAAGCGAACGGTGAAACCCAGACCTTCGAGGCGCACGCGCTGGCCTTCCACCACTTCCTCTGCCACCTGCCCGACGTCCACGGAGAGCATTGCATACTTCGCCTTGCCCTTCTCCTGGGAGGAAAAGTCGAGGACGTTGTTGATGAGCCTTCCCAAGCGCTC
>JBKQOA010000075.1:0-8330 GCA_052145735.1 Limisphaerales bacterium
CGCTGATGATTTCCAGTTGCAACGTCTCATACAGCCGCCGCAACTGGCCGATTTCCGCCGCATCGCTGAAATCGAGGCCCGCCCAGCCCTGGCGCAGGATGAAGCCGTGCGGGTCTTCCGCAATTTCGCGCAGCGTCTGGATGTCGCCGCTGTCCTTCGCCCGATTGATGGCCGTCGTCAGCTTGTGATACGTCTCCAGCTTTTCCGGCTCATGCGCGAAGCGGTCGGTGTGATACAACTTGACCAGTTTCTTCCACAACCGGTTCAACTCCGCTTCCTCCTCCGGCGTCAACGGCTTCTTCCCGGCCACGGCCGCCGCCGTTTCCTGATAATCCTTCTCGGATTGCGCCCTGGCTTTGGCGTAATTCTCCTCCGCCTGCCGGGCTTCCTCGTCACCGCCGCGCACCAGCGAATCCAGATACTTCTTCCGATAATCCACAATCAGCCGGAGCCGGTCGCGCTTCTGGTAATGCTCGCCCTGTGGAATACAGCGGTTAGTCGCGCTTCGTCCAATTCGGTTCGCGCTGGAAAGCCCATGAATGTTCGTCGCTCGAACGACTTATTCCACCGGGCGAGCGCAACCGCCGGAACAGAACCGCCTGCATCGCATCCACCCGCGATTTTTCCCGGGTGTAACTCGACTCCAATTCCGCCAGCCGCGCCCGCGCGCCGGCCACAAGCTGACGGAGTTGCTCCAACTCCGGATTGATATAGACGACCAGCGCCACCTGTCCCGGCGTGAATAACACTGACACGAATTGAAAACCGGTGGGGCAACAGAATTTTCCAACGCAAAGGCGCGAAGACGCAAAGAAAGACTATTGTTTTAAGCGATAAAAACGCATCGCGTCCGAAATCGGATTGGTGACAGCGTTCTGCAAATTCACAATGGCGGGAACGTTCGTCAGCGTCAGCCAGGAATTCGGATCGGCAAGATTAGTGGTGGTTTGCAGGCTGAAATTTTGCGCTGACATCGGCCATGACAACATCGAATTGCCGCCGCTCATTTGCGCCTGCAACGAAGGCGGCGTCGAAATGGAAAAGGCCAGATTCTCCACCGTCAATTGCGCGTTCGTGGACGTGCCGCCCACGATGCCAATAAAGAATTCGTTCGTCTGGCCCGCGAAATCTGAAACGTCAATCGAACCGCTGCTGAACGTGACATTGGTTTGAATCGTGTTTCCGGCGATTCCTGAGTTCCTTATCGAAACCGCGCCGGCAGGGAGTTGAACAGAAGGCAACCAAGGGAACGAAGAAAGAAAGTCCGAATCTTTGTTGACTTCGTTTTCTTCTGTAAACGTTTTTGCCTTTGAAGCAGCGCGCCAGAAACCGGCCCTTGCCCGTGCGCTTGATTTGGTAGGGCGCGCAGTCCCTTGCGCGCCGCGGCTCGCACGGAGTGCAAGCCCTACTTTTACTTCTTTCCGTATTTTGCCGGCCGGTCGTGGAGCACCAGCGGGCCGGTGACGGATTCAATTCCCTCCAGCGTCACGGCGGGAATTTTGGCCGGCCCCAGAATGGATTTGGCATCCAGAATCTCAATCCCCACCAGCTTTTCGCCCGCGCCGATGTTTAACGCCACTTCTTCAGACAGGCGCACGGTGCGGCATTCGTGCCGCCCTTCCCGCAGCCGGATGTAAAGCGCGTCAATCTCTGGATCGTAGCTGATTTTCATGGCCCGTCTCCTTTAAAAGTAAAACGTGTAAACGGTAGTGACAACTATTTCATTGGCCTCTTCGACAATGACCGGCGCAACCTGCTTGACAGCATACGGTTTGCCCTGCCATTTGCGCCCGAAAGCGAAGTTATACCGGCACAATTCGCGTCCATGTCTGGCCGGTTCGCGCGCTCCCTTGCGGATGGCCTCAGCCACTTCGGCGGTGGTTGCGCCGCGTTCCCGCGCCTGTTCTTCCGCGTGCCGGGAAAGTCGGATGGGTTTCATTTCATTCCGCTGCCGCGCCCCCATCTTTGCAAATTCCGCCGCCGGTGCAAGGATTCCTTCCGGGTTTGAATTTATCCGGAATGAGGAAGCCAGGAATGCAGGAGCAAAGCCGGTTCATGGTTTCCTGGGTTCCTTATCGAAACCGGATTTTGCGGGTGTCTGGTTCCGGCATGAAAAGCCACTGCGCTTCCGCGCCTGTCCCGCCGGAGCCGCTCCAGCGCCGTCAGGCGCGACATCTTTGTAGTCTCCAACCCCAAAATATTGGGTGCGCATTGGGACCAGGAACCAGTTTCAATGATTGCCCTGCCGACAGCAAAAATGCGCTTTTTGCAAGTTTCTGCCCCGCAATAAGATGACAAAACTTTGATGCAGGTGAATCAAAGTTTTGCATACTGTTCTGCCCGCACCGGTTCATGGAAAGAACCACAACCCAAAAATAAATTTTTGTAGGAGACGAGGTAACGAGTCTCAAATTTTCCGGACCAAACGCCTTGAACAGTATGAGCCTCCTCACGTCGGCTCCTACGGTGACGGGCTTGGAAATTCGTGTCAATTCGTGAAATTCGTGTCAAAAAAAACTCCGCACCTTTGCCAATTCCGCCGCCGCCGCAAGAACCTTCAGGGTTTGAATTTCTCCGGAATGAGGAATCCAGGAAGGCAGGAGAAAAGCCGGTTCATGGTTGCATGGGTTCCTTATTATTTTGAGCCTCCTCACGTCGGCTTCTGCAGTATTCAATGCACTGACCCGAAACGAATTTCAACCGCTCGCGGATGTGAAACCGGCGCGGCGGGCAACGTCAATTCAAACACATCCGCGTCCGGCGCGCCGGCGGGGTCGCCGAACGGCATGGCCGTCGCGTCACGATTGAGCCGGTGAACCGGAGCGGTGATTTTTTTGCCGTTGATCCTGACCAGCGCGGGCGCCAGGTCTTTCGGCCAATCCGCCGGCGGATGAATCCGCAACGTCCAGGCGCGCTCTTTCAGCGCGCCATTGAATTTCCCGACCGCCGCGCCGATTTTCACCGACACGGTCTTGCCCGCCTCATCCGCCGTCGCCGTGACGGCGGTGTTCCGGAATTTCCCGCGCTGATAGGCCGTGGTCAGGGTGTCATCCTCGTACAACGTCGCGCCGTTGGTTACACCGGCGTGCGGATACAAATCCAGCGTGATCGGGTCCCACGGCAATTGCCCCGTGTATTGCATCTGCGGCGCCAGTGGCAGCACGGCACCCGATTTGATGTAAATGGGAATCTGATCCAGCGGAACATCGTTCGTCACCATGACCGGTCCGGAAATCCATTCGCCGGTCCAGGCATCCATCCAGTTTCCCGGCGGAACCCAGGCGATGCGCAGGGCGGAATCGGCCTTGACCGGGCGCCATTGTAGCTTCATCAAGGCGTTATACTGCAATTGCAGATACTCGATGCGCAACTGGTGCGGCTGCCCGGCTGCCAACACGGCGGTTGCCTCCGAGGTCGTCGCATCGTGCGGGCCCCAGGCGTCAATCAACAGTTTGTCGTCAACCCACACCCGCGCGCCGTCATCCGCGATGGTGGCCAGCACGACATCCCCGACCGACGCCGGCACGGCGACGGTTCCCGTCCAGCGCGCGGTATAGTTGTCGGTGGGCAGACCCGGTGCGGGACTGGTTTTGCCCCAGTCAAAATTCACCGCCGCATCCGTCCGGGTCAAAGCCGGCGGGCCGGAAAGGTCCGTGTTGGTGAAAAACTCCGCCTGCAAACCCGGCTGGCCGTCCGGGGTTTTCAGCCAATCCGCTGGCACGATCTGCAACTCGCCCTGCAACACCGGCGCGACCAGGACGTATTTTCCCAGCAGGTATTCGTCATTGCGGCCGGCTTCGGCGAATTGTGGATAATCCAGGTCAAGCCGGCGTAACAGCGGTTCGCCGGTTTCATAATTTTCGCGGGCGGCGGCGTAAAACACCGGTAGCAGCCGGTAACGCAGGTCCACAAACTGCCGTGCTACTTGTTCCGCTTCCGGCCCGAAAGCCCACGGCATCCGCTTCAAATTGTGCGTGCAATGCGGACGATAAACCGGCGAGAGCGCGCCGTATTCAATCCAGCGGATGTATTGTTCCGGCGTCGGATTGGAGGTATGGCCGCCCAGGTCCTCGCTCATGTAGGGAAAGAGCGACTGCGCGCCGGAATAGACCGCGTTTTCCACGCCGCGCCGCAAAAATTCCCAGCCGGGTCCGATGTCGCCCGTCCACTGGAACGGAAACCGGTGCGCGGCCACATCCATCGGGCGTTTGCGGAGGCCGTTGTCTATGCCGTCCACGTTGGCCATGATGAGCGGACGCTGCTCCGGCCGCACGCGCGCGGTCGTGTCGTGATACAGCCGCATGCCCCAGACTTCCTTGCGCAAACCGGGCGCGGGCGGCCCGCCTTCGCTGCGCTTCGGCGCGGCAGGCACGAGCGCCACCCACCAGTTGCGGTCGTACCACCAGATGTCGAGCCCGTCGTTCAGCAGGCCAGACAAACCGTTGAACCGGTAATTCAATTCCCTGGCGTCCAGACCGGTCACGTTGGTGCTCAACGGTTCGGGATGGTCGTTGAACAAAACCCTCACGTTCTTCGCGTGCGCCTCGCGAAGAAAGCGCGCCACATCGGGAAACAAATTCGTGTTCGGTTGATAACCGGTGGACGCGCCGGCCCGCCAGCCGGTGTCCACCACGAGCACGTCCAGCGGAATGTGATGCGCGCGGTAATCGTCAATCTGCTGCAACGCCGTCGTCTCGCTGTAATCGTACCAGCGGCTGTCGAACGCGCCGAACATGAACAGCGGCGGCATTTCCGTCGGGCCGGTCAGCTTGAGAAAATCCTGGCGCAACCGCCGGTAATCGCCGCGCGGAACAAAAACATAAACATCCGGGGCCTGGTTGCCCAAATCCCAGCCGCCGTCCGGCATCGGCCTGGATGGCGGGGTCAAACCCCAGGGCGGCGGCACCAGCCGCGGCGAATCGGCGAACGACCAGACCATCGGCTGGTCGGCCGGCCCTGGCAGCCATTGGCTGTTGTCGAGTTTGCCGTCGTAAGCATAAAGCACCCGGCCGTCGGTGGATTCGACGCGGACACCATCCAAAGATCTGGCATTTTGCGGGACACGAACGACATAGTTGGCCGTGTGGATTACAAGGTCATTCCCATCGGTGTTGGTGGTAAAAGCGGCGCCCGGCCATTCGCGATTCAACACATGAAACGTCCGGCGGTCCTCGAAACCCTCCGCGCCCCGCCCTTCAATCCGGACCAATGAATCGGACAGCAACTGCACGCGGATTGTGCCCGTGCTGACGTTTTGGGGACCGGCTCCGGCCATCGCCGGCTGGACGCCGGCGGCGAAGAAAACCAGCGAGGCAAACAATGCCCCGGCGTTAAAAATCATGGTCGCAGCTCGTTTGGGAATGGACTGAAGCACCGTCATTAAGTGCCAGAGCCGGTGGCCCCTGCGCAACCGCATAAATATGCGGCCGATAAAAAATTCCGGCCGCACAGGTTGCTTGTGCCCTGGATGTTGGTTGCACAATGGCCACATGCTCCATTGTTCAGTCGTGTCCGGTTGACGGTCAATCCGGCCAATGGAACCCGTCACCGAAATGCTTGAGCCCAAACGCGATTTGCCGCACATTCATGCGGTTGCGACATGGTCATGCACTCTGGCTAAAGTAGTGTGTGGTTGCCATCATCGCCCAGAACATGCAAATCAAAGTGGCCATCGTGGATGACGATGAGGGCATCCGCACAAGTCTGGCGGCATTGATCCGCCGCGCCCCCACCTTGAAACTGGCCGGCGATTACCCGGACGCGGAGACGGCCTTGAAGGAAATTCCCCGGCATCCGCCCGATGTGGTGCTCATGGACATCAATCTGCCCGGCATCAAGGGCGTGGAATGCGTCCGCCAGTTGAAAAGCACCCTGCCCCAGGTACAGTTCCTGATGCTGACGGTTTATGAAGACAGCGATTCGCTGTTTAATTCCCTCAAGGCCGGCGCCAGCGGCTATCTGCTCAAGCGCACGGCATCCGCCCGGCTGCTGGAGGCCATCCGCGATGTTCATGGCGGCGGTTCGCCCATGACCCCGCAACTGGCCCGGCGGGTCGTCCAGTTCTTTTCCAACAAACCCGCGGAGGGGGAATTGTCGGTCTCACGGCTGACGCCGGGCGAACGGGAGTTTCTCGACCAGCTGGCCAATGGTTATGCCTACAAGGAAATTGCCGACCGCATGAAGATCAGCATCGACACCGTGCGCAGCTATGTGCGGACCGTCTATGAAAAACTCCACGTCCACTCCCGCACGGAAGCGGTGGTGAAATACCTGCGCGGCTGAGACGGAGCTGTCTGATGACCGACTTGTTCAAATTTATGGAACGTTTGCCCCGAAACCGGGTGAAATTTCATTCCCTGCTCGCCGCCGGCTGCCTGTTCGCCGGAGCCCTCGTCCACGCCAGCCAGGATATCCCGCAGGCGACGGCGGCCGCCGGGCCCCCGTGGCTGCGCGACGGGGTCATCTATGAAATCTTCCCGCGCGACTTTTCCCCGGCGGGCAACCTCGCCGGCGTCACCGCCCGGCTGGATGATCTGAAAAAACTCGGCGTCACGGTTCTCTGGATCATGCCGGTTCAGCCCATCGGCGAAAAAGGCCGCAAAGGCGAATTTGGCAGCCCCTACTCCATCAGCGATTATTACGCGGTTGACCCCCACTACGGCACGCTGGCCGATTTTAAAAACCTGGTGGCCGAAGCCCATGCCCGCGGCTTCAAGGTCATCATGGACCTGGTGGCGGACCACACCGCCTGGGACAGTGTGATGATGAAACATCCGGAATTTTACAAGCAGGACGCCCGGGGAAACGTCCTGCCGCCCATCCCCGAATGGACGGACGTGGCCGGCCTGAACTACGCCAACCCGCAACTGCGGGAGGACATGATCACCATGATGAAGTACTGGATCCAGGAATGCGACATTGATGGGTACCGTTGCGACGTGGCTTATATGGTGCCGACCGATTTCTGGGTGCAGGCGCGCGCCGAATTGAAAAAAACCAAGCCGGACATCATGTGGCTGGCCGAGGCGAGCAAGCCGGAACTGCTCGTGCAGGCGTTTGACCTTGATTACGACTGGCCGCTGCTGGCCACGCTGAACAGGGTTTTGATCAACGGCGCGCCGGCCTCGGCCCTGCAGGCGTCATGGGAGGAGAGCCGGCGGCAATTCCCGCGCGGAGCGTTGCACCTGCGCATCTCGGACGATCACGATGAGCCCCGGGCGGTGGCGCGCTACGGCATCCGCGGCGCGCTGGCGGCGTCCGTGCTGATGTTCACGCTCGACGGCGTGCCGTTGATTTACAACGGCATGGAGGTCGGCGACGCGACCGAATCCGGCGACCCGGCGCTGTTCGACAAGCTGACGATTTTCTGGCATCCAAAGGAGCGCCCGCCGTTGTGGAACATTTACCGGGACTTGATCCGGCTGCGGAAGCAATACGCCTGCCTCCGGAACGGCGACGTGACCTGGCTGCACAATTC
This sequence comes from Limisphaerales bacterium, assembly GCA_052145735.1. Taxonomy (GTDB): domain Bacteria; phylum Verrucomicrobiota; class Verrucomicrobiia; order Limisphaerales; family UBA11358; genus UBA11358. Next base: position 7,478 of record JBKQOA010000075.1, read on the forward strand.
CGACGGAGCCGACGTGGTCACCTTCATGCGCGCGGATGACCAGGACCAGTTCGTGGTGATCATCAATTTTTCCAACCGGCCGTTGGACGTGAACATCCAGGACCAGATATCCAAAGGCTTCGAACCCGTCCACATTGACGGGATCCCAACCCCGCCGGCGGACAACCTGCCCCGTCTCCATTTGAATGGCTTCGAGTGGCGGATCTATCACCGGGTGGTGCCGAAATAAATCCGCCGTCAATGCGTGCCGGCCAGGCCGTGCGCCTGGGATTCCCCGCCGGTTTGCTTGAAGGTCACCACCAACAGCGTCAGGAGGGCGGCCAGTCCCATGCTCGCGCCGCCCAGGACGAGCGCATTCATGGGTTCGCTGTGCAGAAAATATTTCAGGATGTATTTGAACAGGCTGGAGGCCGCAATCTGCGGCAGCACGATGAACAAATTGAACATGCCCATCATGACGCCGACTTTTTCCCGCGGCAGCGCGGGCGCCAGCATGGCATAGGGCATGGAGAGGATGCTCGCCCACGCGATGCCGATGGCCGTCATGGAAATCAACAGATGATATTTGTCGGACATCAGCGGAACCGTCGCCAGCCCCAGCCCGCCGACCGCCAGGCAGAGGATGTGCATCAGCTTCGGGCCGGTGTATTTGGTGCCCCACAGCAGCACGAAGGAAAAAAAGAAGCACACGGCGTTATACGCGGCAAAACAGAAACCCGACCACGAACCGGCGGCTTCCATCTCCACCGAGCCGGGCGCGGCATGAAAAATATTTTTGGCCACCGCCGGCGAAAAATAAACCCACAGGGAGAACATCCCGATCCAGGTGAAGAACTGAACCAGGCCCAGTTCC
>JBKQOA010000076.1:0-80749 GCA_052145735.1 Limisphaerales bacterium
GATTCCAAAAAGGCGCTCGGCGAAATCAGTTCCAAGGTGGACCAGGTGCGCAACGATCTGCCGCCCGAAGCGGAAATTCCCACGCTCGCCATCGCCACGGCTGATTCGCAATTCGCCTCGGCATACCTGAGCTTTTCATCGGACATCCTGGAGGCGAACCAGATCACCGATTACCTCGTACGCGTGGTGCAACCGCGGCTGACCGCGCTGGAAGGTGTGCAAAAGGCGGATATTCTGGGCGGCCGCACGTTTGCCATGCGCATCTGGCTGAAGCCCGACCGGCTGGCGGCCTTCAACATCAGCCCGAACGAGGTGCGCACGGCCTTGACCGCGAACAATTTTCTTTCCGCCGTTGGCCAGACCAAAGGCTCGCTCGTCCAGGTCAACCTGACGGCGAACACGGATTTACGTTCCGTCGCGGAGTTCAAAAATCTGGTGGTCCGCCGGGCCGGCGACCGGCTCGTGCGGTTGAGCGACGTGGCGGATGTGGTGCTCGGCGCGGAGGACTACAATTCCGAGGTGCGCTTCAGCGGCGAACACGCCGTGTTCATGGGCATCTGGGCCCTGCCCAATGCCAACTCGCTCGACGTCATCAAGCGGGTGCGCCAGGAAATGACCTCCATCCAAAAGGTTTTGCCCACCGGTCTCAACGCTTACATGGCCTATGATGCAACCCAGTATATTTCCGACGCGCTACACGAAGTGGTGAAAACGCTGATCATCACGCTGGCCATCGTGTCGGTGGTGATTTTTCTGTTCCTCGGCTCGTTCCGTTCGGTGCTGATCCCGCTGGTTGCCATCCCGCTCTCGCTCATCGGCGCGGTCTTCCTGATGCAGGTTTTCGGGTTCACCCTGAACCTGCTCACGCTGCTGGCGATTGTGCTGGCCGTCGGGCTGGTGGTGGACGACGCCATCGTGGTGGTCGAGAACATCGAACGCCACATCCGCGAGGGCAAAACACCGGTGGACGCCGCGTTGCTCGGCGCCCGGGAGCTGGTGGGACCGGTCATCGCCATGACCATCACGCTGGCGGCGGTTTATGCGCCGATTGCCTTTCAGGGCGGACTGACCGGCTCGTTGTTCCGGGAATTTGCGCTGACACTGGCGGGCGCGGTGTTCATTTCCGGCATTGTGGCGCTGACCTTGTCGCCGGTGATGGCTTCGCGGTTGTTGAGCCATGACCGCGAAGACCATGGACTGGTTGGGCGCATCAACCGCGATTTCGACCGGCTGAAACAATTCTATGGGCGCGTGCTGGACTGGACGCTGGCGCAGCGGCCGATGGTTTACACGGTATGGGTCGGGCTGACCTTGCTGACCATTCCGATGTTCAGGATGGCCTGGCAGGCGAAAGAACCCGCGCCGGCGGAGGATCAAGGCGTGATCTTCGGCGTCGTGGAAACACCGCCGGACTCAACCATCGAACAGACTTCGTTTTACGCGGACCTGGCCGGAAGTTCATTTGCCGCGGTCCCGGAAAAAGAACAGATTTTCCAACTCACCATGCCAGCCAGCGGATTTGGCGGCCTGGTGTTGAAGCCGTGGGGCGAACGCAAGCGTACGGCCTTCCAGATCGTGCCGGAGGTACAGGCGATGGTGAGCCGGCTGCCCGGCATCCGCATGTCCATGGTGACGCCGTCGCCGCTGCCCGGCGGTGGCGAGAATTTCCCGTTGAATCTCGTGGTGTCGGCCACCGCCGACCCGGAGCAGATTTTGAAATTCGCCCAGCAGTTGCAGCAGAAGTGCGCCACCAACGGCATGTTTGCTTTTCCGCCGCTCATTGACACCAAGGTGGACCAGCCGGAAATTGAACTGGTCATTGACCGCGACAAGGTCGCCACGCTCGGTCTCGACATGCAGACGATCGGCTCGGACCTGGGCGCTCTGGTGGGCGGCAATTATGTGAACCGGTTTGATCTGGCGGGCCGCAGCTACAAGGTCATTCCGCAGCTCGAGCGCGGCGCGCGATTGAATGCCGAGCAATTGCAAAACACCTACGTCAAAGGCCCCGGCAACCAGTTGATTCCCGTCAGCACCTTCGCGCACCTGGAAAAACACACGACGCCGCGCGCGCTGAACCGGTTCCAGCAGTTGAATTCCGTCAAAATCAGCGGCGTCGCCATTGTGCCGCTGGACACCGCGCTCAAATTCATGGAAGCCGAGTGCGCGCGGACGTTGCCGAGCGGCTACAAACTGGATTATACCGGCGACTCGCGGTTTCTGCGCGTGGAAGGCGACAAGTTTCTCCCGGCTTTCGTGCTTGCGGTCGTCCTGATCATCCTGGTGCTGGCCGCGCAGTTTAACAGCTTTCGCGATCCGTTCATCATCATCCTCGGCTCGGTGCCGCTGGCAATTTTTGGCGCGCTCATCTTCTGTTTCTGGAAGATGCCCAGCCCGAACGTCCCGTTCTGGACGAATGGATGGACGACGTCCATGAACATCTATTCCGAGGTCGGACTGATCACGCTGGTCGGGTTGATTTCGAAAAACGGCATCCTGATTGTCCAGTTCGCCAACGAACTCCAGCGCCAGGGCCGGACCAGGATTAAAGCGATTCGCGAAGCGGCGATGCTGCGGTTGCGGCCGGTGCTGATGACCACGGTGGCCACCATCGCCGGCAACTTCCCGCTCACGCTCGTCACCGGCGCGGGCGCGGCGGCGCGCAACTCCATCGGCATCGTGCTCGTCGCCGGCATGAGCATCGGCACGCTGTTCACGCTGCTGGTGATTCCCTCCATCTATGTTCTGATCGCCAAACAGCACACCGGTGAAAAACGGACATCCACGGAAAATTAAACCACCCATGAACGAGAATCCGCCAACCGCCAATCCGCCGCCTCCCGCAGCCCCGGGCAACGGCACAACCTCCGCCCGATTGAATTCGCCGTGGTTCCTTTGGCCGGCGACCGCAGCGCTTGCCGGGCTGTTGTATGTTGCGCTGTTTTATCTCAACAGCTTTTTGACGCAGGAATCCACCGATGACGCGTTCATCGAAGGCCACGTCGTTTCCGTTGCCCCCCGGGTGGCCGGCCAGGTGCTGACCGTCCGCGTTTTGGACAACCAATTCGTCCACTCGAACGACCTGCTGGTCGAAATTGATCCGGCGACTTACGCCATGACCACTGCGCAAAAACAATCCTCGGCCGACGCGCAGGAATCGAGCTACAAGGCGGCGCTCGCCGCGCTCGATTTGATGAGCGTGAAAGTGGTGACCGCCCAGGCCACCGCCGATCAATCGAAGGCCGACGCCGACGCGGCGGCAGCCACGGATGCGCGGGCGCAGGCCGACTTCCAGCGCAACCAGGAATTGCGAAATCAGAACACCATTTCGGCGCAGGAATTCGACGCCGCCCAGGCCGCCGCCAGGGAAGCGGACGCAAATTTGATCGCCGCCAGACAAAAAGCCGCCGCCGACGCCTCAAAAATCAGTGAAGCCAGGGCGCAATTGGACGCGACCAAGGCCGCCGTGGGCATGGCGCTTGCACAATTCCGGCAGGCACAGACCACCGTGCAGTCGGCGCAACTGGATCTTTCCTACACGAAAATTTTCGCGCCGGCCGACGGGCGCGTGACACGCAAAGCGGTCGAAGCGGGCGATTACGTGCAAACGGGGCAGACGTTGCTGTCCATCGTGCCGAACGACGTCTGGGTCGTCGCCAATTTCAAGGAAACACAATTGAAACACATGAAACCCGGCCAGCGCGCAATGGTTTCCATTGATGCGCTTGACCGTTCGTTTGCCGCGCACGTGGACAGCGTCCAGGCCGGCAGCGGCGCGGCCTTCAGCCTGTTGCCGCCGGAAAATGCGACGGGCAATTACGTGAAAGTCGTCCAGCGCGTGCCGGTGAAAATCGTCTTCGATGAGCCGCTGCCCGCCGACCACACCGTCGGTCCGGGACTTTCCGTCGTACCGGACGTTAGTGTCGGCGCATTGAGCCTGCCCCGGTGGGCGCTGGCCGTGGCAGCCATCCTGCTGGCGGGCGCAACGGCGACGGGCTTCCGGATGGTTTTGGGCCGGAAGGCAAATAACAAACCGGTTTTGGGTGCCAGATGAAATTATACGGCCGGAGGCAATGGCAGGGACGGCGCGCGGCGCGGCCCGGACGCGGCAATGTGGCGTCCCCCCACGACTAAAATCCAGCCACCCGATTTCCCATGTCCGGCGACATCCACCATCAGGAATGGCACCCGCGCCACAGCCCATGGCTCATCGCGCTGGGCGTGATGCTGGCCACGTTCATGGAGGTGCTCGACACGTCCATCGCCAACATCGCGTTGCCGCACATCGCCGGCAGCCTTTCGGCGACCACCGATGAGGCGACCTGGGTGTTGACCAGTTACCTGGTTTCCAATGCGATCGTCCTGCCGATGACCGGCTGGCTGGGAAATTATTTCGGCCGGAAACGGGTTTTCATTTCGTGCGTGGTGATGTTCACGCTCGCGTCCGCGCTGTGCGGAATGGCGGTGAATCTGCCGACGTTGATCCTGGCGCGCATTTTGCAGGGGATCGGCGGCGGCGCGATGGTCCCCATCGCGCAGGCAATCATGCTGGAAAGTTTTCCGCCGGCCAAACGCGGTGCGGCCATGGCGATGTTTGCGCAGGGCGTGGTGGTGGCGCCGATCCTGGGGCCGACGCTGGGCGGCTGGATCACGGACAATTATTCCTGGCGCTGGATTTTTTACATCAATCTGCCGGTCGGCATTCTGGCGTTTTTCATGGCCGAATGGCTCATCGAAGACCCGCCTTACATCAAACGCAACAAGCAGGCGACGATTGATTTCATCGGGTTCGGCTTGCTGGCGCTCTGGCTGGCGACGCTGCAAATCACCCTCGACAAAGGACAGGAGGCGGACTGGTTCGGCGCCGAATGGATCCGGTGGTTTACCGGCATTTCGACCGCGTCCTTCATCGGGTTTATCATCTGGGAATTCACCACCGACCATCCCTTGGTGGATCTGCGGGTCTTTCGGAACCGGAATTTCACGATCGGCCTGCTGTTGATGATCATGCTGGCGGCCATTCTTTACGGGACCACCGCCGAGCTGCCGCTTTTTTTGCAGACATTGATGGGCTATCCGGCATTGCAAAGCGGTTACGCGATGAGTCCGCGCGGCATCGCGGCGTTCATCACCACGTTCATCATGGGACGATTGATGGGGCGCATCCGGACGCGCTGGCTGCTCTGTTTCGGCTTCACCATGCTGGCGGTGTCCTCCTTCATGCTGAGCGACATCACCCTGCAGGTGAGCCAGGCGCGCGTCATCCTGCCCAGCGTAGTCAACGGCATCGCCATCAGCTTCATCTTCGTGCCGTTGACCACGGCAACGATGAGCCAGTTGGGGCAAAAGCAGATCGGTAACGCCACCGGCCTGTTCAACCTGATGCGGAACCTCGGCGGCAGCATCGGCATCGCCTTTGTGACGACGATGCTCGCGCGCGGCGCGCAGACGCATCAGGCGCTGATGGTCGGGCATCTGACGCCGACCGACCCGGTGTTCCGGGAGCGGCTCGCCGCCGCGCAAGCCGCGCTCGCGCGGCACGGCGACCCGGTGCATGCCCTAAGTCAGGCCTACAGCGTCATCTATTCGACACTGGATCATCAGGCTCACTTGTGGGCGTTCGTGGATAATTTCCGGCTGTTCGGCCTGCTGGCGCTGGGCGGCATCCCGATGATTTTCCTGTTCAAACGGGTCCGGCACGCGCCGATCCGTCCGGTGGAAGCACATTGAAACCGGCATAAGTGTCATTTTTACCCTCAAAACCGTTCAAGCTGCATAAAACCGCCAGCCGTGACTCGTTGATTTAGATGACAAGACATTGACACGGGAAATGGTCCATCATTGACTCGATGCGCCCGATTTGCGTCATCATGTATAACTGTTTCCGACATTCATGGAACAGGCAGTCGAAACGCGGGGTGAAAAAAATATGCGAAAAACTGTTCGTTTTTATGCCGCCGCCGGGCTGATGCTGCTGGGCTTGCCGTGCTCCGCGCCGGCACAATCCTCGAACCCCTTGCCGACGGAACCATACTTGTGGCGCAATGTCGTCATCGGCGGCGGCGGTTTCGTCACCGGCATCATCGCCCATCCCCGGCAAAACGGACTGGTCTATGCGCGCACGGACGTGGGCGGCGCCTATCGCTGGGATCCCGCCGCGCATCGGTGGCAACCGCTCACGGATGGGATTGGCGACGTTGATTTAACGGGCATTGAAAGTCTCGCGGTGGACCCGTCCGACCCCGACCGCGTTTATCTGGCGGCGGGAATTTACAGCCGGGGCAAGGCGGCGATATTGCGCTCGGCCGACCAGGGCCGCACCTGGCTGCGCACGGATGTCCCGTTCAAAATGGGCGGCAATGAGGCCGGACGTTTCAACGGCGAACAGCTCGCGGTGGATCCGAATGACGGCGCCATTCTCTTTTTTGGTTCCCGGCACGACGGATTGTGGAAAAGCGCCGACCGGGGGGAAACCTGGCAGAAGGTGGATGGTTTTTCAGACACCGGCTCCCACGAAGCCGCCCCGGCCGATGACTCCCGACCCTGGTTCGGCTTCAACCAGCAGCCGGTCGGCATTGTGTGTGTGCTGTTTGATCGGGCCGGCAGCCGGCCCGGCAATCCAACGCCCACGTTATATGCCGCCGTTTCCACAACGGGAACCAACCTCTACCGCAGCACCGATGGCGGGGTCACCTGGCTGGCAGTGCCGGACCAACCCGTGGGATTGCGCCCCAACCATCTCGTTCAGGCCCCGGATGAAACCTGCTATCTCACCTATGGCAAGGAGCCCGGGCCGAATACGATGACCGACGGAGCGGTCTGGAAATTCAACCCCAAAACCGGCGACTGGACGGACATCACCCCGGTCAGGCCAGCCCAGGCCGGCCAGCCGTTTGGCTACGGCGCGGTGGCGGTGGACGCGCAACATCCGTCCACGGTGATGGTCACCACGTTCGCCCACTGGCAGCCGCATGATGAAATTTTCCGCAGCACCAACGCCGGCGCGAGCTGGACGCAAATATGGCAGGACAACACTCAATGGTACCGCTCACGCGGGCCTTACACCGCCACCCGCACCCCGCATTGGATGGGCTCGATCGTAATCAACCCTTTCAATCCCGACCAGGTGTTGTTTTCCACCGGCTTTGGCATCTGGAGTTCCGGCAACATGACCCAGGCCGACGCCGGCCAGCCCACGGTCTGGGCGTTTCTGGATGCGGGGCTGGAAGAAACCGTGCCGCTCGCGTTGATCAGTCCGCCGGAGGGCGCACACCTGCTGAGCGGCGTGGGCGACATTGATGGTTTCCGGCACGACGATCTGGACAAATCGCCCGCGGAAGGAACTTTTTCCGGCCCGCGTTATGGCAACACGGAAGACCTGGCCTTCGCGGGGGAGAATCCGCAGGTCATCGTCCGCACCGGCACCGGCCGAAGCGGAGTTGTCCGCGCCGCCATTTCAACCGACGGAGGAAAAACCTGGAGCGCGCTCGGCAGCGAACCGACGAACAGCGCCGGCGCCGGCGCCATCGCGATCTCGGCGGACGGCAAAGACATTGTCTGGACGCCGCGCCGCAGCGAGCCGCATTACTCGACGGATCAGGGCACCCACTGGACCGCTTGCGCCGGATTGGCGCCCGGGGTTCGCGTGATCGCCGACCCTGTGGATCCGGCGCAGTTTTATGCCTGCGACGCCCGGGCCGGACGCATTTTGATCAGCACCAACGGCGCAGCTTCATTTATCCCGACCACGGCGGTCTTGCCCGCGGCCGCCGGCTTCGGAGGCGGCTTTGGCGGCGCGAGCGCCCTGCTGTCGGCGACACCCGGAATGAAGGGCGACCTCTGGCTGGTGTCCCGCGCCAACGGACTTTTCCACTCCGGCGACGCCGGCGCGACCTTCACAAAACTGAACAGCGTCACGGAGGCCAATTCTCTCGGGTTTGGCAAGGCCGCACCCGGACAAAAATACCCGGCGTTATATCTGGCTGGCAAAGTGGGCAACCTGCAGGCACTCTTCCGCTCCGACGACGCGGGGACAAACTGGGTGCGCATCAACGATGAACAGCATCAATACGGCTGGATCAGCCACGTCACCGGCGACCCACGCATTTACGGCCGCGTTTACTTCGCCACCGGCGGCCGCGGCATCATTTACGGGGATAAAACCCCGAACCAGGAATAATTTATGAAACCATCCGTTGCCCGCATTGCATTGCTGTTCATCCCCGCCCTGGCGCCGTTGCTTCCCTGTCTTTGCCAGGCGGGCAATTACACCAATTTCGATGTCTCCATCTACATCCCCGTTGGCGTCGTGCAAACATTTGCCGAACCCGGGAAACTGCAGGCCGACTGGGACCGCATCCATTGCCAGTTGAAAGTGGACAAGGTCTATATCGAGGTCCAACGCAACCGGAATCTCGCCAGCGACGCCTTGCTCGAAACCGTCAAAAAATTCTTTCTCGACCGCGGTGTGCGCGTTGCCGGCGGCATGGCGTTGTCCGAAGGCGGAGCCGGCCAGTTCCAGTCGTTCTGCTATACCGATCCAGCGGACCGCCAGTTCGTCAAATCCGCCGCCGAGCTGGCCGCGCGACATTTCGACGAAATCATCCAGGACGATTTTTTCTTTGTCACCACCAAGAACGATTCGGACATTGCCGCCAAGGGCACGAACACCTGGACGCAGTTCCGGCTCAACCTCATGGATGACGTCGCGGAAAATCTCGTCATCAAACCGGCCCGCGCGGTGAACCCAAAGGTCAAGCTCATCGTCAAATTCCCCAACTGGTACGAGCATTTCCAGGGCCTGGGCTACGACCTGGACCGGGAGCCGAAGCTGTTTGACGGCATCTACACCGGCACCGAAACCCGCGATCCGGTCATCACCGACCAGCACCTGCAGCCCTACGAGAGTTACGAAATCATCCGGTATTTTGACAACATCGCGCCGGGCCGCAACGGCGGCGGCTGGGTGGACACGTACGGCATCCGATACATTGACCGCTACGCCGAACAGCTCTGGGACACGATGTTCGCCAAAGCCCGGCAGATGATGCTGTTCGAATGGTCGGCCATGAGCCGGTCCATCCCGGTGGGCGACCGCGCCGCCTGGCAGGATTTGCACACGAGCTTCGACTACAACCAGCTCCTGCAGAACTGGACGAATACCGTCCCGTCCGGCCAGCCCGAACCCACCATCGCCCGCGTCGCCGGTTCCGCGTTGGAACAGGTGGATGCGTTCCTCGGCCAGCTCGGCAATCCCATCGGCATCGCCAGCTATAAACCGTATCAATCCACCGGCGAAGATTTCCTGCACAATTACCTCGGGATGATTGGCATTCCGATTGAGCTGTACCCGGAATTCCCGACCAACGCGAACCTCGTCCTGCTGACCGAATCCGCGAAGTTCGACCCCGACCTTGTCGCCAAAATCAAAGGGCAGTTAACCGCCGGCAAAACGGTGGTCATCACCTCCGGCTTGCTGCACGCACTCCAGCACCGCGGCATCAAAGACATCGCCGAGGTGCGGTACACCGACCACAAGGTGCTGGCGCATGATTATTTCAGCGGTTTCGGTTCCGGCAACGGCTCAGCCCTGGACGGCGGAAAAAATGAGGACATCCTGTTCCCTGAAATTTTCTTCCTGACGAATGACGCCTGGCCCGTGGTCCGGCTGGTCGCCGGCAGCAACGGTTATCCGCTGCTGCTGATGGACCGCTATTCCAATGGCGTGATCTATGTCTGGACCATGCCGGAAAATTTCAGCGACTTGTACCGGCTGCCGCCAAGCGTCACCGGCGCCATCAAGAATTACGTGATGCGCGGGTTCCCCGTCCGGCTGGATGGTCCGAGCGGGGTGGCGTTATTCGCGTATGACAATCACACGTTCATCGTGGAATCATTCCTGCCGACGGAAACGGATATGAAAGTTTCGTTGGCGGGCGATTTCACCCGGTTGAAGAACCTGGTCACCGGCGAAGTAATCAACCGCCAGGCGCCGACCCAGGGCCGGGGACGCTGGCGGAACGCCGAGGAAAGCCACGTATCATTCAACGTCCAGTTGCAGCCCCACAGCTACGCCGTCTTCGCGGCAGAAAAATAGTGCGTCGGGTTTAAATTGTCCTCGTCCTTCAGATTCTGGCCTTATCCCATGCTTAAGGCCGCGGCCGGCTTTTTCGCGCGTGATAACGTGGATGTGGTTCAGCCAAGGCCATGGTGAGTTGCGATTCCTCGGCGGCTTCCTGCGGATAATCGCTCAAGTCAAATTCAAGACGGTCGCCCTCGAAAGCAGGGTAAAGCGCGGCCAGTTTTGGAATCGCAGTCTCAGCGAGATGGAAATAATCCTTGTCAATTTCGATTCCAACGGAATGGTAACCAACCGCTTCGGCGGCGGCGATGGTTGAACCGGAGCCCATGAACGGATCCAGCACCACTCCCTCGCCCAAGGGTAGCAAGGCCCGTACGATGATGCGCATGAAATGCTGCGGCTTCAGGCACGGATGATCGGAAATTGTTCCTTCACGTTTCGGAGTGCGTCCGCTGGGAACGACTTCGGGAAATGGTTTGTTGGTGGAGAGTCGCCGCAACCCGCCGGTTTTCCATTTTCGGAGATTTTCGGCCACAGTCTTTTCGCCAAGCGGTTTGCGGAATAGCATCCAAGGTTCGTAAGCGCCTTTGGGCGTGACACAAACTTCCGGAAATTCCTTCTCGGCATTCTTGGGCCGGTCGCCGCCGCGAAAACCGAAATATAACCGCATGATGGCTGGGCGGACCTCGTAGCCGACTTCAGCCATCGCTCCCTGAACGTGATGCTGAAGAATGGGATGACCGGCCACGCAAACGTGCGCGCCGGGCACAAGCGCGTCAAACAGAAGTTTCCCCCAATTCCGGAAGAAGGCCCGAAGGTTCTGCTTCTCCTCGCCAGTCAGGACAGTAAAGCGGGGCAGCGGATCGCGTTTATGTCCGCCGATGGTGGGTGGCAGCCGCCAGACGCCGCCGCGTCCATTGCGCAGCTTGGACAATTCCTTCTCGGAAAATTCAATCAGCCCGTAAGGCGGATCGGTACAGACGGCATGAATGGTCTGCGGATTGCAGCCGCGCAGCCAATCGAAGCAATCAGCAAGGTGTATCTGGCACTGCCTCATCACGCGCAATTTTCAACTATAGGCGAAAGACAATCAAGTCTGTTCTTGGTATCAACTATAGACGAAATGGATGCCAAGACCGTCATCGGTAATTTCGTCCGCCGTCTGCGCGAGCAAAAGAAATTGACTCAGGATGAACTGGCCTCGCGTACCGGCATCACCTACCAGTATTTATCCGGCTTGGAGAACGGACGCGAGAATTTTTCCATTGGCATCCTCGAATCGTTGGGCAGGGCGTTGGATTGTTCGCTTCCACAACTTGTAGCGGGCGCGTTCGTCAGTCCATCGGCCATTTCGCCGGTCAAGACCAATCCTGACTACTTCCGTCCACACGTTCCGTTGCCGCCCGGACTCAAGATCTCTCACCTGCAACGCGCAACCGACGAAACCCAGCGTATTGTTTCGCTGATCAACGCGAATTTGTTGGCGAGCGGAGCGAAGCCATTACCAGAGTATATTCAGGGTAACAACTTCAGCGGGTTGGTCTCCAACATTCTTTGCGACGCGATTCACGAAAACTCGCCATATAAACACAACTCCGACCAAGCGTATCCAGACTTGATCAATCCCAGGGTTTCTGTGAAAGGCAAGCCGGTCGGCTTGGAGATCAAGTCGACGATCCAAATCGGCAAGGGTGGAGAAAGTCATAACGGACATTCCGGCTGGCATCTGGTAGCGTGTTTCACAATTGATCAAGAGACGGGCAACATCCGATTTGCTCACGTTATGCTTGCCGTGCTCAATGGCCACAACCAACCTGAGCCAGATTGGGTATATGTTGGCAGCAAAGTGAACGTTGATACCGGCAGCCGGCGGACCGAGACATACAACACAACTTTGATCGGCACGACAAAACTACGAGACGGTTCAGTTTATCTTGACCCCACCCTAATCAACTTCAAACGTTGGCGACAAAGCCGACGCGGACCGGTGCCGTCATTTTCGATGTTTGCCAAAACATAAGCAACAAACGCGTCATTGCGCAACGAACGTGGTTCAAATTCTGTTTTGCCGGACAGTTATTCCGCTTCCATCAGTCCTTTTCATTTTCTGACGGGCTACTATTATCGCCGCCATGAGTTTGCTGCGCGTGCAGGGATTGTTCAAAGCGTTCGGCGCCATTCGCGCCGTGGATGCCGTCAGTTTCGAGGTCCGGCCCGGCGAGATTTACGGCCTGCTCGGACCCAATGGCGCCGGGAAGACGACCACCATCTCGATGATCTCCGGCCTCCTCAAGCCCGACGCCGGCGAGGTCTTTGTGGCCGGCGAACCGTTCTGGAGCAATCCGCAGCGCGCCAAGCGCATCATGGGCGTGGTGCCGCAGGAACTGGCCATCTACGAAGAGTTGACCGGGCGCGAAAACCTCGAATTCTGGGGCCGCATGGCGGGCTTGAGCGCCGGCGACGCCAAATCGCGCGCCGCCGAACTGCTGACCGCGCTCATGCTCACCGACCGCGCAAAGGACGCCGTAAAAACCTATTCCGGTGGCATGAAACGGCGCATCAATCTCGGTTGCGCTCTGCTCCACCGGCCGCAGCTCCTGCTGCTGGACGAGCCCACTGTCGGTATTGACCCGCAGGCGCGGCTGAACATCCTCGAATTCATCGGTGGTCTGCGCGCCTCGGGCACGGCCATCCTGTATACGACGCATTACCTCGAGGAAGCCGAAACGCTCTGCCATCGCATCGGCATCATTGACCATGGCCGGTTGCTGGCCGAAGGCACCTTGCCCGAACTGCAGGAACGGCTGGGCGGCGACCGCGTGTTCGTGCTTGAAGCGGATTTCAAGGACGCCTCGCCGGACGCGTGGGACGGTTTCCACCAGCGCTTCCGCGTCATCCAGAAGTCCGAACGCCAGCTGGTCATCGCCGCCATCGGCGCGCGCGATCCGTCCGAATGCCTGAAGGATTTGCTCAACCTGCCCGTCCACGTGGAAAACGTCATGCTCAAGCGGCCGAGCTTGAATGATGTGTTTCTCCAACTGACCGGCCGGGATTTGCGGGAGTAGCCATGCTGCGCGTCCTGCTCGCCAAAGACCTCCGCCGCGCCCGGCGCAATCCGCTGCCGTGGCTCATCAATCTCGCCCTGCCGCTGTGCATCACCGCGCTCATCGGCCTGGTGTTCGGCGGGAAATCCGACAGCGGCGCGCTGGGCCGCATCCGGTTCGCCGTGGTGGACGAGGACAAGACCGTGCTGAGCGATTTCCTGCGCGGCTCGGCCAATCAACGCGAAGGCGGCAAATACCTGGAACCCGTGTTCTTGGGCCGCGAAGAGGCAATGCGCCAGATTCTGGATGACAAACTCAGCGCCGCGGTCATCATCCCGACGAACTTCATGCGGAATTACCTCACCGGCCGGGCGCCGGTAAGTCTGGAGCTGGTCAAGAACCCGGCGGAATCCATCCATCCGGCGGTGCTGGAGGAATTGCTCGGCGCGGTGGTGACGGCCATGAACGCCGTCGCGCGGAATTTCCAGTCCGAATTTCCGGACTGGCAGGCGGTGTTTGAAGGCAAGGGCGATTACCGCGACGTATCCCGGTTGATTGACCGCGCGGGAGACAAGTTGAAAACCGCCAAGAAATACGTGGACCCGCCGCTCATCATGTACGACAAGGAGATGAATTCCGACAATGCGACCGGTAACCGGTCCGGAACCGGCGGGGCGATGAAAACCAGTGCGTCCGGCAAGGGACCGGCGTTCAACATTTTCGGTTATCTGCTCGTTGGCATGGCGGCGATGTTCCTGTTGTTTCTGGCCGGCAACGGCATGGCCGACCTGCACCGCGAACTCCGGCACCGCACGTTCGAGCGTTACCACACTCTGCGGCAACAACTCCTGCCCTTCGTCGCCAGCAAGGTCGTGTTTACCACCGTGATGTTGTTGTTGTGCAGCGCGGTGATGCTGGGCGGCGGTGGATTGATTTTCCAAATTGCCTGGCGACAGCCGCTGGCGCTGGTCGCGTTGACCGTCGGTTACGCGTGCTTTGCCGCCGGCCTCTTTGCGCTGCTGGTGGCGCTGGTGCCTGACGAGCGGCGCGCAGGCGTCCTCAACAACATCGCCGGCATGCTGCTGGGCCTGGCGGGCGGGTGCGCCTTTCCACCGGACCAGCTTCCGACATTCATGCGAACGCATTTCACGCCGCATCTGCCCAGCTTCTGGTTCGTCAACACGGCGCGCAACCTGCAAGCCGGCGTCGCCGGCGTCGCCTGGGGACCGGTGACGCTGGAACTGATCGGGCTGGGGGCGGTGCTGACCGGACTGGCCGTGTTGTTGTTCCACCGGCGGTTCAAAACGGGCTTGCGCGCATGAAACACCTTCTTGCCATCGGCCACAACGACCTGCGCCTGTTCCTGAAGCACAAAAGCGCCTACGTCTGGTTGTTCCTCATGCCGCTGGCCTTCGTGTATTTCATGGGATTCGCCAGCCGCGGCCCCGGCGACCCGTACAACCGCCATCCGCCCGTGCTCATTGAGAACCAGGACACGAATTTTCTCGGTCGCCTCTTCCTCGACGAACTGAGCGCGCAAAACCTGTGGCTGCTGAACCCCACCAACCGCGAATCCGCCGCGCGCGTCATCCGCATCCCGCCGGATTTCACGAGCAACGTGCTCGCCGGAACGCAAACCCGCGTGCAGTTCCTCCAGCGCGACAGCACCGCCGAAGCCGACGCCGCTCTCATCGAACTGCGCCTCGTGCGGGCGTTGATTGCCATCAACGGACACATCCTCGAAGCGGCCACGGCAACGAACGCGCCCGGGACGCTGACCGAAGACAAGCTTCGCGCGGTCCTGGCCGAACCGAATCCGGTGAGCTTGAACGCGCGGTTTGCCGGGCGCAAACCGGTGCCGACCGGGTTCAACTTCTCGCTGCCGGGCAACCTCGTGATGTATCTGATGATGAACCTGCTCCTCTTTGGCGGGACCGCCCTGGCGGCCGAACGGCGCAACGGCGTTCTGAAACGGCTCGCGATCTCTCCCGTGACCCGCGCCAGTCTGGTCGGCGGAAAAATATACGGCCTGACGCTCCTCGGTGCCGTCCAAGTCCTGTTCTTCCTGATCGTGGGCCGGTTCGTCTTCCACGTCAATCTCGGCGCAAACCTGCCGGCGGTGTTGTTGACGTTGCTGGTGTTCGCCTGGGTGGCGGGCTCGCTCGGGGTGCTGGCCGGGTCGGTGCTGGCGGCCGAGGACCGCGTGATTGGAGTTTGCGTGCTGGCCAGCCTGCTCATGGGCGCGCTGGGCGGCTGCTGGTGGCCGCTGGAAATCGGGCCGCCCGCGATGAAGACCGTCGCCCTCTGCCTGCCGACCGGCTGGGCGTTGCAGGCGTTGCACCAGGTCATCAGTTTCGGCAACGGATTCAGCACCGTGCTCAAACCGGTGGCGGTTCTGCTGGGATTTGGCGCCGTCGCCAACCTGCTCGCCGCCCGTTTTTTCCGGAGCTGACCTTTCAACCCCGACGCAGTTTCAAATTCATCGTTTGTTCAAACGCCCGGGTGGCAACGCCCCGGCTCAGCGCGCATTTCAACGTGCATCTGCCGCGCCACGGTTGTAGTTTTTTTCACAATTGAAACCCTCATTGCAAAAAATGAAGAATCGATTTCTGAATATCCCTGTCTTTGTAACCGCTCTTTTCCTGATCGCCGCTTCGCTGGGACCGGTGGCGGCCCAGACCAAAGGAAGCCCCGCCGCCGGGCCACCCGTTCGCGAGCGGCTGTTGATGGACTCCGGCTGGCGCTTTGCCTTCGGCCACCCGTTTGATGCCCAGAAAGATTTCAATACCGGCACCGGCTATTTCTCTTATCTCGCCAAGACCGGTTACGGCGACGGCGCGGCCGCGGCCGATTTCGACGACCGCGCCTGGCGGACCGTTGATCTCCCGCAGGACTGGGCGGTGGAACTGCCGTTCGACGGCCGGGGCAGCCACAGTCACGGCTACAAGACCCTCGGCCGGAATTTCCCCGACATCTCGGTCGGCTGGTATCGCAAGTCCTTCTTCATCCCCGCCTCCGATCTCGGCCGGCGCATCAGTGTCGAGTTCGACGGCGTGTTCCGTGATTCTCGCGTCTGGGTCAACGGCCATTACCTCGGCAACGAACCCAGCGGCTATACCAGCTTCGCTTACAATATCAGTGAATTCCTGAACTACGGCGGCACCAATGTCATCGCCGTCCGCGTGGACGCCACGATGGAGGAAGGCTGGTTTTATGAGGGCGCCGGCATCTATCGCCACGTCTGGCTGGTCAAGACCGACCCGCTCCACATCGGGCGCAATGGCACGTTTGTTTTTTCCGAAATCACAAACAGCTCCGCCCGGGTCACGGCCCGCGTCATGGTCGGCAACGAAGGGACCAATGCCGCCAGCTTTGACATCGAGCAGGCCATTGTGGATGCGGACGGCCAGACGGTGGCGCAAGGACAGGTCAAGCAAGCCCGGCTCGAGTCCTGGGACAGCGGCGAATTTTCCTGCGTGCTGGAGGTTGCCCATCCGAAGCTCTGGTCCATTGAGACGCCCAACCTGCACAAGCTCGTCACAACGATTCGCGCCGGTGGAACGGTGGTGGATCGCTACGAAACGCCCTTTGGCATTCGTTCAATCCGTTTCGATCCCGACCAGGGATTTTTCCTGAACGGCCAGCGCGTCGAATTAAAAGGGGCCAATAATCACCAGGACCACGCCGGGGTGGGCGTTGCCCTTCCCGATGCGTTGCAGAATTTTCGCATCGCGCGCCTGAAGGCGTTTGGCTGCAATGCGTACCGCTGCTCGCACAATCCTCCGACGCCGGAACTGCTGGACGCCTGCGACCGGCTCGGCATGGTGGTCATCGACGAAAACCGGCCGATGGGCACATCGTCCGAACAGCTCGATCAGCTCAAGGCGATGATCCTCCGCGACCGCAACCATCCCTGCGTCATCCTGTGGTCGCTGGGCAACGAGGAATGGGCCATTGAGGGCAATGTCAAAGGCGCGCGCATCACCGCCACCATGCAGGCCTTCGCCCATCACCTGGACCCGACGCGGCTGGACACGGTGGCCATCAGCGGCGGCTGGGGCGGTTCTTCCACCGTCATTGACGTCGCGGGCTACAATTACATCAAGCAAAGCAATTCAGACCAGCAGCACGCCCGGCTCCCGCACCAAGCGGGCGTTGGCACCGAGGAAACCACCACCCAGGGAACCCGCGGGGTTTATTTTGATGACCGGCCCAACGCACACCTGGCCCCGCTCGAAATTGGAGATTCCGGCGGCAATTGTGAAATGGGTTGGAAGTACTACGCCGCACGTCCTTATCTTGCCGGCCTGTTTTACTGGACGGGATTCGATTATCGCGGCGAGGAAACCCCGTTCGGTTACCCGGCCATCAGTTGCCAGTACGGCATCCTCGACACCTGCGGTTTTCCCAAGGACAGCTTCTATTATCTGAAAGCCTGGTGGACCGATCAGCCCGTGCTCCATGTGTTCCCGCATTGGAACTGGCCGGGCAAGGAAGGACAGGATATTGTCGTCAAATGTTTCGGCAACTGCCAGGAGGTTGAGCTTTTCCTGAACGGCAAAAGCCTCGGGCGAAAGACGATGGAAACAAACGGGCACCTGGAATGGACGGTGAAATATGAACCCGGCACGTTGCTCGCCCGCGGCTACAACGGCGGCAAGGAAATCATCACCGACAAGGTTGAAACCACCGACGAACCGGCGGCCATTCAACTCACGCCGGATCGCGCGACCATCAAAGCCGACGGCAGGGACGTCTCGGTCATCACCATCCAGGTCAACGATGCGCAGGGGCGGATGGTGCCGGTCGCCGGGAACGAAATCACCTTTGGCATTCAAGGTCCCGGCAAAATCATCGGCGTGGGCAATGGCGATCCTTCATCGCATGAACCGGACAAATATTTTGAACAAGTCACTTCGGCGCCCGTCGGCAACTGGCGCCGGCAAACGGTGGACGGAGTGGAAAACCGGCCGGAGATCGCGTTCAACTTCGATGATTCCGGCTGGCAAAACGCCTTTGGCGGACGCGATGGAGAAAATCACAGCAGCGGAAACTCGGCCCGAACCAGCACGAATGTTTATCGCGGCACCTTCGAATTGTCGGCCAGCCCGAACGCCATCGTGTCACTGCTGGTGCGCGACCTGGGCGAAAGCGAATGGATTTACCTGAACGGAAAGCCGGTCGCCGACAATGTGCCACACAGCCCGACCGGCCATGAATTCAAGCTGCCGCCCGACCTGCTCCGAACCGGCACCAACGTCCTGGCCATCATCGCCACGCCGCGCCAGGAGCACAGCCGGGGTGAAGGCAACCGAATTGTCGGAAGCCCGGCGGTGGTCAAAATTGTCACGCCCCCCGGCGAATGGAAACGCAGCGTCTTCAACGGCCTGGCGCAAATCATCGTGCAATCCACCAAGGAAGCCGGCGAAATCAAACTGACCGCGAGCGCCGACCACCTGTCACCCACCACGGTCACGCTCCAGTCCAAGGCAGTTGACCCGCAGCCATCCGTGCCGTGATCAAACGCCCAGAATCAACACCGCCCGCGCCTGCTTGCTGCCTTGATATTGGAAGGGTTGAGAAAAGGATATGATCTCAATTGTGATTTGTTTCAGAAATTGCGCATTTTGCTCTCAAAATATTTCACTAAAGCTCGCGTCAAACGATGGGGAAAACACAAAATAAAGAGTAGGGCAAAATCAAATTCATCTTTTATGACGTTTGGAAGGGAATCATTCTCATCGCGCCGCGATTCGGCTAAGGCAACGTCGCCTCCAGCCGTTCTAAAGCATTCCGTCTGAATTCCAAGCCGGGTACGGGATTTTGTTGGCGTTTGGGAAATTCGTCGTAGGTCTGGCCGTCCAACTCCCGGCCGGTCTCGGCTTTGCGAACACCACCCCATTGCTTGAAGAAAAACGCCACACCTGCCTTCCGGCATTGTGCGCGGATGTTCCGCACCCAGTCGCTGTCCATCGGCCGCGCGCCCGGCCCGCTTTCACCGCCCACAATCACCCAATTGATGCCTTTTAAATTAACCGGACCGAGATGTTCCAACAGCGGTTCGATGGACAGAAACCGGACCTGTGCCGGTGAATCGCGGAGCAAATCCACGCGGGGCAGCCCATGCTTGCGGTTTTCCACGCTTACGCCCCACCAGATGTGCGGCTGCTCGTTCACAAACCGGAGTTTGCCCTTTAATAATTTCTGCATCCTCCCGGCACGCTTGGTCAGGATTTGATACGTATGCCAGTTGGCGGCTTTCATTACCCGCGCCACCTTGACGATGTATTCGTCCGGCACCTTTTCGTGAAACAAGTCGCTCATGGAATTCACGAAAATCCGGCGGGAGTTCGCCCAGCGCAGGGGGTCGCCGAGTTTTTCCGGCACCAGCCGCAAATCAAAACCGAACTCGAACGGATGGCCCGGCACGCCGCGAAAGCGTTCGGCAAACGTCTCGGCGTAGCAGTGGAGGCAGCCGGGGCTGACCTTGGTGCAGCCGCGCATCGGATTCCACGTTGCATCCGTCCACTCAATTTTTGATTTGGCGCTCATGAGAAATAATTTCTCACAGACGGTAGGACAAAAACGGTCCAAGGTGAACCGTTTTTAAAGCAATTCTCTTTGGCCTTTTTCATCAATTTTCAGGATTTTATTCCAGAAATCCTCGCCGCGCGGGTGTCGGGTGAACAAGGTGAAACGATACAGGGGATTTTTCTCCGGAACGGAAACATGCCGTGTGCCGATGAAACGTTCTTCCTGTTTAAATTTATTGCAGAAGTGTTCGACGGCCAGACGCCCGATCTCGCCGGGCTCCTTGTTTTCCCATTTGTGCCAGCTTTGATCGCCCAGAAAATTGTCGAGCGCGGTTTGATTACCTCCGGCTCGGAGATATTGCGGTGCGTTCCAGACGATGCCAAGCCGGTATTGAATGGTGACCAGCAAATCAATCCGGGGATTACCAGCCAGCCTTTTCATTGCCGACATGGGCACCTGGGAAATTCCCGTCGGGTCAACAAACGCAACGACCAGCGTAGCATCGTCAAATTTCAATCGGCCGGATTCCACAACATCCATCCAGTTTTCGGGAATGATTTTGATTTTACGCACTTTAGGATGATGGGAAACCCGTTGTTCCAGTGCGTTCGCCAGTCCGGGTTCCTCCTCGATAAAAATGTATTGCGCGAAATCATGATCGAGCGCCACCAAAGGCGAGCCGGGAAACTCTTCATTCGTCTCTTCTATTTTGCAGCGGCCCGGCCCGGCCATGACATCCAGATAAACCAGTTTGAATTTGCTGCGCATGGAGACGGTGGTAATGCCACAGTAATTATTAAGGTAATGATGTTTGCGTTTTGCCCATTCCCCGCTTTTACGAACAGGGAGGCCGTCAATTGCAGAAAGGTTATTTGGCATAATGTTGAAGCCCCAGCTGCCGATTGATTAGCTGAATACGTCCATTTCGAAACCCTGTCGAGAATATTTAATGAAACCTCCCTCGGCGCCGAAGGTCGCTCACGTGAATTTCCACATTGAAAATTCAGGCCTGCCAGTTCGGCTTCGAACAGGTCGCGGATTTCAGAATGCGCTGCGCCGGTTTCCGTTTACAATTGAACGATTTGGTGTTCGCCACGGTATAAAATGGTCTTGTCCGGTTTGTCCGTGGCTTCCACGCCGGTGCCGTGGTCTTTGCCCACGATGACGATATTGAACGTGCGCTCTTTCAACATGCCGGGGAAGGTGCCTTTCCGGTCGTCGATGGTGAGTTGACGTTTGGTGTCGTCCCAGTGAAACGCAATGGTGGCGTGGACGCCTTTTTCGTAGTTGTAATTGTCGTTTTCATCCTCGTACAGCGTGAAGCTGCCGTCCGCACCGGGATAGATGCGTAACTCGATGGGGTCAACCGATTCGGCGGCGTATTGAATGAACGGCCCCATCGGGATGATGGAACCTGATCGGACCAAGAGCGGAATCTTGTCAATGGGCGCATCCGCGTTGATAGTCTGGCCGCCCGGAAGAGCCTGTCCGGTCCAAAAGTCCAGCCATTGAGTTCCAGTGGGCAGATAAACCGGTCTGGTCTGCGCCCGCGGCTCGACGGTCTTTTCCCGGGCAAAAATTTCCGGCGTCTTCCAGAAGAGCTTGGCGCGGAAGGCCCCGAGGGTGTAATTGGCGGTCTCGCAGGCAAAGTCGTATTCCTTGCCGGCCTGAAGTTCCACGGGAACGGTCCAGGCTTCCGTCGAAACGCAATTGTTGGTCAGTTCCTCGCCGTCCAAGAAGACCCGTTTGGGCCCGAAACTTTTCATGTGGAAGCGATACGTCCCGGCTTCAGTCGGAATCAATTTGCCTTCCCAGCGCATGGAAAATCTGGGGCTGGTGACGTAATCCGGCCAGCCGGTGTACCAGAACAAATTGATGTTGGTCTCCACCTGCTCATGCACCAAGTTTTTGAAGTCCGAGTCGCCGTAGTATCTGGCCGTCAGGCCCGACCGGCCGTCTTTCGTCTTAAAGTGTTCGGGTGTTATCTGGATGCTGTTCTCCGGCGGCCGATGGAGCATGTACTCCGTGACCGGACAAACCATGAGGGCCGGGCCGAACATGAACTGATCATCAATGCCATAGGTCTTTTGGTCTGAGGTAAAATCCATCGGCAGGCCGCGCATGATGGTGTAGCCGCTGTCCGTCACCTGCCAGGCAAGTGAATAAATATAGGGCAGCAGGCGATAGCGCAGGTTGTCAAATTTGACGAGGACATTGGTGAACTCGCCGAACTGCCAGATTTCCCGCGGGGTTTCCGAACCGTGCGACCGGAAGATGGGAGAAAAGGCGCCCAGTTGAAACATGCGGGTGTAAAATTCCTGGTAGGCCGGGTCCTTGCCGCCGTTGGAAAACACCCCCTCATAGCTGCTGATGTTGAAAGCACCGATGTCAAACGTCCAATACGGAATCCCGGACATGCAATGGTTGATGCCCGCGGAGATTTGCTTTTTGTAAACATCCCAGTTCGCGCCGATGTCACCCGACCACGTGGTGGCGGCGGCGCGCTGCTGGCCGGCAAAGGTTGAACGGGTGAGGATATAAACGCGTTTCTGATCGGTTTCAGCGCGCTGATGATTATAAACCGCTTCGGTCACGAGCAGCGAATAGGGATTGAGATACCGGGCAAAGGAACCCAAATGATTGTCCTCGACGCGCTTCATCTCATATTCCTCGCCCTCCTTGGTCAGGGCGTTGACGATGTCCGGCTCGGTCGAATCCATCCACCAGCCGTCAATGCCCTTGGAGAACAGACCCTTGCTCACATATTGCCAGTACAAATCGTTCGCCGCCGGGTTATAGACATCGTAATACCGGAAACCGGCCCAGCCGACCGGCGAGTAAAGGTAGCCGCGCTTCTCCATGTCCTTGTAAATGGCCGTGGCCGGCCCGAGTCCCTCCCAGATGGAAATGATGAGGTGAAAGTTCTGCTGGTGAAGAATATCAATCATTTCCTTGGGGTTGGGATACAGTGTCTCGTCAAAGAACATGCTGCTCCAGTTGGTGTTGCCGCCCCAGTAATTCCAGTCCTGGACGAGGCCATCGATGGGGATTTGCAGCGTGCGGTATTTCTGCGCAATGCCTAAAAGCTCGTCGCGCGTCGCGTAATGTTCCTTGCTCTGCCAGTAGCCGTAAGCCCATTTGCCATACATCGGCGCCTGCCCGGTCAGCTCCCGGTATCCGGCGATGGCGCCGTCCATGTTTTGGCCGCAAATGAAATAATAGTCCAGGTTGTCGCCCACCTCGGACCAGAGCGACATGTGGTCCGGGTCATCGGCAAAAATGGTTTTGGAATAATTGTCCCAGAGAATTCCATAACCCCGGGTTGAAATCAAAAACGGGGTGACCGCCTCGGTGTTGGCCTGAACCAGTTTGACGGTGCGCCCGCGATAATTCATGTAACCGGATTGATGCTGGCCGAGGCCGTAAATGCCTTCATCCGGCGTCAGTGTGAAATTCTGCTGAACGCTGAATGCATTTGTTTCATGCGCGATGTTGACCGGCGTAATATCAGCCGAACCCTGTTCTTTCAGGATGATTTGATTGTTGGCGTCGAGATATTGAATCGCACCATCGTTCTTGGACAAGAGCAGCTTAAGTTTCCCGGAAGCCAGCGTGACTGTGTCAGCGCCTTCATCAACATTGATATTCAAATCCGGCGGGTTGGTTTGAATCACGACCAGACTCGCCTTCGCGGGTGTTCCGCCTGGGCCCCATTTCAGGACGCGCACAACATCGCCGGCATAGAACTGCACTTTTACATTTAGTTTACCCGCCTGCAATTGAACGCCATTTTGAATGTGTTGGGCCGGTGACGGCTGATTCACCGGCGTGGCGGGCGCCGCCGCGACTGGGTTGGCAGGCGGGGCCTTGGTAACAGGCGGGTTGGTTTGACAGGACGTCAGCAACAGGCCAAGACACAGAAATGACATCAAGCCGGTCGCCGACCGGGCGATCGAAAACATCTGTTTCATTTGGAATTCCTTTCCTCGCGAACCACGGTTAACCTTCAAGTACCGCTACAACCTGGATCGGTTTTGACTGCGGCGGACGCGCGGGCAGGATATTGCCTGCGATGGCTTTTCCGTTCACCAGCAGCTTTTTCACGCCGCGCTGTTTGCCCTTCGGGTTTTGCACCTCGATGATGTAGGTGTTGCCGCGGAACCGGCGCGTGACGGTAAAGCCCTTCCATTTCGCCGGGATCACCGGGTCCACCCGCAGACCGTCGTAATCGGTGCGGATGCCCAGAATCCATTGGGTGATGGTGAAATAGGTCCACGCCGCGGTGCCGGTGAGCCAGGAGTTCTTGGCTTCGCCGTGCGTGGGCGCGTCCTTGCCGGCGATCATCTGCGCGAACACGTACGGCTCGCACCGGTGGAGGTCGCCGATGTTCTCGCGCGCCGAGGGATTGATGCGGGCGTAATAGTCAAAGGCCCGGTTGCCGTTGCCCACCATGGTCTCGGAAATGATGATCCACGGGTTGTTATGGCAGAAGATGCCGGCGTTTTCCTTGTAGCCCGGCGGGTACGAGGAGATTTCGCCCATTTCGATGTAATACTTCGTAAAAGCCGGCTGCTGAAGCACGATGCCGTGTTTCGTGGCGAGGTGCTTGTTCACCGAATCCAAAGCCAGCTTTGCCTTGCCATCCTTCAGGCCGATGCCGGCCATGACGCACATGCCCTGTGACTCGATGAAGATCTTGCCTTCCTTGCACACCTTCGAGCCGATGGGCTGGCCGAAATCGTTGTAGGCTCGGATGAACCAGTCGCCGTCCCAGCCGTGCTGGTAGATGACCTTTTCCATTTTGGCCGCTTCGGCGAGGCAACGCTCGGCTTCCGTTTTCTGGCGGCGTTTTTTCGCAATGGCCGCGAGTTCCTTGCCCGCCAGCACAAACAAACCGGCGATGAAGACCGACTCGGCGACTGTGCCGTCCTTGTTGGTCGTGGTCTGAAATGACTGGCCCGGCGTGTCGGAGAAACAGTTGAGGTTCAGGCAATCGTTCCAGTCGGCGCGGCCGATGAGCGGCAGGCCGTGCGGGCCGATGCGTTCGAGGGTGTAATTGAAACTGCGGCGCAGGTGCTCGTAAAGCGGCTGCTCGGACCCGGGCTCGTTTTCAAACTGCACCGGCTCGTCGAGGATGCTCCAGTCGCCGGTTTCCTTGAGATACGCCGCAACGCCAAGGGTCAACCAGTGCGGGTCATCGTTAAAACCGCTGCCGATGTCGTTGTTGCCGCGCTTGGTGAGCGGCTGATACTGGTGGAACGCGCCGCCGGTTTTGAGCTGCGTGGCGGCGATGTCGAGGATGCGTTCGCGGGCGCGGGCGGGAACCATCTGGACGAAACCCAGCAGGTCCTGATTGGAATCGCGGAAACCGAGGCCGCGGCCGATGCCGGATTCGTAGAACGACGCCGAGCGCGACATGTTGAACGTGGCCATGCACTGGTAGGCATTCCAGATGTTGACCATGCGGTTGGCGTGGACGTCGGGCGATTGCACCTGGTAAACGCCCAGCAGGCCGTCCCAGTTTTCGCGCAAAGCCTGGAAGGCTGAAGCGACATTTTTGCCGTCGAGATATTTCGCGATGACCGGCTTGACGGTTTTCTTGTTGATGGTCTGGGAATCCGGCGGGTCGAATTTTTTGTCCACGGGATTTTCGTGGTAGCCGAGGACAAAGATGATTTCCCTGGTCTCGCCAGGTTTCAAATTCACCTTGACGTGATGCGAGCCATGTGGCGCCCAGCCGTGGGCGACCGAGTTGAAGGATTGGCCGCGTTCCACCGCCGCCGGGTTGTCCCAACTGCGATAGGCACCGAGGAACGTGTCGCGCTGCGTATCGAAACCGGCGAGTTTTTCCGAACAGGCGAAGTAAGCGAAGTGGTTGCGACGCTCGCGATACTCGGTTTTGTGGTAAATGACCCCGTCCACGATTTCAACCTGGCCTGTGCTGAAGTTGCGCTGAAAATTGGTGGCGTCGTCCTGCGCGTCCCAGAGGCAGAACTCGATGCTGGAAAAGAGCGACAGCTTCGCCGGCTTGTTGCGGCGGTTCGTCACCGAGAACTTCCAGATTTCCAGCGTCTCGCCCAGCGGCACAAAATACGTGGTCTGCGCTTCGATTTTCGTATAGCTGGAGCCAATGGTGGTATAGCCCATGCCGTGACGGCATTCGTATCTGTCTGGTTTGGCGCGGGTCGGCTGCCAGGACGGCGACCAGAACTTGCCGGTGTCGTTGTCGCGGATATAGAGATAGCGCCCGCCGACATCGAACGGCGCGTTGTTGTAGCGATAGCGCGTCAGCCGGCGCAGGCGCGCGTCCCGGTAAAACGAGTAGCCGCCGGCGGTGTTGGAGATAATGCCGAAGTATGACTCGCAACCGAGGTAGTTGATCCACGGCAGCGGAGTGTTGGGCTGGGTGATGACGTATTCGCGACGTTGGTCGTCAAAGTGTCCGTAACGCATAGGCAATGATTTTTGAACGGGGTTTATCGGGGGGTTGCAGCAGCGGCAGCCGGCCGGCTCTGCGGTTCCGGCGCGGCGTCCGGTGTGGGCGCCGGCAGCCGGTCGTACCAGGTTTTTTTCAGGATCAAACAGGTGGCCACGAGCACGACGAGTGTGATAACAGCATTTTGGAAATGGCGCGTGACCAGGAACATGGCGAGCACGATGAAACAAGTCTGCCAGATGGTGCCGACGACGATGTTGAACATGTCACGGAAGAAATCCTTGTTCCGCTGAAAACCGGGATCTTCCTGCATGACTTTTCCCCGGATCGGCCCCCAAAACCCCCAAGGCCGCACCCGACGATAAAACTCTTTCAGGACGTCTTCCTCGTCCGGTTTGGTCAGGAACGTTCCGAGCAGCGCCGCCACCGTCGATACCACGAGAATGATCGGGAATTTGTTGATGTCATGAACATCGGGCAAGACGTAAGGCGAGGCCATCACCACGGCGCTGCTAATGCCCACGGCCATGCCCCAGAAATAGCCCCAGCCATTGAACCGCCACCAATACCACTTCAGGACATTCGAAACCACATAACCACCCCACAGACCGGAAACAATCCACGTTACGATGGAGTTGATCGACTGGGTGAAAAGACCGAAGGTCAGTCCGACCACGACCACGCCGAAGGAAGCCAGATAACTCAGCCACACGTAGCGTTTTTGGGAGGCGTTGGGATTGATGTAGCGCTTGTAAATGTCGTTGACCAGATACGCCGGGGCGGCATTGACCGTGGCCGCGAAATTCGACATGAATGCCGCGATCAACCCCGCCATGGTCAGGCCGAGAATGCCCACCGGGACAAATTTTGCCAGAGCCAGCGGCAGTATTTTTTCAACATCCAGCTCTTTGCCCATCGCCGCCAGGTCCGGCGTGTAGAAAGCCAGAGCCAGAACCGTCAAGCCCGTAATCAACATATACCGCGGGAAGAACAGCACCACGTTGACCGTGGAACTCATCAGCGCCGCTTCCCGGGGCCCCTTCGTCGCGAGCACCCGCTGCATGTCGTAATTCGGCGCCGGCCCGGCCGCGCTGATCAGGATTCCCTTGAAACACATCATCATGAAGAAAATTCCGAAAAGTGAATAACCATCCGAAGCAATCCGGTTGTTGATTTCAGGGATGGTGGTCCAGTTCAAGTTGAGGTTCCAGCCGAAGAACAGGTCGTGCCAGCCGGACGGAACGACCTGGTTCAGCAGGTCCGGGGTGACCTTGATCATGGCGATAATCCCGATGGCGATGGAGGCGATGGTGAGGATGCAAAACTGGACGACCTCGGTGAACACGACGCTGAACATGCCGCCTTTGACGACGTAGAACGTGGTGATGCCCATCAGGATCCACGCATAGGTATTATCCGAAAAATGCCCCGGCAGGAACTCCCCGGCGAACTTGCCGATGCCCTTGGCCGCGTAGGCCAGGAAGCCGATCACACTCACCAGCGCAAAAACCACGACGATGATGTGCGAAGCCGTGGCCCCGTTGCCCTTGCCGAACCGGGTCTGGATCCATTCCGCCCCGGTCATCACGTTTGAACGCCGCAACCAGATGGACATGTAAACCATCAGAAATATCTGATTGAATACCGGCCACAGCCACGGCAGCCACACCCCTTTCAGGCCATACGTGGCCGTCACATAAACCAGCCACATGGTCCCTGAAATATCGAACATGCCGGACGCGTTGGAAACGCCCAGCATGTACCAGGGAAGCGCGTTCCCGCCCAGAAAGTAGGATTTCATGTCCTTGGACGCGCGCTTCGACACCCAAAAACCGACGAAGATGGTGGCGATCAGATACAAGACGATGATGCCGATGTCGATCCAGTGGTATTGCATAGAGTTGACCCATGATGTTTAGTCCGGTGCTGACAGGCAATCCTGTTTTTCCGCAGCCACCACGTGGCAGCATGGAAAATTCCACTCCGTTCAGACCCGAGTGGACGCCTACGTTATACCAATCCAGCAATCATGGCTTGTCGGTGAAATAGACGACAAGCCCGGCTCCCATTGGGCTTGCCACCGGGCCGGGAAACGGCTTGGCTGAATGGATGATGACGAGAATTCCCTGCCTTGGTACAACAGCCGCATGTCAACGTCAGTCCTGGACTTATTGGGCCTTTGTGCTCCTGGCCGTCCTGCTTCTGAACTCCGTCCGGGCGGCAGAAAATGAATCACCCTTGATCCGACTCAACACCGTCGGCTACCCGCCGGATGCGGAAAAGCGGGCCGTCATCGCTGCCGCATGCACCAATTTCACCGTCCTCCGCCTGACCGACCAGGCCACGGTCTTCACCGGCGAGGTCACGGGCCCCGTTTTGAATCCCGACACGCAGGAACAGCTTTACACGGCCGATTTTTCGCAGCTTATACAACCCGGTGAGTATCAACTGGAGGTTCCTGGAGCGGGGCAATCGGCGCGCTTCCGCATTGCCGCCGACGTTTACCGCGAACCCTACTCGACGGTGATGCTGGGCATGTATTTATGGCGCTGCGGCACGGCGGTCAGCGCCACCTATCATGGCCAGACCTTCGCCCACGCGGCCTGTCACACCAACGACGCCTGGCTGGATTTTGTCGGCGGCAGCCACACGAACAAGGACAGCACGAAAGGCTGGCATGACGCCGGCGATTACAACAAATACACTGTCAACGCCGGCATGACGCTCGGCAACCTGTTCCGCGCCTGGGAGGATTTCGGCCCGCAACTCCGCACGATCCGGCTGCAAATCCCGGAGTCGGGCGGCAAGCTGCCGGATTTCCTGGCGGAATTAAAATGGGAGATGGATTGGGTGCTGACCATGCAGGCCCCGGATGGCTCGGTGTATCATAAGGTCACCACGAAACGCTTCGGCCCGTTTATCATGCCCGACGCCGAAACCGGGGAGCGTTATTTCACCCCTTGGAGCAGCGAGGCCACGGCACATTTTGTGGGCATGACGGCGCAAGCCGCGCGGATTTACCGGCCCTACGATCCGGCGTTTGCGGATCGCTGTTTGGAAGCCGCCCGGCGGAGCTATCAGTTTCTGGCGGCTCACCCGGAATTTCACAAGTCGGATGCAACCAATTTCCACACTGGCTCGTATGAAATCCGCGAGGAAATCCATGAATCCAGCCATCGCTTGAACGGGATTCCCAACAACCGCTTGTGGGCGGAGGCGGAACTTTGGGAAACCACCGGGTCACCGGACGTCCTGCGCGACCTCGAAACCCGCATCCGGACGATCAACGGCCAGGTGAACTTCGATTTCGATTGGGATGAGGTGAAAAACCTCGGACTCCTGACCTATTTATTTTCCCAACGTCCGGGCCGCGACCCGGCTTTGGTGACCTTGGTGCGCAGCAATCTGCTGGCCGTGGCGGATGCCATGGTGCAAACCAACCGCCTGCAAGGCTACGCCAACCCGTTCGGCGCGCGCTATGGCTGGGGCTACAATGGTTTTGTGGCCCGCCAAACGCTCGTTCTGATGGCCGCCGATCGCCTCACGCGCGGCCAAGGCAGGACCGAATACCGCGCGGCATGCCTGGACGCCCTGAATTACCTTTTGGGCTGTAATTGTTACGGCCGCTCATTTGTCACCGGTATCGGTTTTCAACCGCCGCTGCACCCGCATGACCGCCGGTCCAGCGGAACCAATGGCGTTCCCTGGCCGGGTTATCTGGTGGGCGGTCCCTGGCCCAAGGCAACCGACTGGAAGGACGTTCAAGGCGACGCGCGCACCAACGAAATTTGCATCAACTGGAATGCCGCCCTGATTTACGCGTTGGCCGCGTTCCTGCAAAACACCGGGTGAACCATAAAAGACGGGGCGCGTAATCCCCTGCGCGCCGCAAGATGGGTGGAGTTTCCTCCGTCGCGCTGCCCGACACGGAGGGCAGGCGATGGTCTCCCCTTCCGCCTTCCGCCCTCGTGCCTTGACGTTTTCCATGCGTCCCGCCGCATGGCGCAGCTTTAAGCGGCCTTCGCCTGGGAATTGAGGTGATAAAGCGTCGGGCTGCCGGAGCTCTGCCGCGTAGTGACGAGCCTTGTTTCAATCAATTGCGACAGGGCGTGCGCCACTATGCCGGGCGTCGTCTGGATTTGTTTTTCCAATATCAACCATTGGACGATGCCCTCCAGCGTATCCTCGGCTGAGGGATGTTTGGACAGGTAACCCAGGATGTCAGAAGCCACGCCGCCTTCTTGCCGCCCCGGGGTTGGTTTTGCGGGCGTTTTGTCTTTCATAACTCACCAGGCATGGCTTGACCCAAAAACGAAGCGATGTCCAGTCCAAACGAACAACGCTCAATCTTCCACCGCCAACAGTGCTTTTCCGCCCGGCCCGGAAAGGCATCCCGGGCCGGTTCATTTTTGCCGTGCCCGGCAGCGGCAGAGATGGAAGTGCGATAGCCATGACTCGTGCCGCCACTTGGGGCATCGGCTAACCGTAGTCTGCCGCGGCCAGCCAAAAGACCGGTGGCAACGAGACAAACATGATTTTAATCCGGCGCATCGTTTTTTGGACGGTCTCCTGCGGTGAAATGTTCAATCTGAAAAATTTTGAGCCGCCCAATTGACAGGAAAGCGAAGACATCCGGAAGATTGGCGGACACCCATCCCGCCAAATCTTCGCCCGCGGCGACCGAAGCCCTGTTTCTCCCACACGGTTCGGGCGCAGTTGCATCCCACCTTATCATAAGGTCAATTCAAATCAGGACATGACCGGAAACCCTTGCCGATTAAAAAAAATGTGCTAAATAGAATCACTGCGGACATGGAATTTATGAAATTCGCGGTCTTTTTTTCCCTGGCGACGCTGCCGGCGCTGGCGCAGACCAATGTTGGCGGTTTCACCAATCGACCCGAGGTTATTCCCGGCTCATCGCCGCAACCGGCCCAAAGCCAGACCAACCAAAGCCCGTCCATCGCGCAACTCGTGGAACAGATGCGGGCCGCCTGCATCAATGGCCGCCGCTCCATTTGCGGCAAAGTGCTTAAAATCCTTCCGGACGGGCTGGTCATTGAAAGCGGCTATACGAACCTGCTGCGATCCCCGCTGGACCGTTCCTGGCTGGTGCCCGGCACGGCCACCGCCAGCCGCGCCCCCAATCTGGTGGAGGGTCACGAGCCGGGTTCCGTTTGCACCGGCCTGGTGGTTCTCACCGAGCTTCCGAAATCACGGCGCGCCAAGGCGAAAAATTACGATTATGTCGTCATCGAGGCTTATCCTGCCGGCCACTACACCTACACCTCCGTCGGAAGCCTCCAAAGAACGGTCCGTCGGTTTTCCGCCAGCCTGGAAACGGCGGTCAAACTGAATCTTCAGGCCAATGAAAACAAAGAGCCGGCTCGCGCCGTTGAGGTTAAATGAGGTTTGGATTTCGATTCCCGGAAAAATATTCCCGAGGGGCGGTCATGGCGCTGCCGTTGCTGATGTTCGTCGGGGCACCCGGCTTCCCGCTCAC
The DNA here is from genome assembly GCA_052145735.1 of Limisphaerales bacterium. Lineage (GTDB taxonomy): Bacteria > Verrucomicrobiota > Verrucomicrobiia > Limisphaerales > UBA11358 > UBA11358. Next base: position 31,599 of record JBKQOA010000076.1, read on the forward strand.
CGCCGCGCCGCTTTTCCCGGTCTACGGGCTAGATTCACGGCCGCCGGCCAGGGCTTATCTGCGCCTGCCAGAGCAGGCGGACGGCGCCCTGCCGCCCCGGCTTTCCCAGACCGGCGCCTTCAAGGATGTCCGCCAGCTTCTGCCGGACAACGCTTTGATTCCTTATGATCTCATCGTTTCATTCTGGTCTGATGGCGCGGCGAAATCGCGCTGGCTCGCCGTGCCCGACAAGGCCGCAATCAAATTCGCACCGGCCGGCGAATGGGTTTTCCCCCCCGGCACGGTGTTTGTGAAACATTTCGAGCTGGCGACCGACGAAACGCATCCGAACCGCCGGCGCCGCCTGGAAACGCGGCTGCTTGTCTGCGATCGCGCCGGCGGCGTGTACGGCGCGACCTACAAATGGCGTCCCGACAACAGCGATGCAGACTTGTTGAGCACCAATTTGACGGAAGCCATTGCCGTCAAAACCGCGACCGGCACGAGAACGCAGATATGGTATTACCCCAGCCGCCAGGATTGTCTGGTTTGCCACACCGCCAATGCCGGCGGCGTGCTCGGCGTCAAAACCCGGCAGTTGAACCGCGATTTCACCTATCCTTCGGGCGTCACGGACAATGAATTGCGCGCCTGGAATCACCTCGGCCTGTTTGAACCGAAATTTGCCGAAGCCGGGTTGCCGGATTTTCCCCGGCTGGCCCGGGCGGATGACCCGACGCGGAGCCTGGCCGACCGCGCACGGTCGTACCTGGATGTCAATTGCGCCCAATGTCATCGCCCCAAGGGCACGGTCGCTTATTTCGACGCGCGTTATGATACGCCGCTGGCCAAACAGGGTTTGATTGAGGGGCTGGTGTTGATTGACGAACGGATTGACAACCCGCGCATCATCGCGCCGAACGATCCCTGGCGTTCGATTCTGTTCATGCGGGCAAACACGACCGAACCTTTCAAGATGCCGCCGCTCGCCCGCAACACGATTGACGGGCAGGGAATGAATTTGCTGCGGCAATGGATTGACAGCCTGCCGGGCCCGCCCGTTTTGCCGCCGCCCGAGATTTCCCCTCGGGGAGGTAATTATGCCCGGCCGGTGGCGGTGACTTTAAAAAGCGAGCCGGACGCGGCCATCCGCTACACCCTGGACGGGACCGTGCCCACGGCGTCCGATTTGCTTTATGAAAAGCCGATTCAACTGCACGGTTCGACAATTCTACGCGCGAAGGCATTCAAGCCGGGCTGCACGAAAAGCATCACCGCGCAGGAAATTTTCATCATCGGCGGGTGAAGGCTTCCGCTGGCTTACGGGGTGAACCATTGGTTCGCCGGATGTTGGTTGAGGTAAAATTGATCAAGCCGCATCGGTTCAGCGTGACCATCCATGAAACCGAGATCACACCTTTGGTTGTGACGCGCAATCGGCCGGGCATCCGCGTCGTCATTGATGTCAGAACCGGGGGCGATCATTTTCAACGTGTCAGGCCGCAGCGTCACAAGGTCATCTTCCGTGCCGAGGTCGCCCAACATCACGGTGACGGTGGGTGTGTGAAAGCCCGCCAGGCGATTCGGCGTTGTCACTCCGGGATCGGTGAGGTCCACAAACCCGAGTTCGTTCAGACCGTAGGAATTGTTCGTGGAAACCAGATCGTTCGGACAAAAATGAATTTGGGGATTTTTCAGGTATGGATCAAGCAAAGTTGGCCAGTCCACTTCATCGCCATCCGCATCATTGTAAGCCGTCGGCGGAAGAATGTCGCTGTTGTCATCGGCATACATAAATAGCGCGAGCGCTTGCTGCCGTGAATTATCGACGCACGCAGCCTGCTGCCCTTTCTGTTTGGCCCGGGCCAGGGCGGGCAGCAACAAGGCCGCGAGCAGCGCAATGATCGCGATGACCACCAGAAGTTCGATCAACGTGAAACCGGGCCCGCCGCATTTGGAATACCTTCGAGACCTGACGGCGGCGGAATGAATGCGGGGCGGGGCCATGTTCACTTTGTGACCGGCACCGCCACCACGCCCCACGGACTGCCGGGGGACGGGATCCGGGCGATTTCTTTTTCGGTGGCGAGGTCAACCACCGAGACATCATCCGAAGGGCCGTTGGCGGTGAAAAGATATTTCCCGTCCGGTGAAAAGGTGATGCCCCATGGACGTTTGCCAACCGGGATCAGGTTCAGCACGGCATAGGTGTTCGCGTCCACCACGCACACCGTGCCGCCACGGCCGGTGCTGGCGTAAATCTTTTTCCCGTCGGCCGAAACTTTCACGGTCATCGGGCGCGAGCCTTTCGGCAGCGTGATGACTTTCAAGAGGGTCTGGTTGGTGGTGTCGATGACGTTCAATTCGCCCACCGATTCGGACGGGATAAACGCGCGCGAACCGTCCGGCAGAAAGGCCACGCTGCGCGGACGCGGGTGAACCTGGAGGTGGCCGATGACCTTGTAAGTTTTGGCATCAATCGCAAAAACGTCCCCGGCCGTCTCGCAAGTAACGTAGAAAAAACTCCCGTCCGGACTGACGCCCACGCCTTCCGGCTCACGGCTGACGGGAACAAACGTCACGACCTTGCCGGTCGCGGCGTCCAGGATGGTCGCCGCGCCGACATCTTCATTGGCGATGTAAATTTTCGCGCCATCGGGACTCAAACAAAACTGTTCCGGGTCGGAGCCGGCGGGGATTTTGCGCAGAAATTTTCTCCGCCCGGCGTCCACGAGGCCGATGCCGTCGGCCGACTTGTCCGCCTTGGCCTTGTCCTCATCGTCATCGTGACCCTTTTGAAAAACCGGGTTGCCGTTGGCGTCGAGCTTCGGCGGCGGTTCGATGGGCGTCCCACTCAGCGCAACATACACCGTCCGGCCATCGGGACTGGCGTGAATGCCGCGCGGCCGCTTGCCCACAGGAATGGTCGCCACCACCTTGAAATCGGCGCCGTTGATGACGGTCAGATCACCCGATTTTTCATTGGAAACAAAAATCTGATAATCGCCGCCGGTCTGGCTGTGTGCTGGCACCGCCCCCAAAAGAATCAGGCTGCAAAATACAGCGGCTTGCCAGGTTGGCCGGAGATTTATTTTCATAACTGGAGGTTATCGCCTCCACCTTCTCAAGAAAAGCATTTTTAAACATTGTCATCATTTTCTCTTAATTTTGATGTTGATGGGGCCGCCGGATTTGGTAGACTGAATGCCGCCCAGCGTGGAAGGTTCTTGTCGTTTCCTGCAAAAGGCCGGGGCTTTCAAACTGGCTCATTTATGTGCGTGACCGAAGTTTTTGAAAACAGCCGTGTGCCGGGAAAAGGTTTCTTCCCTTGTTTAAGTTTTCCCCCGCTCGCCAAAGCATTCCCATTGGGGGAACCGTACGCAATCCGACGTTTACACCCATGAAGACCTTGGCTGTGGCTGTAGCCGTGCTCTCCCTGGCGTGGAACATCCAGGCACAGGCTTCCGCGCTGAATGTGTTGACCTACCACAATGACAACACCCGCCAGGGCGCGAACACAAACGAATCCCTGCTCACGCTGACCAACGTCAATGTCAACAGTTTTGGCCAGTTGTTTTCCTATGCGGTGGACGGGTATGTTTATGCCGAGCCCTTGTACGTCTATGGGTTGGCCATTCCCGGACAGGGCACACACAATGTCGTGTTTGTAGCCACCGAACATGACAGCGTTTACGCGTTCGACGCGGACAGCAATGCAGGCGCGAATGGCGGGTTGCTGTGGCACACCAATCTGGGAGTTTCGGCCTTGAGCAACAATCAGGAATTCGGCGATCGATACGGCGGCATTTATACCGATGTGGTGCCGGAAATGGGCATCACCGGCACCCCGGTCATTGACCCTGTCTCTGGCACGCTCTACGTGGATGTCTTCAGCCGCGAAGTCACCGCCACGACGAATTATTATCACCGGATCCACGCCCTGAACATCACCAACGGCACGGAACAACCTTACAGCCCGGTGGTCGTCGCCGCTTCGGTTCCGGGCCGGGGGAGGGACAGCTCGGGCGGCGTGGTGACCTTCAATGCCAGGCAGCAATTTCAACGGCCCGCGATGACCCTGGCGGGCGGAATGTTGTTTGTCGCCTATGGCAGTTATGCGGACACCGATCCCTATCATGGCTGGGTCATCGGCTTCAACGCCACGAATTTGCTGTTGCTGACCAACTATGTCTTCAACACCACCCCCAATGCCACCACGGCCAATTTTGGCGCCAATGCCGGTGAAGGTGCGATCTGGATGGGTGGCAACGGATTGTGCGTGGATGCCAACACCAATTTGTATTTTGAGACGGCCAACGGCTCCTTTAGCGCCAACACGAACGGGGGAGATTACAGCGACAGCTTTGTCAGGCTTTCCACGACCAACCGGCTGGCGGTGGCGGATTATTTTACCCCTTTCAACCAGGCCAGCCTGGCCTCTGCCGACAATGATCTCGGATCGGGCGGACCGTTGTTATTGCCCGACTCGGTCGGCAGCGCGGCCCATCCGCACCTGATCGTGGGGGCGGGCAAGCAGGGAAAGATCTACCTGGCGGATCGCGACAATCTGGGGCATTACAATTCCGCAAACGACAACCAGATCGTGCAGTCGTTGCCCAGCGCGATTGGGGGGGTCTATGCTACGCCGGCCTATTTCAAAAACCTGATTTATTATCAGGGCAGTGGCGACGTGATGAAGGCATTTCTGATCACCAACGGCGTCATCACCACCACTCCTGCATCCCAATCCATCACCAGCTTTGGTTTTCCTGGCGCCACCCCTGCCGTCTCGGCCAATGGCACAGGCAATGCCATTGTCTGGATCACCCAATCGGATGCCTTTGCCAGCAGCGGCCCGGCGGTGCTGCACGCTTATAATGCCACCAACCTCGCTGTGGAGCTTTACAACAGCAGCCAGGATCTGGCGCGCGACAATCCCGGTGGCGCAGTCAAAATGACCCTGCCGACGGTGGTCAACGGCAAGGTTTATGTCGGAGCGGAATATGCCCTGTCGGTTTTCGGCAACACCATTTTCCTGGCCACCCCCACCATCTCACCCAACGGCGGCGTCTTTACCAATTCGGTGACGGTGACCCTGTCCGATACGACCCCGGGCGTCAGCCTCTATTACACCCTGGACGGCTCCACGCCGGTCACCAACTCCATCCTCTACACCGGGCCGTTTGTCTTGACGAACAGCGCATCCGTCAAGGCCATCGCCGCCGCACCGGGGTCGGTAAACAGCGGCGTGTCTGCGGCAAGTTTTATCAACAGTTCAGCCCTTGGCCAAGGTGTGGGGTTGTTGGGCCAGTATTGGACGAACACCACCGGCACAGCCTTCAGCAATGTGACGTTCAACGTTGCGCCAACACTCGTGCGCACCGACGCTGTGGTCAATTTCACTTGGACTTCCGGCGGACCCGATCCGCGCATCGGCCAGACCAACTTCGCGGCCCGCTGGACCGGCTCGGTGCAGCCCCAATACAATGAGACTTACACCTTCTATGCCATACACGACGATGGGATGCGCCTGTGGGTAAACGGCCAGTTGCTGGCGAATAATTGGATCTCTCAATATCCGACCACCAACCAAGGCTCCATCACATTGAAAGCCCAGCAGCTTTACAACATCAGAGTCGATTACTTCCATACCACCGGCTTGGCGCAGGCCGCGCTGGCCTGGAGCAGCCCGTCCACGGTGCAGACGATCATCCCGCAAACCCAACTTTATCCCTATACCAATCCACCGCCCACCGTCATCCTGTCCAGTCCCACCAACGGTTCCACTTACACCGCCACGGCCAGCGTCACCGTCAACGCCAATGCCGATGCGCCTTACAACCCCATCAGCAAGGTGGACTTTTACGCCAACAGCACTTTCCTGGGCAGCGTCAGCAACGTTCCTTACGCCCTGACCGCCACCGGCCTGGGGGCGGGTTCCTACGCACTCAAAGCCGTCGCCACCGACGGCAGCGGCTTGAGCAGCACCTCCACCCCCGTCAACATCACCGTCACCACTGGTACCGGCCAGCCTTACGGCTTGACGAATGCGGGGACCGTGCCGGCGTTCTTCAACATGCCGTCCACTTACTACGGTTCGCTGCCACCACTGCTTTCGCAAACCGGCGTGTTCACCAACACCCCGAACATGAGCCCGGCCGGCAGACTGATTCCTTATCAGCCCAACGTGGCGCTCTGGTCCGATGGTGCTTTGAAAATCCGTTACCTGGCCGTGCCCAACAACGGTGCGCCTTACACGCCCGATGAACAGATCGGCTTTGTCCCCGCCGGCGCCTGGTCGTTCCCCGCCGGCACCGTCTTCATCAAAACCTTCGAGCTGCTCACCAACGAAACCAATCCCAATTCCATCCTGCGCCTGGAAACCCGGCTGCTGGTGCGCGACATCAATGGAACCGTTTATGGCGTGACCTACAAATGGCGTCCGGACAACAGCGAAGCCGACCTGCTCACCACCAGCCTCAACCAGGACATCGCGGTCACCACTGCCACCGGCACCCGGACCCAGACCTGGATTTATCCCAGTCCGGCCGATTGTCTGACCTGTCATACTCCCGTGGCCAATTACGTGCTGGGCGTCAGCACCCGCCAGTTGAACGGGAACTTCACCTATCCATCCTCCGGCAACCCCGACAACCAGTTGCGGACGCTCAACCGCCTCGGGCTTCTGAATCCCGCCTTTAACGAGGCCACCATCACCAATTTCGAAAAACTCTCCGCGCTCACCAATCTCACCGCCTCGCTCCAGGAGCGCGCCCGCTCCTACCTGGACGCCAATTGCGCCCAGTGCCATCAGCCCGGCGGCACCGGCATCACTTTCGACGCACGTTACGAAACGCCGCTGGCCAGTCAAAACATCACCAACGCGCCCGTGGTGGGCAACCTGGGTTACGACAATGCCCATGTCGTAACGCCGAAGGATGTCTGGCGTTCCATCCTCTACGACCGCATGAACACGGTGGATCCGAACATCCAAATGCCGGATTTCCGCAATCTGATTGATACCAACGCCGTGGCGGTCATGGCCGGCTGGATCAACAGCCTGCCGGGCACACCGGCCCTGGCACCGCCCACCATCACGCCGAACGGCGGCACCTTCGGGTCGCCGGTGAACATCACCTTGCAGGCACCCGACCCCAACGCGACGATTTATTACACGCTGAATGCCACGCTGCCGACGACCAATTCGTCCCTTTATTCCTCGGCATTCATTTTGACCACCAACGCGACGGTCACCGCCAACGCATTTGAAACCAATTACAACAACAGCGTCGCCGCCAGCGCCCTGTTCGTGGTGGAGCCCTACAACTTTTTCACCGGGCCGGGCTTCTTTACCAACCAGGTATTCCAGCTTGGCTTCTCGGGCTTGGCTGGCAGCAATTATGTGCTGCAGGCAACAACCAACTTTGTTGACTGGACTTCGCTCAGCACGAATCTGGCCCTTTCCAACCCGTTCAACCTGTTCGATCCCTATGCAACCAACTTCCGATATCGCTTCTATCGGGTTCTGGGGCAATAAACCGGGTGCCATCAGGCCCGCCCGCGGCCACGCAGGGTTCACGTTGATCGAACTACTGGTCGTCATCGCCATCATCGGCATCCTCGCCGGGCTGCTCTTGCCCGCGCTCGGCCGCGCCAAACTGCTGGCCTATCGGACCGATTGTCTTTCCAATCTCAAACAAATCGGCACGTCTTTCGCCCTGTATCTCAATGACCATCAGGACACCTTCCCCGACCGGCGCGATCTGAAGTCGAGCTTGCCCGGCGGTTATCACCCTTGGACCAGCTGGCCGCCCTCCGATCCGCGTGGGGGTTGGGCGGCCACAGTGTTCCGGGACCAAGGGGCAAGCGATACCCTCTGGTCCTGCCCCGCGGCGGAGAATTCACCGGCCGGCAACGTGGTGCAATCTCTCCAGGCTATCTCCACGGACACCAACGCGCCCGAAAGCCGCTACTGGCTCTGGCGGTTTGACCGCACCAACGATTTGAACGATCCAACCATGCTGGAAGATTTTTGGACCAAGTCGGAAACCAAGGCGGTGTCCGACCTTCAAGCTGCCAATGATCCCACCGTCGGTCTTATCAATGGCCCCAGCGACGTCGAGCTGGCGGTTGACCCCTATTTCCCACAAACCATTCCGACGGTTCCCGCCGCGCTGCTCGGCCGCACCATTCATCCCGGCGGTCGCAACCGGGCGTTTCTTGACGGTCACGAACAGTACATCAAAGACCCGCGAACCCCGCAGTGATTTCCGGCCGGCGGTCTTGCCGTTATGCTTATTTCTCCACCGTCGTTTGCGAGAGGTGAAAACCGTTTTCCAGCCGGATATCGCGCGATGAACTGCCGATCTGGATTTTGTAGTCGGCGGCGGCTGACACCCAGCCGGCCTTGGCCGGGTCGTAATACGCAAAGGAACGCTGGTTGAGCGGGATGGACACCGTTCGCTTCTCGCCGGGTTGCAAAAACACCTTCTGGAAGCCTTTCAACTCCTTCACCGGGCGCGGCAGGGCGGGGTTTTCCTGATGGATGTAAAGTTGCGCCACTTCGGCACCGGCACGTTGGCCGGTGTTGGCAAGATCAAACTCGGCGGTGACGACGGGGCCGTTGGGGTCGTGTCCGGGAACGAGTTTCAGATTGGAATATTCAAACGTGGTGTAGCTCAGACCGAATCCGAAGGGAAACGCGGGCTCGATGTTCTTCGCGTCGAACCAGCGGTAGCCCACCAGCAAACCTTCCTTGTAAAACAGCGTGCCGTTCGTGCCGGGATATGTGTCCAGCGCGTGCGCGGGCGAATCCGATAGTTGCTTCGGATAGGTGACGGCCAGTTTGCCCGATGGGTTCACGGCGCCGAACAAAATGCGGGCGAGCGCGCGACCGCCTTCCATCCCCGAATAATGCGCCTGCAACACCGCCGGCACCTCCGCCAGCCACGGGCCCAGCCCGATCGCCGGACCCGACACCAATACCACGATCGTTCGCGGATTGGCTTTCACGACCTGCCGGATCAACTCGTCCTGTCCGTAAGGCAAACACAGGTTGGTCCGGTCCCAGCCTTCGTCGTCCAAGTTGCGGGAATGATTGAAGCCGGCGACGACGATGGCCACGTCCGCCTGGCGCGCGGCCGTCACGGCGCGTGCCACCATGTTGGAATCCGTGCCGGATTTGCTGTAACCGGTCGAGTAGGTGACGTTCACCCGGCCGCCGACGAGTTGTTCGATGCCTTCGAGCGGAGTGACCTCAAACATCGTTTTGACACCGGCGCCAAAAAAGCCCGCCGCGTTGGTGCGGACGGCATTTTCACCAATCACCGCCACCGACGTGAGGTCGGAGACGTTCAACGGCAGGGTCTGGCGGTCATTTTTCAACAGAACCATGGATTCCTCGGCAACGCGTTGCGCGGTGGCGTGATGGGCCGGCGTGTTGAGCGAGCCGGGTTTGCGTTGCGGGTCGAAAACGCCGGTGGCAAACATCACGCGCAGGCTGCGGCGCACCTTGTCGTCCAGGATGGAAACCGGATAATCGCCCTTGCGGATGCCCTCGAGAAACGGCTGGGCCAGGAAAAACTGGTTGTACGCCGATTTGTCCTCCGACCCGACCATTGTGCCCATTTCCACGTCCAGCCCGCCCAACACCGCTTCGCGCGTGCTGTGGACGCCGCCCCAATCGGACATGACGAATCCCGGGAAACCCCATTCGCCCTTGAGGATTTTGTTGATGAGATAATCACTGTAGGCGCAGTGTTCACCGCGGAACCGGGTGTAGGCGCCCATGACGGCCCACACGTGCGCTTCCTTGACAGCGGCTTCAAACGGCGGCAGGTAAATCTCGCGCAGGGTGCGCTCGTCCATGTCCATGTTGGCGGTCGCCCGACCGACCTCCTGATTGTTGCCGGCAAAATGCTTCACGCACGCGGCCACGTCGTTGGATTGCACGCCTTCGATGTAGTTCACCCCCAGGCGCGCGTTCAGGAACGGGTCTTCGCCCAGGAACTCGTAAATCCGGCCGCACAATGGCGTGCGCGCGATATCCACAATCGGCGCGAGGATGACGTCCTTGTTGCGCGCCCGCGACTCCTGTCCGATCACCTCGCCATAGGCCAGCGCCAGGTTCGGGTTCCAGGTGGAGCCCAGCGCGCTCAGCGCCGGCATCCAGGTGGCATAATCGTCGGTGCGCCCCGCGGGATTCCACGAGTAGGGCCCGATGTCTTCGCGCACGCCGTGCGGGCCGTCGTCAAACCACCGGCGCGGAATGCCCAGCCGCGGCACGGCCGCGGTGGAGAATTTCGAATCGGCGTGCACCTGCGAGATTTTCTCCTCCAGCATCATGCGCCCGAGCAGGTCTTCGACGCGCTTCTCCACAGGCTGGCCGGGGTCGAGGTAGAGCGGATGTTCCAAAACCGGCTGGTCTTCGGCGCGCAGGAGCCCGAACCCCGCCCCCAATCCCAGCAGGGCCAGACCGAGAACATACGGCGACAGGCGCGGAGTGCGATGGATACATTTCATGATATCAGTCAGAACAATTGAATCAGGCTGGCATCAAGCCATCACTCAAAACTTCACCTTGACCGCCTTGCCGGCGTACGTAACGGTTTGATCCGCCTTCGGGTTGAAGGAAAAAGCAACCGGCTTGTCCTTGGAAACCAGCACGACGTTGAAGGTGCGTTGCTTGAGCATTCCCTTGAACGAGCCCTTGCGATCGCCGATGGTGAGCGTCCGGCTCTGTTCGTCCCAGGTAATCGGGATGCGCGCAAAGGCGCCCTTCTCGTAGCCGTAGGTCAGGCCGTCGTCTTCGTAGAGCGTGAACGCGCCGTCCGCACCCGCGTAAACATAAAGCGTGATCGGGTCGGCCGGTTTCTCGCCGGTATATTGCAGTTCGGGTCCGAAGGGAATGATGGACCCGGCGCGGATGTACAGCGGCATCGAATCGTAGGGCGCCGCCGCGTCAAGGGTCTGGCCGCCCGGCGTGCTGGCGCCCGTCCAGAAATCGTACCAATTGCCGGTCGTCGGCGGCAGATAAACGTTGCGGCTGCGCGCCTGGTAGGTGGTGACGGGCGAGACGAGAAACGCCGGACCGAACATGTATTCATCCACGATTTCACGCGCTTTCGCGTCGTTGGAAAAATCCATGACCAGTGGCCGCATCATGGTGCCGGCGTCCTGCGTGACTTCACCGGCCAGCGAATAAACGTACGGCAGCAGACGGTAACGCAGGCGGTCGAATTTGACGATGGTCTGATAGGCCGGGTGGTTGTCGCCGCCGAAGGTCCACGGCTCGCGCGGTTTCAGTTCGCCGTGCAGGCGCGTCAACGGACAGAACGTGCCGAACTGGAACCAGCGGGTGTTGAGTTCACGCCATTCCTCCGTCGCTTCGGGCGTGGGATTATCCGTGGAAAACCGGGTGTCCATGGTGTAACCGCCGATGTCCATGGTCCAATACGGCATGCCGGAGACGCAGAAACCCAGGCCGGCGGGAATCTGCTTGGCCAGCCCGGTCCATGTGGCCGTGGTGTCACCGGACCACGTGGCGGTGGCGTAACGCTGGACGCCGGCAAAACCCGATCGGGTGAGGATGAAAACGCGCTGGTTGGGCGCGGCATTGCGCTGGCCTTCGTAAATGCCGCGGCTGTTCATCAAGGCCCAGCCATTCATCACGCGCGAGGCGGTGCCCATCGCCGTGGGGTTCATATGGGTGCGCTGTCCTTCCAGCGTGGGCGGCGAAGCCGTCAGGTCGGGTTCGCTCGCATCCATCCACCACGCGTCAATCCCCTTGTCAAACAACGCCGGTTTGATCTGCGCCCAGAACAGTTTGCGCGCCGCCGGATTGAACGCGTCGTAGAACGTGTAGGGAAAGTCAATCCAGTCGATCAGATTCTCCTTGAGATTTTGCTGGTAGAGGAACCCGGCCTTTTGCATCGCGTCGAAGTTGGCCGTGCCGGTGTAGAACTTGCCCCACACCGAAATCATGACATGCGCATGCAGGTCATGCAACGCCTTGAGCCAGCCTTCGGGGTCGGGAAAGCGGTTTGTGTCGAACAAATGCGAACCCCAGGCATTGCGCGGCCAGTATTGCCAGTCCTGCACGATGTTGTCGAAGGGGATGTCGCGGCGGCGGAACTCCTTCACCACGTCAAGGCTTTGGGTGGATGTTTCGTAACGCTGGCGCGACTGCCACAGGCCAAACGCCCACTCCGGCATCAACGTGGCCTGACCGGTCAACCGCCGGAACCCGGCGACGACCGTGTCGAGCGCCGGGCCATAGACGAAATAATAATCCTCGCCGTCGGCGACCTCGGACCACAGCGACGTGTTGTCGTCGGGGTTGGGCGTTTTCCAGGTCAACTGCATCGTGGTCGCCTCGTCGCCGCCGTGCTCAAGCTTGAGGGCGTAATGATGCCCCGCCTCGAGCCGGACCTTGATCTGGTCGTTGTCCGTCAGCCAGCCCTGCCGCCAATGATTGATGACCAGTTTGCCGTCGAGCCACATCCGGATGCGGCCGTTCGAGTAGGTCTTGAGTTGATAATCGCCGGTCGTCGGCGCGACAATTTGACCTTCCCACCGGTGCCAGACGGGTCCACGACCGCCACCACGCCGGGTGGATTCAAAGGCAATGACATTGGTCGAATGCGGATTCTCCAGCTCGTCAGGATTGGCTGCCGCGAACGTGCCGGCCGTCAAACCACCGGGCTGGTTGGAAGCATCCACCAGGCAATCGGCGGGAATGGGCGTGAATTCGCGCAGGTCGCCGAAGCGCGTGAACGACAGGTTGTCCCACAACACGCCGTAACCGCGGCTCGACACCAGGAACGGCACGACGACATGCGTGTTATGCTGCCACAAGTCGAGGTCCCAGCCTTTGATGTCGAGGATGCCGATCTGACGCTGGCCGAGGCCGTAAAGCGATTCATCCGCATTCGGTTCCCATTGCTGGCGCACGTGGAAGGTCTTTTCGCCCTGCACCTCGGCGGGTGCCAGGGTGCGACCGTCGGCCTTTTCGGCCAGGACCGGCTTGCCGGCGGCATCGAAAAACGAAACCGCGCCGGTGGCGAGGTCCACGCGCACCTGGAGCCTGGCGGTCGAAAGCGTGACCACGCCATCACGGGTGTCGAGTTTCCATGAGGTCTTTTCCTGGTGGCGGACCTCGGTGGCGGGCGTGCTGCGGGCGAAGAACGCGCGGTCTTTGGCTGCGGCGACGCGAACAACGTTGTCGGCGAAGACCTGAATCCGGAGGAACGTACCGTTGAAGGGAACAACAAATCCGTCGGATAATTTTTCTGGCGCGGGGTTGGCAGCCGGTGCGGACAACTGGCTGCCGGCCAGAAACAAAGCGGCCAAGCAAGGGAAAAGTGATTTCATGTTAAGCGTCCATTCTGGCTGAACCGGCCGGTTGCGGCAATAAAATCAAATTGCGCCCTGGCGCCAGGAGCGGGAAGTCGGGGGTTGAAACCGGGCACGCCTGCCGGCCCACGGATCGACGTTTGTGCCGCCGGTTCATTGCGGCGCCTGGCCCGTTGCCGGTCTTTGCCCGTCCGGTTTGACCAGCCAGTCATATGACCTGAACCGGCAGAGATGCACCTTCTGAATCCCGATGCCTCCGATGATCAGGGAAAAGTGTCCCACTTCTTCAAGGGAGGCGGCAAAGGCAGGGGCTCCCGCGATCCATTTCTTCACGTTGTTGTCCAGAAGGACAAAATAATCCGGAACCGCATTCTGGCGCACAAAGAACTCCCGGATTGCCGCGTCGGTTGGCTCATCCAGGAGATAGTAGGTCGGCAGAACGTGAATCTTCGCGCGAAGTGAAAGGTCCTGCACCATTTCGCCGGAGAAGACGGCTGTGCCGCGCGGCGGCAATTGCGCCAAATCCTTCGCCACCTCGTTCCACTGGCTGGGGCGGAAGAACGCCGGCCACGTATAATAGGCGTGAAACCAGCATTGCACCGCCAATTCCACGGCGATGATGCCGCAGGCCAACTGTTGCCATCTCCCGGCGCCGACCTTGCGGGCGGCGAACCAGGCCGCGACGTACACGCACAAGACTGTTATGGCCGGGCCGCTATGACCGAACACCCCGCTCGCGGGTTCGGTCTGGTGGCCGCGACTGAGGAAGTGACCCGCCTGGAAGAGAGAGTAAAACACCGCCGATCCCAGCACCGCCAGCAGGCCCGTCACCGCCATCGCCGGGCGCCGCAGGTCCGGCAGAAATCGCAGGCCCGCGCAAATCACCGGAGGAAAAAGCAACATCTGCCACCGCGCCGGCTGGTAGGTTGAAGTTCCCAGTATCAACACCGCGGCCGCGATCCAGAGGAACAGAATCGTATCCAGGAGGTCGTTCCCGCCTTTCCACCACCGGGGAATCCATGAAACCAGGCACCAACAAAGCGCCAGGGGCCAAAGCAGGGGCATGGTTTGAAGGGCGGGCGAGAGGAAGAAATGCCAAAGACATTGGAACGCTGTGGAATCAAGCGCGAAGGCCTCCCGCCCGAATGACGTGGATTGTGTCATCATCCGACGCCACGCGTCCCAGAATGGCATGATGATGAACCAACTCCACAGCAATCCCGCCAGGGCCGCCCCGGTCGCCGCGCCAAACCAATAGGGCCCGCGAAAACGATTTGGAGTTCGGCAAAGGAGGGGAGCCATGAGCAGGATGGGGGTGATGAAGACGGCGGTTGGCTTCACCATCAGTGAGCCAACCGCGGCTGCGCCCACCAGGGCGGCCAGCGGAAAGCTGCTTCGCGTGAACGCCTGCCAGACGAACAGGGCCGTGATTTGCACCATCAAGGTCAGCAGCATCTCCGTGATGCCAAGGCGCGAATGGACGAAGCCCATGAACGAGACCGAAGCGAGGGCCACCGCCGCCAAGCGGCGCCAGGGATCCTGGAAAAAAAGGGCCAGCAGGACACAGGAAAGCACCCCGCTCACCGCGCTCACCAGGCGGTAGCTGGCGATCGAAGCATCGCCGCCGCCAATGGCGGCCAACTGAAACTGCGCAAAAGCAAACAAGGGGGTGATCAAGCCGTATTTGGCTTCGTTTACAAACCAGTGACCGAAGACCAGTCGATTGTGGGCGGTGTAGGAGTAGTGACCTTCATCCGTGTTGTACACGTACCCCCAAAGCGGGGGATCGGCTTGGAGATGGTAGAACCGCAGGACCAGCCCGGCGAGGGCCAGAATCCCGAACAGGAGAAAGGCAAACCGGCGGACACCCTTTCCCAATCCGCGGCTCATTGCCAGGCCGGGTTGCTGCGCCCCGGGCGAATCGGAGGACGTTGCGCCGGCCCGCCCGATGCCGGAACCGTCAGGGTCCGCGTTGTTGTTCGCTGATGACCGGCTTTTGTGTTTCGCACGCATGTCGTTGCAGCGGACCGTTTCGCCCATGGTGGTTGTGACGAGATCAAAATGGCGGGAGCGGCGGGGCTCGAACCCGTAACCTCTGCCGTGACAGGGCAGCGCTCTAACCAATTGAGCTACGCCCCCGCGATGGGGCTTGGGAAGCTAGAAGATGCGGCCGGAAGCGTCAAGGAGCTTCGCGGAAAAATAAATCCGGGCAGCAGACGCCAAGGAGGTGGGGGTGGGGAACCCCGCTGAAGAAACGTGCTGCCACCCGGATGATGCAATGTTACGATTTTGCAACACTTTGTCAATAAGTTCCAATTAGATTTTGTTCACACCCATACCGTTCTCCTTAACATCTCTTGGCTTTACGATGCCAAGTTTTTACTTAAAGTGCCTTTATGGTTGCGCTGGAATCCATTGAATTATTTCGCAATTTGGGCCGCGAGGAGCTGCAGGCCCTGCGGATGATCGCCCGGGAACGGCATTTTGCCGCCCAAAGCGGGATTTTCAAGGAAGGCGACCCCGGGGACGGCGCTTATTTCGTCAAGGACGGGCTGGTCGAGATTTCCAGCGTCGTCGGCACCGGCCGGCGGACGCTGTCCCGGCTCGGACCCGGTGAAGTTTTCGGGGAAATGGCCGTGATCGAACATCGCCCGCGCTCAGCCACCGCCACGGCGGCCCGGGACACGGATGTTTATTTCCTCCCGCGCGGGGAAATGCTCTCGTTCATCCAGCGTTCGCCCGCGCTGGCCTTCGGCCTGTTGCAATACATCAGCCGCCGCCTGCGTGATTTCGACCAGCTTTATCTCCGCGAAGTCGTCCAGGCCGAACGTCTGGCCGTGGTCGGCAACTTCGCCCGCTCCATCGTCCATGACCTGAAAAATCCGCTCGCGATCATCAGCTTGTCCGCCGAGACGTTTGACCGGCCTGAGATCCGCCCGGAAGCCCGCGCACAAGCCCAGGCCCGCATCCGCAAGATGGTCGAACGCATCGGCGACATGGTCAGTGACATCCTCATCTTTACCGATGGCAAACGGACGGACGTGGACGTCAAGCCCGCCAGTTACCACGCCTACGTCATGGGCCTGCTGGCCGACCTCCGTGCCGAGGCGGAATCCAAGGACGTGCGCATCCAGGTGCAAAACGAGCCGCCGCCCGTCCTCGTCCGGTTCAATCCGCGCCGCCTCAGCCGAGTTTTTTACAACCTCATCCACAACGCCGCGGACATGACGCCCGCCGGCGGCGTGATTTATCTGCGCTTTCGCAGCGACGGGAAGGAAATCGTGACTGAAATCGAGGACACCGGTCCGGGTATTGCGCCGGAGATTGCCGACAAGCTGTTTGAGACGTTCGCGACGTTCGGCAAGGAGCACGGCACCGGTCTCGGCCTGTCCATCTGCAAAAAAATCATCGCGGACCATCAGGGCCGCATCTGGGCGCGGAACGAGCCGGGCCGCGGCGCCGTGTTCGCCTTTGCCCTGCCGTTGCCGTAATGAAACGTGATCCGTGAAACGTGAGGTGAGAACTCCATTTCCATCAAGCGCGCACTTTACAAATCACGTTTCACGTTTCACGCTTCACTTCGCATGAATCGCATCCGTCTGCTGCCCGAACACGTCGCCAATCAAATCGCCGCCGGCGAGGTGATTGAGCGTCCGGCGAGCGTGGTGAAGGAACTGGTGGAAAACGCGCTCGACGCGCAGGCGACGCGGGTGACCCTGGAAATCCAGGCCGGCGGACGCAGCCTGGTCCGCGTGACCGACGACGGCACCGGCATGAGCCGCGACGACGCGTTGCTCTGCCTGGAACGGCACGCGACGAGCAAGATCCGAAAGGCCGAAGACCTGGCGGCGATTGCCACGATGGGCTTCCGCGGCGAGGCGCTCCCGAGCATCGCCAGCGTCAGCCGGTTCACGCTCATCACGCGGGAACGCGAAGGCGGCTCGCCCGAAGGCACGCAAATCACCGTCAACGGCGGGACCATTGCCGAGGTCAAGGCCGCCGGGAGCGCGCCCGGTACCAGCGTGGAGGTGCGGCAGCTCTTTTTTAACCTACCGGCGCGCCGGAAATTTCTGCGCACGGAGGAAACCGAGGCGGCGCACATCCAGCATTACTTCACCCTCGCCGCGCTGGCCTATCCCGAGGTTGCGTTCACCTTCCAAAAAGACGGACGGCCGGTGTGGCAATTGCCCGCGCAAAAACCGGGCCAGGCGTTCTCCAGCCGGCTCGACGCGTTGCGCGAACGGCGGCGGGCGCTGCTCGGCGACGAAAAATTATTGCCGGTGAATTTTGCCGCTGCGCTCGACGATTCCGCCCAACCCGAGGAAGCCGACATCTTTGAAACCGCCCTGCCGGAAAAAGCCGAAATCCGAAACCCGAAATCCGAAATCCGGATTTGGGGGTTGATCGGCGCGCCGGGCGTGTCGCGCGCAACGCGCGACGGCCAGCACCTGTTCGTCAATCGCCGCCCGGTCGAAAATCGCGGGCTTAACTATGCGTTATTGGAGGGGTATCACACCGCGCTGATGAAAGGCCGCTACCCGGTCTGCTGCCTGTTCCTGGAAATCGATCCGGCGGCGGTGGACGTGAACATCCACCCGGCCAAACGCGAGGTGAAATTCCATCGCGAATTTGAAGTCCGGAAGTTCACGGCGCAGGCGGTGCAGGAAACCTTGCTGGCATTTCATGGCGTCGAGGCGGGTGAATCCAAACGGTGGGGCGAACGCCCTCGCGAACCGTTGGCAACGTCGCCTAGCGGCTCGTCAGTAGCCTCGCCCCACCAAGCCAGCGCACCCGAAATCTCCGCGCCCGCTTTGCCCAATTTTCCGGAGAAACTGAAGCCCGCCGCCGAATCGCCAAAGCCGGCTGTCCAGCAGCCGCCATTGAAAATGGGTTTTGCCCCGCCTTCGGCGGCGGCCACCGAAGTCCAGGCGCCATCTTCCATAACCCATCCTCCATCCTCGCTGGAAGCAAAGCTCACACCGGCCAATGCGCCATCCTCGCCGAGTGGCGTCACACCGTTGTTGAACGTTCCGCTACGGCTGGTCGGCGTCGTCGGCAAATTGTATGTGGTGCTCGAATCCGACCGGGGACTGGTGCTGCTGGACCAGCACGCGGCACACGAGCGGATTTTGTACGAGCAGATGCTGACGCGGATGGAGCAGGGCGGCACCGCGCCGTCGCAAAAACTGTTGTTGCCGGAGACCATCGAACTGCCGGTGCGGGACGCGCACTTTTTGCGCGAGCAACTGGCCGCGCTTACGCGGCTGGGCGTGGGGTTGAGCGAATTTGGCGAGCGGACGTTCCTGCTCGACGCCCTGCCGCCGTTCGTGAAGACGCCGGACGCGCGGCGGTTCGTACTCGACCTGGTGGACGAGTTGAAGGCGGCGGGACGCGAGGTGAACCTGGCGCGGCTGGGCGAGCACACCATCGCCAAGACCGTCTGCCGCCACGCAGTGAAGGCCAACGACCCGCTGGGCGGTCCGGAACTGGAAAACCTGATTGAGGATCTGCGCCATTGCGCGATGCCCTACACCTGCCCGCACGGCAGGCCGACGCTGATTGAAATGAATTACCGCGAGCTGGAACGGAAGTTCGGCCGGACGCAATGATTGAATCGCAACCCATCTCGGGCCCGGAACCAAGAACAACCGGAGCGGAAACCGGCGCCTGCCCGGCGGCATCCGACAACATTTCCGGCGAGCACTGGCGCTGGTGTCCGCAATGCGGTCACGAGTTGATTAAGATAGCCGGTTATGTGATTGAAAACACGCCTACCCTGACAACGCAGATTGGGAAACCGCCACCAATGTTCCGATAATCTCCGCTGGTAATTATGTTCTCACAAACTACTGGAGCGACCAAACACGCTATTTCCGGTTACGTTTGCAGTAATGTCTGACCGGCGAGAGTTTTCCGACGCCAATCTTCATTCATCGTGTATCCCTTCAGCGGGTTCTGAACCGCCACAAGGAAATGATTAAACCCCCGTCTGCAATTGAAAGGGCAGCCAGTGTTTGCGCGGCTACCTGGTATCAAGCGTCAATCTTGTTGCTCCCAGCGATTCAGGGATGCGCCTGCACAAGGAACAGATCTTTAAGGTAGTTCTCATGGATTGATTTCCTTTGCAGGCGCAAGCATAGAGTTATTGCGTCAGCAAGATGCGATAAAAACGTTGCAAGTCAGAACCGATTGGATCTGTCGCAGATGCGGTGGTATTACTGGCGGTGACGGAACTGCCAAGATTGAACCAAGTTGCGGAAGTCAGATTGGTGCTGTATTGCAGTTGGTACGTTTGCCCCGGCATGATGGTCCAGGCGAGTGCCATGTTGCCGTTTGTTGGCGTGATGCTTTGAAAAACAGGCTGGATGATGATGCGGAATATTGTGCCGTAGCCGGGGTTCGCCGGAGGAGGGTTCGCCGGAAGCCCGGAATCCGAATTTGGACCGCCATAAGATGTCGTGCCATAAAAACTTCCATCCGTGCCTTGCACCAATGCGCCTTGAGGTTCTACGCCATCCGGCCCGCTAAACGAATACAACGTGGTGAGCGTGCCATTGGTCGTCATTTGAAAAATTGTGCCGCATCCATTAGGATAATAGTATTCAGATGGCCCGCCTTGAGGCGTCGTGCCATAGAAATTGCCATCGCTGCCTTGGATCAGGCCGGATGGAGTGCCCATAGAAACGAAAGTATATAGAACGGTGAATACGCCATTAGTCGTGAATCGGAAAATTATGCCATTGTCATTCCCGATGGCCTGCGCCGTTCCATAAAATTTACCATCCTTGCCCAACAACAGCGGGGCGTAAGTTCCCGCCGCATTGGCGCTGAACGAATACAAGGCGGCGAATGTGCCATTGGTCGTTATTCTAAATATTATGCCACTGCCATTCGTCCCGCCCTCATAGGTAGTGCCGTAGAAATTTCCATCTGGACCTTTCGTCAATTCAGATCCAGGCATGCCGCCATCAACATTAAAAGCGGTATTGGTATAATATGGAAACTCATACAAAACGTTAAGCGTGCCGCCAGAAGTCAGTTGATATATTGTGCCTTGCTGGCCAGAACCGCTAGTTGTGGTAGTGCCATAGAAATTGCCGGCACTGTCCTGCACGACTCCAGCAGATGGAAAACGACCATCTGGCCAGGTATAAAGGTTGTTGGTTATGTAAATACCTAAACTGCCGAATGAATACAGGGTGGTGAGTGCGCCGTTGGTCGTTATTTGAAATATCGTCCCATTGTCGGCATCAGGAACATAGCCCCCATAGATTGTTGTGCCATACAAATTGCCGTCTGCACCTTTTGTCAGATTACCCACAGGCCCTCTGCCATCTCCGCCCGGAGCTCCTGAAGGATTGTTGACGCTGCCAAATGAATACAGACTGGTAAATGCACCGGCAGGAGTCATTTTGAATACTGTGCCGTAGCCGTAGGTCGGTGGCTCGGTAACTAAAATATAGTTTTTCCCGCCCTCATAGGTTGTGCCGTAGAAATTGCCATCATTCCCTTGCACCAACGCGCTTGTGTGCTGATTCGGAGTTTCAAAATTCCAGCCGTAATCAGGCGGGTTGGTGTAGGTGAAGAAAACCAAATTGGTAAAGACGACACTAGCACGCACTTGAGGTGGAGCCAGCCACATTGTCAAGACGCTCGCCGCCAATAGATATGTTTTAATAGATTTCATGTGATTTTTCCCTTTGTAAGCCGAACTGCCTCCGGTTCAGGTTCTCAGCCTGGATACAGTGCAGCACGACAGCAACTTTATATTTATTCTGTTCATTTTGATTTTGGTTGGCGGCGAGCGCCCTAAACCCCTCGGAATCGCCGCGTTACCAATCAGTGCGGAATGCGTCCGGATCGAGGTATTGCATCTGGCGGCCGATGGCCTGCACGTGCCACATGTTGGTGCTCCAGTTGGTCAGGCCGTTGCCGTGCGTATTGTAAGTAAGATAGGAAAATGCCGGAGCCGCGCCGGCCCAAACATTCAACGCGATTGGATCGCTGAGAGCGGACCCGGCGGCGTTGGTGACCACGGCGGCATAATAGCCGGCCTGGGCAAACGTCACGGCCGTCAACGTGAGATTCGAACCGGTCGCTCCCGGTAAATTCGTTCCCTGGGCCCCGGCAGCGGATGCGGGGATAAACCGCCATTGAAAACCAAGCGGCGGCGTGCCGGTGGCGGTCACACTGAACGTGATGTTCGCGCCGTTGGTGACCGTTTGATTCTGCGACTGCGACGTGACGGCGGGCGGCTGCGCTCCGCCGGTGACCACGTCGGCAAAGGACGTGCCCACGCGCAGATTGTCCAAGTTCAGGGCGCCTTCATCGGCCGCCTCGCGAAACGCGTAGCTGACCACCGTGAACGACGAAGGGCTGTCGCTGGTGGAAACCCCGGGATCGTCCTCTGTCGCCGGATTGATCCACAGCGTGCTGGCATTGCTGTTCACCAGCCGGGTCACGACCAGGTAATCCGTGTTGAGGCGCAAATCCATCGTGTTGGTGGCACTGATCGCCGAGCCGTCGGTCGAGGAAATCCCCAGCCGGAACCGGTCCGGCGCGGCGCCGCCGGGCAGCGCCCAGATGCGCGCCCGGTAACCCGTGGAAGCGTTTTTGAAATGCGCGAAGTACGTACCACTGGCGCCGGGAAGCGAGGTGAATTTGACCGTGAAACCGGCGTAGAACACGTTGGTCGCGCCGGAAGACGGATACGGCTGGCCGGCCAGCGGCGCATTGACGTCTTCGCCGTTGTCTTCATTCAACAGCAGCCGCCCCGAGGCCACCTTCACTTCACCGGTAACGGAGCCGCTGTGATGCACCCAGCCGTTGGTGCTCACCGTCACCAGGGCACCGTCGGGATAATTGAAGGAATCATTCAGCAGCAATGCCGCGCCCGCCAGGGGAGCGGAAATCAGAAAGGCTGCGAAACCTGGGGCAACCCATTTCATGCCGGCCAAAGTAATATCCCATTTCCCCGCCGGAGGTAAATGGTCAACGCCGCGTTATAAATTCGCGTTGTGAATATTTTTGCCGGGCTAATGATTCCGCCCGTTCCCGCAACGCCGCGTCCGGCTCGAAATCCGACCACGCCACTCCCCATTCAGCCTGCCCCGTGCCGGCCATCGCCTGTTCCCAATCGGCCCGCTTCAGCGACGCCCGCGGCGGTTGTACCGAGCCTTGAATCAACAGGCCGAGTTTATTCCGCCGCTGCGCCGCGCCGGCGATTTTTTTGCCCTGCCAGAGCAGGTCGAATTTTTCGTGGCCGACGAAACAGCCCATTGCGGGTTGCGGATTGCGGATTGCGGATTTCCGGGGGCGCAGTGCAAGTTCCGTTGTCACGTCAAGTTTTGCGAATGCGGATTGAATCCACTCATGAACGCGACGGTAGCTGGCCTCGGCCCGGAGCGCATGCCATGCGTGGCCCGGCGGGAAGGCCAGGCTGTAGGTCCAATCCGCGTCGTGCGGCACGATGCCGCCGCCGGTGGGACGCCGGATGAGCGGACGCAAGCGCGTGGCGCTTTCGACAGCGGCATATTTCTGGAAATAACCGAACGTTGCCGCCGGTTCCGTCCAGCCGTAAAACCGCAGCACCGGCCGGCCCAGGCGCGCCACAGCCTCCAGCAACGCCTCGTCCAGCGCCATGTTGAAGGCGGGCGGGCAGGGGCCGGATTGCAGCAAAAGCCAAGCGTTCACGGACGGATTGTAGGAGACGAGGTAACGAGTCTCAAACCCGATTAGCCGGCAGGTGATAAAAAATGAGCCTCCTTACGTCGGCTCCTACTTTGCCCCGATTCGAGGACACAGGCTTTTGACCTCACAATGCTCACAATCCGGCCGGCGCGCGTCACAGCGGCGGCGGCCATGCCAGATGAGCCAGTGACTGAACGGCGTCCACTGCTTTTGCGGCACCAGCGCCATCAAATCCGTCTCGATCTTTTCCGGTGTCTTTTGTTTTGTCAAACCGAGCCGCTGCGACAGCCGCGCCACGTGGGTGTCCACCACGACGCCGACATTGATACCGAACGCATTGCCCAGAACAACGTTGGCGGTTTTGCGCCCGACGCCGTCGAGCTGCGTCAATTCCTCCATGGTGCGCGGCACCACGCCACCATGACTTTCGATGAGTTTACGGCAGCAGGCCTGGATGTTCTCTGCCTTGTTCCGGAAAAACCCGGTGGATTTGATGGCCTGCTCCAAGTCCGCGAGCGGCGCATTCGCATAATCCGCCGCCGAGTGATATTTTTTGAACAACTCCTTCGTGACGAGGTTCACCCGCTTGTCGGTGCATTGCACGGAAAGGATGGTGGCGACGAGCAACTGGAGCGGGTCAGCATGCTTCAACTCGCAGTGCGCCTCGGGATAGGTCCGATCCAGCGCGACGAAGATTTTCATCGCGCGTTCTTTTTTGGCGGCGGCGCTTTCGCGTGACATCAAAACAATTTTGTCACATCGCCGGAAAATAAAAAGCCCGGACGCGAACATCCGGGCTTGGTGCTTGAAAAATTACTTCACCGGCAAGGAATTGGTCAAACTGCCCGTGACGGCATTGGTTGATGCGTTCGTCGCAGTCGAGGTGCTCGTCTTATTTGCCGCCGCCGCATCTAAGGCTTTTTGAACGGCGGCTGGAACGGTGGCGATCTTATGAATCGGCGCGAGGCTGTCACTGCCTTCAGTCCAGCGCCAGAGCCGGCCCTCGCTGTCATTCAAAAACGCCCAGAGGAACCAGACCACAAACGCGACGGCCAGAAATTTCGGCCAGACCGGGCGTTTCTCGGCAAATTCATCCGCCGCGCCAAACATCGCTCCCGGCGGCAACGCGGCCACACCCGTCAGGGCACCGCCGAAGGGCACGTTCATCCTGGCCTTGGCATTCACCGCCCAGCCGTTGGCGTCGAGGATCGGGCCGAGGTTGCGCTTGCGCAACTTGAGCCACGCAATGGCCATGGACGGCGTGGAAATCACCAGCATGATGCTCGCGATGACCAGCGGAACCTGCCACGCTTCAAATTTGCCGAGGAAACCCAGGATGCCCGCAAATGCCGCCGCCAGGCTGCCCAAAGCCAGGCTGATCAAAGCGATGACGCTCGGATCAAACGCTGTTTTTTGTGTCGCTGCCGCCGGTGCCGCCGCCGGCGCAATGGGCGTGTTGGCCGCCGCGGCCAATTGCGCGTTGGCATCGGCATCCGCGGCGGCGGCCTGCTTGGCGGCGCGTTCTTCGATCATGCGGACAAGCTTTTTGTAGGGCGACCAGAATGCCTGACGGACACTGATCGGGTTGTCCACGATCTTGGTGATGGTGGCGTCCCAATCGCAGCCTTTACGGTCATAGAAAATACCGTTGCGCCCGACGATCAGGTTGTCGGAATCGCCGCCGGTGAACGCGGCGACGATGGACAACTTTTCTCCGCTGCCTTTGCGCGCGCAATCGCAATACGCGAGATAGGTGCCGGCCATGCCCGCCATGGCGGCGTGCTTGCCGGCGTCATCCACGGTGAGGCACAGGTCGCAACTGCGCTGGTCGAGATAAAGCGTGCCCGCCTGGAAAATGGCCTTTTCCTTCCGTCCGTAAAAATCGGCGAAGTTGACGAAGTTGCGGCAGAGCCTGGCGAGATCGCGATGATAATGAATCAGCCGGTGCAGGCCGATGACGGCAACGGCATTGCCTTCCTCGGTTTTGTCCCTGGCGATCAGCGCCGTCAGCGTTTCCCGGGCCTGAGTGGCGAGAATCTCCCGCGTGCGCGGCAATCCAATTTTTTCGACTGCCCCACCGGTCTTGCCCGCGTTCCAGGCATCAAACGCGGCGAGCTTGCCGACCAGCGCGTACCAATCCGCCTCGGTCAGCACCGTCCGGGCACCGAGCAGCGGCGTGATGGCGTAGGTTTGTAACGCGGCGATCGCATTGGACCAGGCCGGATTGATCCCTTGCGTCAGCGGCAGCGGAGTCGTGGCACCCACTTGTGCCAGCGGCAGGCTGGCGATGTCAGCGTGATTGTTGGTGAGATCCTTGGCCCCCAACGCAGCGTATTCCTTCTCGTCACGGTTCAGAGCACTGACGGAACGAGGGTCGAAAGCCGCCAGCCGGCCGCGCGCAAAGTAATCGTCCACCTTGGACTTCACGGCCTTGACGGCAGCGGCGGCGATCTCGGTGTTCAACCCCAGCGGCAGCACAGCCGCGTCACCTTCAGTTTTTTTCCACCAGTCCGAGTAAGCAGCGGCGGCAGCAAAAAATTGATCCGCCCGGGCCTGACTCACGCCCGGCTTGCCGCTGGCATCCATGTCGGCACCGACGCAGTTGATGATGTCAGCAATGACCGCCTTGGTGGCGTCGTCGCCCGCGGAATCAGCGGGCACGATGCCATCGCCGTTGAAAGGCTTGGCCGCGAAGGTCTGGGCGGCTGCGGCGGCTTCTTCAAAGTTGACGTCCCCCGTGTCTGACTTGCCCAGAACCTGCCGGGCGAAATTGGCGATCAATTTGCCTTCCGGCATGGCGTCATTGATGGCGGCTGGCCGCAGGGTTGGGCTGCCCTTGAGCAGATCATCCGGGTTCTTGAGCAACCCGCCGGCCCACTTGGTGGCGGCAATGAGTTCCGGTGCGCGGACGCGTCCGTCCTTGTCGGTGTCAATCAACGCGAGCGTGGTCTTGTCAAATTCGACGCCCGTGGTGGGGCAGGCCAGCGCCACCCAAAGCTTCTGGTCGAGCTGGTCAAGATTCAGGAGGTCAGCCCCGGAACTGATGACGACCTGATCGAAGCCCCCGGCGCGGAAGAACTGCCAGGGATGGGAGGAATTCGCGGAATGACGCATAGATTACCTTTAATTGATGTTGTTGATCCAAACACCGGCACCACGTAAATCCGGGTTTAACCGCGGCGCTGCAACCCCACTTCAACGAGGCTGCCGCCATTCAAAGAGAAGGATTGCAGCCTGCGTTTGCCGCTGCAAGTCCTGAACACTCCCTAAAATTCACAGGCGACGGCCGCTACCCAGCTTAGATCGTTCTTATTCTTGCCTGGTAATGGCACGTTGTTGAATGAATCGGGGACGCAGTTGTGCAGAGAGGCCGGGCGCTGGAACCCCCAAGTGAGGTCGGACCCGGCAATTAAACAGGTCTCAAACCAACTGAGGCTCTTCAATTTCCTTCGGCGGCGAGGAGAGCGGCGTGCCATCCGACGCTTCGGGATATTCAAAGATTTTGCCTTCGTAATTCCGGAGCAAGACTCGGTCGGCGTTGTGGCTCAAGACGTATTCGGGGTTGACGGGCACCTTGCCGCCGCCGCCGGGGGCGTCAATGACGTATTGTGGCACGGCATAACCGGTTGTGTGGCCGCGCAATTGGGTCATAATTTCAATGCCCCGGCGGACGCTGACGCGCAAATGCGCCGAGCCGGAAATCAAATCGCACTGGTAAAGGTAATACGGCTTCACCCGGCACATCAGCAGTTTCTGGATGTGCGCCTTCATCACCGTGGGATCGTCGTTGACGTGCTTGAGCAGGACGGACTGGTTGCCGAGCGGGATGCCGGCATCGGCCAGCCGCCCGAGCGCATCGCGGACTTCCGCGGTCAATTCGCGCGGATGATTCGAATGAACGCTCATGAACAACGGATGGAACCTTTTCAGCATGGCGCACAGCCCGGGCGTGATGCGCTGCGGCAGGAACGTCGGGATGCGCGAACCGATCCGTAAAAACTCGAGGTGCGGAATTGCGCGCAGGCGGCCCAGGAGTTGTTCGAGCTTTTCGTCGCTGAGGAGCAGGGGATCGCCGCCGCTCAACAGGACGTCGCGGACCTCCGGATGTTGCGCGATATAGGCGATTTGCTTGTCGTACTCGGGATGAAAGTCGTAGCCGGTCGCATTGCTGACCAGCCGCGAGCGCGTGCAATAGCGGCAATACGCGGCACAGCGGTCCGTGACGAGAAACAGCACGCGATCGGGATACCGGTGCACGAGACCGGGCACGGGTGAGTGGGAATCCTCGCCGCACGGGTCGCTCATCTCCCACGACGCGGTATGGGTCTCCTCGATGCGCGGGATGACCTGCTGGCGGATCGGGCAATGTTCATCCAGCGGATCAATCAGGTTGAAGAAATACGGCGTGATGGCGAGCGCCAGCTTGTGGTTGGCCAGTTTCGCCCCGGCAAATTCCTCCGGGGTGAGCGTGGGCATCAAGCGCTGCAGTTGCTCCGGCGTGGTAATGCGGTGTTTGAGCTGCCAGCGCCAGCTGTTCCAATCGGCATCGGAAACATCGCGCCAGAAACCGCGGCCGGCGGAACGGAATTGCTTCAGGGATTGAAGTCGGTGGCCCGATGGCGGCTCCTCGCCATTCGCCGGTGAATTGTCATCCTTCATTTTCCACGGGAACTATAAATTGGAATCCGCCCCTGTCAAGTTGACCGCTTTTCCCCGGATGCATTCAAACCCCTTTAAAATCAATGGGTTGTCCCGGCCGCGGATTCGACTGCCCGGCGTTGTGCGTCGAGCGCGTCCAGTTTTTTCAGCGTGTCGGCCGCGGTCGGCCGGGACAAGACCACCGGCGGATGTCTGCCAAAGTGCGGCACGGGTCGGCTGCGTTTGTCCGGATCGAGATACTCCGTCAGGACGCGGCGGTAGCCGTCGGCCAGGACCGCGAACGGTGTGGCCAGGCGCAGTTGCGAGAGTTCCAGGTCGCGCAATTTGGGCTGGAGAATCGCGGCCTGCTGGTCCCGGTTGAAGTTGCGGAGGACGGCCTGAAACGAGATTTCCGCGTGCGTGGGCAGGGCATTCGACGCCAGGCGCATCTCCACCGGCACGCGGAGGATTTCATCCAGCTTGTCGCGGCTGACCGCGGTCGTCCAGGCCGGGCCCGTCTGGCGCGCGACAAAGTTCACGACCTGCAGCGCCCACCATTTCTCCACGTCCAGCGGCCGCGGAAAATTTTCCCGGAAGGCGGAATGGAACGCCGTCTGCCAGTTGTAAACATCCGGCAGGGTTTTGAGCATCGCGCGCAAATGCGCCGGGCCGTCCTTCAATTCCAGGAGATCAGCGACGAACAACTGGGCGCTGGCGCGGTAAACGCCGCCGTCGGCGCCGGACAATTGCGCCTCATCCGGCCAGCTCAATTGTGCAAAGGTCAGCGGGGTGTGATCGCGCAACACGCGCCGCGCACCGGCCAGCGAATCCAGGCCGCGGGCGGACAGGATGGTCAGGCGGGCCGGCTGGCCGTTCACCGTCCTGGCGGGGGGGGACAGGATGATTTCCTGCCAGCCGGCCGCCAGCAGTTCCTGGGCAAGGCCATCGGCAAGCCAGGCGGGCACTTCCGTGGAATCCCGCTGGGCGGGACTGCGGTTGGCAGATTGCAGCAGCAGCACGCTGGTCAGGGCGCGAACGAAACGGGTGCGCAACAGGACGTCGGGCAGCTGGACCAGATAATCCCAACCGTCCGGGGAACGCCGCGAAACGATGGTTACGATTTCGTCGGTGGTTTGCGCCGGGTGCAGCGCGAGATAAATCTTCCCGCGGGGCGCCGCGCTGGGATTCAGGCCCCGGAGTTCCGGATTGAGTTTGCGTTCCAGCGATTCCTGGATGCGCTCGGCGGAGACGGCCAGCAGCGCGGGTTCCAGCCGGACGAAGTCGGCATTGGTCGCAATCCCCGGCGTGGCCGCCAGCCGCGACCCCGCCGTGCCGGTGATAATGAACCGGCCGGAAACACTGCGGGTGGCGCCCATGTCCGGAAACGAAATCTGGGCGGCAGCCTGGCCGTAAAAAGCGCCCAGCAAAACGACGGTGCAACCCAGGCGACGCAGGCGACGGGCGGGGAACATGGTCAGGTCTTGGGCGATGGTTTGGCGGGTTTGTTTTCCGGTTTGGCGGCGGGCTTGCCATCGCTGCCGGAAGCCTTGGCAGGGGCGGAATCCATTTTCGCAGCCTGTTGGTAGCCTGCGCTGCGGTAATCGGTGATGTAGAAGCCGCTGCCCTTGAAAAGGAGGCCGCCACCAGCGCTGATTTTGCGTTTGACGCGGCCGCGGCCCCATTTCTTGCGGACGCAGGAGCCCTCCGGGCAAATCCTCAGCGGCCGGGCGGAGATGGACTGGAAAACTTCAAACTCGCCTCCGCATTTCTCACAGATGTATTCGTAAGTCGGCATGATGATTTGCAAACGGCTCGTTTCGGCGGCAAATCAGATTGAAAATCCCATCCGTACGATTACGGCGACGGCGGATTGACCGGCACGCCGGGCGCGTTGGTTGCCACGGGAATGACCCGGATGGCGCCATCCGAACTGACTTCGACGTTCAAATCGTAGTGCGGCGGGCGCGTGGCGGCGGGCACCGGACGCTGCATCAGTTGCTGCCCGCCTTTCGCCTGCAACCCGGGATCGGTGCCTTCGCGCATCCACTGCATGCGGCGGGCAACGACCAGATCCCCTTTCAGCTTTTTGACCTGAGCGCGCACCGTTGTCAGGTTGTTGAATTTGCTCTCCAGTTCGGCCCGGGCGGCTGTCTGGCGCTGCAATTCCCTTTCGAGAAAGATGTTGTTGGTCTCGGAATCGGTGAGGCGTTGCTGGGTGTCGGCGATTTGTTCATTCAGGCCGGCGATGGCGCTGGACAGCGCCGCCGCGCGCTGGTCGAGCACCTGATTTTGCGTGGTCAAACCGGTGATGCGCTGGTTGAGGCTGGCGATCTGATCCTGGGCGCTTTGGAGCGAGGCTTTGGTGGTCACCAGAGCACCGGAGGTTTCGGTGAATTGGTTGCTGAAATTCAGCGTTTCCTGGTGACTGGCGGCGAGGTCGTTGGTCAGCCTGAGGTTGACCTGGCCCAGTTCGTCAAGGTTGGCCCGGGCTGTCACCAATTGGTTGGAAAAGTCGAGAATGGCGTCCGTGTCCTCCTTGAGCCGCCGGTCCGCCTCCTGTTTCATGGCAAACAAGGCGATGAGCAACCCGACAAAGGCCGCTACAAGAATGACCACTCCCAATTTTGTCTTCATGGCGCCTTCAAAATGGCCTGACCGACCCAACTTGGCAAGCGCCCTTCACCCCGCCGCTTTATTTTTCAGGCATCGGCACCGGCGGTGGCGCGTTGGTGGCGGCAGCCGCGGCAGCCGCGGACAACTGGGCCACTGTCTCTTTCAAATCCGCGTCCAGAATCTGAACGTCGGCAGCCTTCTTCAACTTGTCCAGGTAAGCCGGGGCGAGTTTTTCGGATTTTTGCAGCACCAGGTAATCCTTGATCCTGGGGGTGGCGGTGGCGAAATCCATGGTTTTGGCCGGAGTCTTGCCGAGCAACTGGATGATGTGATAGCCGTATTGGCTGGTGATGACGTCGCTGACCTGGTTGTTGGTCATGGAAAACGCAGCGGCCTCAAATTCCGGCACCATCTGGCCGCGGGGGAACGCCGGCAAATCACCGCCATTGTCCTTCGAGCCGGGGTCCTCGGAGTACTGCTTGGCGAGCGCCGCAAAATCCCCCCCGCCGCGGATGCGTTTAAGAAGGTCGTCAGCCTGTTTTTGCTTGGTTTTTTGCTGATCCGCGGTCAGCGGCGTGTGGGTGACCGGGTCGATGGTCATCAACAAAATGTGGCGGACATGCACCATTTCCGGCTGCTCAAAGTCCACCGGATGATCATTGTAAAACTGCTTCACTTCGGCATCCGTCACGGTTACATTCAACTCGCGCGTCAACGCGGATTGCGCGGTGCCTTCCTGGGTCATCTTGGAACGCAATTCGGGCATCGTCATGCCAACCGCCTTCAACCGCCGGTCAAGCGCCTCCTGCGAACCAGCCTGAGCCAGCAGGTTGCTTATCTGCATGTCGGTCTTTTGAACCCCGTTGGACCTGTCCGCGTCCGTGGCCTTTTGCAACAAAAGCTGGATTTGCATGAGCTGGTTGAGCAACTGGCCTTCAATCTGGGCCAACTGCGCCGGCGGGATGGTCTGACCGCGGGCGGCGGCGTTGGATTTGAGGCTCGTCATCACCTCGTCCAATTCACTGCGCTTGATTTCAAAACCCTTGGCCTTGACGATGACCGGATCGCCAAACAACGCGGTCATCGCGTCGGCGGGTTTGGCGGTGGCGGCAGGCGGGTTGGTGGCGGCGACATTGGCGGAAGCCGCCCGGACACCCGGCAGGGCGAACCCGGCCACGGCGAGCCCGGCGACAAAAATCATTTTCATTTGTTTTTTCATTTTATTCTTCTTTCGATTTAACGGCGGTTACAATTGTACCACTTTCACATTGCTGATGTCAGGATCTTTTTGGAGTTCATCGAGCAGCGGCTTTGGCGGCGCACTGTCCAGATTCAACACGGTGAGAGCGCGCCCCCCGGCGGTGTCGCGCCCCAGGCTCATGCTGGCGATGTTGACATTGTGTTTGCCCAGCAGCGTGCCGAGATAGCCCACGATGCCCGGCCGGTCCTTGTTGTTCAGCAGCAGCAGCGTGCCGCTGACGGGGATTTCCACCGGCGCACTGTACAGCCGCACGATGCGCGGGTTGTTCGGCGAACCGAAAAAGGTCCCGCCCGCGGAAATCAATTTCTGCCCGTTGCTGAAAATCTGGACATGCACCCATTCATTGAACGTCACCGGTTCGTCGGATTTCTTTTCCTCGACGGTGATGCCGATGCTGGCGGCGGCGGAGCGGACGTTGACGTTATTGACGTCCTTGAGGTTGCTGCTGGCGAGGAACCCGCGCAACACCGCGCGCGTGACCGGGTCGGTGTTTGGCAGCAACTGGGCGTGGCCGCCGTAAGTGATGTAAATGCGGTCGGCACTGGCGGGCGCGAGTTGCGCGAGCAGTTTGCCCAGCGCCGCGCCGAGCGGCAGGTAGGGTTTCACCTGCTCGTAGGTCCTGGCGTCCAGATACGGCAGGTTCACCGCGTTGCGGACTTCGCCCGTCAGCAGATAGCCGGCGATGACTTCGGCGACTTCAATGCCGCATTTTTCCTGCGCCTCCTCCGTGCTCGCGCCAAGGTGGGGCGTCAAAATCAAATTCGGCTGCTTGCGATACGGATGCTCGGCGGGCAGCGGTTCGGTGGCAAAAACATCCAACGCCGCACCGGCGACCTTGCCGGATTCGAGCGCGGCGATGAGGTCGTTTTCCACAACGATTTCGCCGCGGGCGCAATTTACGAGGCGCACGCCGGGTTTCATCTTGGCGAACGCGGCGGCGTTGAGCATGTGCTTGGTTTCCGGCGTGACGGGCATGTGCACGGTGATGAAATCAGCCGCCAGATAAACCGCATCCACACCGGCGGCAAACTCCGCGCCGATGGCCTTCGCACGGTCCTCGGTCAGATAGGGGTCGTAGGCGATGACGCGCATGCCGAACGCCCGCGCGCGTTTGGCGACCTCGGAGCCGATACGGCCCATGCCGAGAACGCCGAGGGTCTTGCCCATCAGTTCCATGCCTTGGAACAGCTTGCGGTCCCATTTGCCTGCAGTCATGGAGGCGTGCGCCTGCGGCACCTTGCGCGCCAGCGACAGCAGCATGGCAAAGCTCAATTCGGCGGTGGTTACGGTGTTGCCGCCGGGGGTGTTCATCACCACCGTGCCGTGCTGCGTCGCCGCCTCGATGTCCACGTTGTCCACGCCGACTCCGGCGCGGCCCACGACGCGCAATTTCGGCGCGGCCTCGATGACCTTGCGGGTGACCTTGGTTTCGGAACGGACGACGAGCGCCACGGCATCCGCGACCACGGGAAGCAATTCAGCCTCCGTCAACCGCTTGGGCAGCACGACGACTTGGAATTCGGGCCGCTGCTGCAACAGCGCGATTCCCTTTGCCGAAACCGGATCGCATATAACAATTTTCATAAAAAACGGGACGTGAGTCTAGGTGATGCTTGAAGCGAGGTCAAACAGTGAATCCAACAGATAACGGAGCTAATGGCGCAATTAG
This sequence comes from Limisphaerales bacterium, assembly GCA_052145735.1. GTDB lineage: Bacteria > Verrucomicrobiota > Verrucomicrobiia > Limisphaerales > UBA11358 > UBA11358. The sequence continues at coordinate 64,802 of JBKQOA010000076.1, forward strand.
CCCCATTTTAAAGCCCGGAAAGCCGGAATCAGGGCTTTGGTAGGAAAAAACACGCCGGACAGGCCGCGAGAAATAGTACGGCGCAGCTTTGAAAATCATCATTTCAACATCTTCTTCACGTCGTCCGGCACCACGACCTTGGTTGAGTTCACGTCCTTGATTTCCACGGTGGTGGTGCGGTCCACGTCGCGGTCGTTGCCGTTGAAACTGACCGTGCCCTGGACATGATATTGATATTTCACCAGTTTGCCGTCCTGGATCCAGAATTTCACCGAGCCTTTGGGATTGGTGACGGTGGGGCCTTCGCCGCCGGCATTCCGGCCGCGCCTGAACGACAGCAATTCTTTCGCCCCGGCCTCGGTCAGGTCGCCGGAAATCGAATTGGTGTCCTTTTTCAACTCCTTCGCGGCGTCGGCCAGACTCGCGGCTTCGACCGCGGGAACCCGGTAATTTCGCACCATGCGCGCGATGAACATCGTCGGATTGAATCCGCCATTGCCGTCGTCCTTCATCGCCTCGTCGAGCGATTTCCAGCCATCGTCCGTCTTGACCGCGCCGTTCGTGCCTTGCTTCACGGCCTCCGTCGTGTTGTCGCCGAATTCAAAAGACAGCGTCGTGTAGCCGCCTTTTTCCGTCTTGCCATCCGTCGGGCCCGGCTTGAACTGCGAATCGGCCGGGACTTCCACCGTCGCCTGCCAGGTGTAGTTGGTCTGGCCGCCGAGCGCGGCAGCGGCATTTTTGACTTCAGCCGTGGGACCGGCATCCGCCGCCATGAGTGGGCCGGCCAGCAGAGCCATCATCCCGGATAAAATATTTCTTTTCATAGTGTTTTGGTTCGATTTGGAGGGACGGCGGGATGGTCGCATTGGCGGCCAGATAAACTCAAACTAAAAATGCGCCTTAAAAATTCCCTATTGCTTTTGGCTGGTTTCGCTATGTTAAACAGCCAATGAGCAAGCTGCTGTTGATTGATGATGAAGAGGACGTGCGGTATTCGTTCCAGCGGATTTTTGATTCGCCGGACATCGAGCTGGCCACGGCGGCGAGCGGCGAGGAAGGGCTGAAGGTCATTCCCAAATTCAAGCCGGACCTGGTGCTCATGGACGTGCGGATGGGCGGCCTGAACGGCCTGGAGACGCTCCGGCGCATCCGCCAGAGCGACCCCAAGCTGCTGGTGATTTTGATGACGGCCTACGGCACAACGCAGACGGCCATCGAGGCAATGAAGCTGGGCGCCTACGATTACCTGCTCAAGCCGTTCGACGTGCCGAAGCTCAAGCAGATCGTCGGCAACGCACTCAAGGCCGCGCGCGACATGAAGCAGGTGGTGTCGTACCAGCCCCTGCTCGAATCCGAGGATTATGAGCTGGGCATTGTCGGCCGCAGCGAGCCGATGCAACAGGTCTTCAAACTGATCGGCCAGGTCGCAGCCAGCGACGCCACCGCGCTGATCACCGGCGAAAGCGGCACGGGCAAGGAACTGGCCGCCCGCGCGATTTACCATCACAGCCACCGCAACCGGCAGCCGTTTCTCGCGGTCAATTGCGCCGCCATTCCCGAACAACTGCTCGAAAGCGAGCTTTTCGGCCACGAACGCGGCGCCTTCACCGGCGCGACGATGCAGCGCATCGGCAAGTTCGAGCAGTGCAACAAAGGCACGATCTTTCTGGACGAAATCGGCGACATGACGCCGGCCACGCAGACGAAAATCCTGCGCGTGCTGCAAAGCGGCACGTTTGAGCGCGTCGGAGGCAACCAGCCGATCCAAGTGGACGCGCGGGTCATCGCCGCCACCAACAAGCCGCTGGAAGCCGCCGTGGCCGCGAAACAATTCCGCGAAGACCTGTTTTACCGGCTAAACGTCGTGCGCATCCACATCGCGCCGCTGCGCGAACGGCGCGAGGACATTCCGCTGCTCGTGAATTATTTCCTCGAAAAAATCGCGCGGGAACAGCACCACCCGCCCAAATCCGTGGCCGCCAGCGTCATCAAGACGCTCGAAAAATACCACTGGCCGGGCAACGTGCGCGAACTGGAGAACGCCCTCCGCCGCGCCCATGTCATGGCCAAGAGCGACGCCAACCTGCAAGGCGATCTGCCGCCGGAAATCTCCGGCCAGGGTGGCAGCGGCGCCCCGCCGCTGTCGGCCGCCGTGGGCGAAGCGACCGCGACCGACGCCGCGGCGCTGGCGCGGCAGTTGTTTGAGTGGGCCCGGCGCGATCCCAAATTGAAGGTCATTCCCGCCGTTGAACGCGAACTGGTCATCCAGGCGCTCAAGGAGACGAACAACAACCAGGTGCACGCCGCCAGGCTGCTGGGCATCACGCGCGCCACACTGCGCAAGCGCATCGAGAAGTTCGGCATCCAGCGGGAGTTGAATGTAAAGTGATTTCAACCCCGCCTTGACACAGGGCGTTTGATGGCTATCCTCGCACGCTCCGGTTTTTCCGCCGGAAGACAGCCGAATTAATTTATGAAACGCCAGTATCAACCGTCAAAAATCCGCCGCAAGCGGCAGCACGGGTTTCTTGCCCGCAAATCCACCAAGAGCGGCCGCGCCACGCTGCGCAACCGCCGCCGCGAGGGCCGCAAACGCCTGACCCCGGTTTAACCCGCGCGCTCATGCCCGAAACGCCGAAACGACTGCGGCTGGGTCGCGACTCGCGACTTGGCCAGAACCGCGACTTCGCGCGGGTGCGGCAGCAGGGCGAGCGGCTGGCACTGGGCTGTCTCATTGCCAACTGGCATTGCCTGCCGGATGGCACGTCGCCGAAACTCGGCGTCGTCACGAGCAAACGCATCGGCAACGCGGTGGCCCGCAGCCGGGCCCGGCGTCTGCTCCGCGAAAGTTTCCGGCAGCACCAACATGAATTGTCCCGACCCGTTGAACTCGTCCTCGTCGCCCGGGCCTCGATTGCCGGACGGGATTTTGCGGGGGTGGAAAAAGATTTCCTGACCGTGTTGAACCGCGCCGGCCTGTTGAAAAATTAAATCATGAATCCGGCCCAGCTCCTTTTGATTGCCGCCATCCACGCCTATCGCTGGACCGTGTCGCCGGCGCAGGCTTTTTTGTTCGGGCCGGCGGGCGGCTGCCGTTTCACGCCGACGTGTTCGCAATACGCGCTGGAGGCGGTCCGGGAGCACGGGGCCCTGGCCGGCGGCTGGCTGGCATTGAAACGGATCTGCCACTGCCATCCGTGGGGCAAATGTGGGCACGATCCGGTGCCGCAGCCGGAATTCAGAATTCAGAATTCAGAATTCAGAATCAACCCGGAGTCCACCCGGTAATTTATCATGGACCGCACCGGCATCGTTGTTGTCACGCTTTGCGTCGTCCTGCTCGGCTTCTGGCTGGTGCAGCAGCAGAGGAATGCCGCCCATATGCCGCCACCGCAGCCGGTCACCGCGCCGGCCGGCCCGGCCAATGCCATTTCGCCCGCGCCCGGCCCGGTTGCGCTCCCCGTTTTTGACACCAATACGCCGGAAACCCTGCTGGTCATGACCAATGGCCACGCGCGGTACACGTTCACCTCGCGCGGCGGCGGGTTGAAGTCGGTGGAACTGCTGGACTATCCCGAAACCGTCTCGCCTCTCTGGAAAAAAAAGGCGGCCAAGGACGGCGTGGCCACGCTGAACACCCGCGCCCCGATGCCGGTGCTGGCCATATTGGGTGACGCCGATCTGGTCGGCGACGGCAATTTCACCCTGACGCCGATTGCCGGCGGCGTCCGCGCGGAAAAATCCCTGACGAACGGCCTGCGGCTGGCAAAGGAGTTTCATCCCAGTTCGAATTACCTCGTGCAGGCGTCCGTGCGGCTGGAAAACGTTTCCGACCAGCCGCTCGCGCTGCCCGCGCAGGAATGGGTGATTGGGACGGCGACGCCCATGGGGCCGGACGACACGGCCTTCGGCATGAACGAGGGAGCGTTGTGGTTCGATGGCACGAGCACCCAAGACCGGACGGTGGGATGGTTTTCCGGCTCCGGTTTTGGTTGTGTCCGCGGCGCGCCGCGGTCGGATTATCTGGGCGGCTCGAACAACGTCGTTTGGGCGGCGGCACACAACCAGTTTTTCGCGCTGCTGGCCATGACGAAGACAAACGAACCGGCAGCGCAAATCATCGCCCGGCCGGTGAATCTGCCGCCGTTCCCGAACGTCGAACCCGTGCCGGGCACACCGCCGCCGCTGGGGGTACAGACCGCGTTCATTTATCCCGCGGCCACCCTCGCCGCGCACCAGGCGGTCGAACGGCAAATGGTCATATTTGCCGGACCAAAGGAATACCGCCTGCTGGCCCGCATCGGCGAACAGTTTCAAAACCAGGCCGACCGGGTGATGCAATTCGGAAAGTTTTCGGGATTTTTTGCCAAGGGATTATTGCTGGCGATGAACTGGCTGCACGACGTGACCGGCGCCGGTTACGGTCTGGCGATTGTATTGATCACGGTGATCATCAAAGTGTTGTTCTGGCCGTTGACAGCGGCGAGCACGCGCTCGATGAAGCGGATGCAGGTGCTCGCGCCGGAGATGGCCGCGCTCAAGGAAAAATACAAGGACGACATGCAAAAGTTCACCCAGAAGCAATGGGAACTTTATCGCAAGCACAAGGTCAGCCCCATGAGCGGCTGCCTGCCCATGGCCATTCAAATGCCGGTGTTCTTCGGCTTTTTCACGATGATCCGCAGCGCGATTGAGCTGCGCGGCGCGCATTTCCTGTGGATTGCGGATTTGTCGAAGCCGGACACGCTGTGCCTGATTCCAGGAACCCACTTCCCGTTCAACCTGCTGCCGCTGCTGATGGGCGGAGCCATGTTGTGGCAATCGCACCTGACTCCGCCGTCGCCGGGCATGGACCCCGCCCAGGCGAAAATCATGCGCTACATGCCGCTGATGTTTCTGGTCTTTCTTTACAACTATTCCTCCGGCCTGGCGCTGTATTGGACGGTCAACAACGTGCTGACCATCGTGCAAACCAAACTCACCAAAATGAACCAGCCCCCGGCCGCCCCGACCGCCCCGGCTGCCGCTTCAGCATTGACGCCGGCGTCAAAAAAGAAAAAATAAGGGCGGACAACCGTTTGGATTTCCTGATTTATGCCTGCACAACCGAAAGAAACCCTGGAAAAAATCCTCACGTCCCTTGGCTTTCCCGCCACGGTCGAGGAACACAAACTGGAGGAGGGGGTCCTGCTCGACGTGAAAACGGACGATGCCGGGCGGCTGATCGGCCGGCAGGGACAGACGCTGGCCGACCTGCAATACATCACCAACCGCCTGCTGTTTCAGCAGGACGCCAGCACGCCAAAGGTGATGGTGGACGTGGGCGGCTACCGCGCCCAGGCGCGCGAGGCGCTGGTGAAGAAGGCCAAGGATGCCGCCGACAAGGTCCGGCGCTGGGGCGACACGGTGGAGCTGGAACCGATGACGGCGTTTGACCGCCGGGTGGTGCATCAGGCCATCAAGGACGATCCCGACGTGGAAACCCACAGCGTCGAGGTTGAAGGCACGGACAAGAAGGCCATCCTGCTCCGGCCCCGGCACTGACAATCTTTTCCAGGCGGCGCAACAGCGTCGCCCTGCCGATTTCACCAATGGTTTCCGGGAATTGATGTGACTCCCCCGGCTTCTCCTCTTTTTCAAAAAAAGAGCACGGACAAACTGTCCGTGCTCCAGATCATTTCAGCGTCAGGCGGTTTCTCTTCCGCCTATTGGTCAACAATGGAAAGCCGGTAAACCGGTGAAAACGCGCTGTTGGACTTGGGCGCCGAGCCAACGGCATTGTATTTGTAGTCGAACTTGAAACGATAATTCACGCCGTTGACCCCCGCCGGCACCGGCACGTAACCCTCCCAACGATTTTGCACCAGCGGCACCGGGCGCAGGGGATACGTTTGACCGTCGGCGACGACGTAGGGTTGAATGGTTTCCCAACGCAGCGACTGCTGTTGGGAATTGAAGGCCACTTCAACCGGGTACAGGTTGTTGGGATTGCGTGGTTGCTGCAGCGGCGTCAGGCGCGTGAACTGCGCGGCACAGCCGGCCAGCAACAACACCGACATGAGGGGCAGGAATTTTTTCCACATAATGGACGAGCGTTACACAAATGCGGCCGGCTTGTAAAGCCGGATTTCGCCGCTTGATGCACGGGTTGAAATTAGGATATTTTCCCATTTATGAATTCCTCAAACCCGCCCCCTCCGGCGGCGAGCAACTATCGCTGGGTCATCTGTGCGCTCCTGTTCTTCGCCACCACCTTCAACTACCTGGACCGGCAGGTCATCAGCTACCTGCAACCGTTTTTCTGCCGGCCGGAGAGCCAGGGTGGCTTTGGCTGGACCAATACCGATTTTTCCTATTTGACGGCGGCCTTCACTGGCGTTTACGCGGCGGCAACGGTCTTCGCCGGATGGCTCGTTGATCGAATCGGCACGAAGCTGGGCTTGGCGCTTTCGCTCATCGCGTGGTCCGTTTTCGGGATTCTCAACGCCTTCGTCGGGAGGTTGCTGGCGATGCATATTATGGTGCGGAGCCTGTTTGCCGTTAGCGAAGCCGGCAACTTTCCCGCGTCCATTAAAACGGTGGCCGAGTGGTTTCCCAAACGCGAACGCGCGCTGGCGACTTCGATTTTCAACGCCGGGTCGAACGCCGGCGCCATGATCGCGGCGCTGCTCGTTCCAACCTTCATGGTCTATTTTGGCGATGAACAGGGCTGGAAATGGGCGTTCATTGTCACCGGCGCCCTGGGGTTCTGCTGGCTGATTTTCTGGTTCCGGCTTTACAATCCACCATCGAAGCATCCGCAGCTTTCCAAAACTGAATACGATTACATTCATATTGATGACGAAGGCGCCGCGGACGTCCAGACGGGTGACCAGGCCGCCGTTCCGTGGCTGCGGTTGTTTGGCTATCGTCAACTCTGGGCATTCATCGCGGGCAAATTCATGACCGACGGGATCTGGTGGTTTTATTTATTCTGGCTGCCGGCTTATTTGCACGATCAATTTAAGATGACGCAAAGCGAAGTACGGATGCCCACTTTTATCGTCTATGGGGTTTCCATTCTCGGCAGCATTTATGGCAGCAGCATTCCGCTTATCCTCATCAAACGCGGCATGGCCGTTTACCAAGCGCGCATGATGACCATGCTGGGCATCGCCCTCTTTCCGCTAGCGGTCTTGTTGACACAGTACTTCGGAGATGTGAACCGTTTTGGCAGTCTGGCCGCAACGCTCGCCGTGGCCATGATTTGCATCGGCTGCACGGCGCACCAGGCCTGGTCGGCGAATCTCTTCACGACGGTTTCCGACATGTTTCCCAAAAAGACCGTGGCCTCGGTGACCGGCATTGGCACCATGGCCGGCGGCATCGGCGGCGTGCTTATCCAATTGCTTCAAGGCCGGCTGCGTGACACCTTTGTCCAGACACCGCAAACCGCCTACCTCATCATGTTCATCGTTTGCGCTCTGAGTTATCCGATTGCGTGGTTCCTCATGAAGGCGCTCGTGCCCCGGCACAAGCCCATCACCGATCTGTAAACCCGGCACCACCGCTGAAAAACAAAAGCGCGGGCCGAAGCCCGCGCCTGAATTTTTTGGGTGGGGACGCCGCATTGCAGCGTCCAGACCGACCGGCAGGTCGGCCCCACCAGTTACACCGTGTAGGTCGTGCTGGCGGTGGTGCCGCCGTGGCCGGTCCAGTTGGTGTGGAAGAATTCGCCACGCGGGTGGTCCACGCGTTCGTAGGTGTGCGCGCCGAAGTAATCGCGTTGCGCCTGCAACAGGTTCGCCGGCAACCGTTCGCTCCGATAAGCATCGTAAAACGCCAGCGCCGTGCTGAAGGCCGGAACTGGAATCCCCTTCTTGGCCGCGATGGCCACCACGTTGCGCCAGGCACGCTGGCAGTCCTTGACGGCCTTCTTGAAAAACGGGTCGAGCATCAGGTTCGACAGCTTCGGGTTCCTGTCGAACGCTTCCTTGATCTTGCCCAGGAACACGCTGCGGATGATGCAGCCGCCGCGCCACATGAGCGCAATGCCGCCGTAGTTCAGGTTCCACTTGTATTCCGCCGCCGCCGCGCGCATGAGCATGTAACCCTGCGCGTAGCTGACAATCTTTGACGCATACAGCGCCTGGCGGATGGCCTCGATGAATTTCTGGTGGTCGCCCTTGATGGTGGGCTTGGGCCCTTTCAATTTCCTGGCCGCGGCGACGCGCTCCTCTTTCATGGCCGAAACGCAGCGCGCATAGACCGCCTCGGCAATCAGCGTGATGGGAATGCCCAGGTCCTGCGAGGAGACGACCGTCCATTTGCCGGTGCCTTTCTGGCCGGCGGTGTCGAGAATCTTGTCCACCAGCGGCTGGCCATCGGTGTCTTTGTAAGCCAGAATGTCGCGGGTGATTTCGATGAGATAGGAATTCAGTTCGCCCTTGTTCCATTCCCCAAAAATTTCGTGCATCTGCTCCGGCGTCAGGCCCAGGCCGGTTTTCATCAGGTTGTAGGCTTCGCAAATCAACTGCATATCGCCGTATTCGATGCCGTTGTGGACCATTTTGACATAATGGCCGGCGCCGCCTTCGCCCACCCAATCGCAACACGGTGTGGCGTCTTCCACCTTGGCGGCGATGGCCTGGAAGATGGGCTTCACATGCGGCCAGGCGGCGGGCGATCCGCCGGGCATGATGCTCGGACCGTGGCGCGCGCCCTCTTCGCCGCCGCTCACGCCGGTGCCAATGTACAACAGGCTCTTGCTCTCGACATATTTGGTGCGGCGGATGGTGTCCTCGAACAGCGAGTTGCCGCCGTCAATGATGATGTCGCCGGCTTCGAGCACAGGCAGGAGCTGTTCGATGAATTCGTCCACGGGCTTGCCGGCCTTGACCATGAGCATCACGCGGCGGGGGCGCTTGAGCAACGCGGCCATTTCCTGGAGCGAATGGGCGCCGATGACCTTGGTGCCTTTGGCCTCGTTGTTGAGGAAGTCATCCACCTTGGACACGGTGCGGTTGTAGGCCACGACGGTGAAGCCGTGGTCGTTCATGTTGAGAATGAGATTCTGGCCCATGACGGCCAGACCGATCAGTCCGATGTCAGCTTTTGATTCCATATAATTTGTCCGTTAATTCAAAAACCGCACGAGAGCCTGCCAAAAACATCCGTGCGGGAAAATCCGATTTTTGTTCCGCCCGGTCCCGGATTAAACCCCGCTGAATGCGGCAAAACCGCCATCAATCGGAATCACTACGCCGGTCACAAAACCGGAGGCTTCGGCGGAAGCCAGCCACAACAGCACGCCGACCAGGTCCTCCGGCACGCCAAACTTGCCCATCGGCGTGTGCGCGATGATGGTGTTGGCGCGCGGTGTCAGCGAGCCATCCGGCCGGGTCAACAAGGCACGGTTCTGATCCGTGAGAAAGAAGCCGGGGGCGAGGGCGTTGACGCGAACGCCGACCTTCGAAAAATGCACCGCCAGCCATTGGGTGAAATTGCTCACCGCCGCCTTGGCGCCGCTGTAGGCCGGGATTTTGGTCAGCGGGCGGAACGCGTTCATCGAGGAGATGTTGATGACGGTACCCTTGCCTTTGCCGGCCATCTCACGGGTGAATGCCTGGGTCGGGAGCAACGTGCCGAGAAAATTCAGATTGAACACGAACTCGACGCCTTTCGGGTCGAGATCGTAAAAGGTGATGATTTCCTTAGCCGCGCCGGACAGGTCTTCCTTGCGCAAATGTTCGAGGCTGGTCGTGCCTTTGGGGTGATTGCCGCCGGCGCCATTGATGAGCATGTCCACCGGGCCAAGCTCCTGCTTCACCTTCTCGTTGGCCGTCGCCAGGCTTTCCTTTTCCAGCACGTTGCACGCGACACCGATGGCCGTGCCGCCTTCCTGGCGAATCTGCGCCGCCACGACTTCGGCCGCTTCCAGTTTCAAATCCGCCACGGCGATTTTCGCGCCGCACGCGGCCAGCGCGCGCGACATGGTGCTGCATAAGACCCCGCCGCCGCCCGTCACGAGCGCGACCTGGTCCTTCAAATCCACCTTGAATGGAACGTTCATCCTTGTTTTCCTTCGTACTGGGTTGGTTTTGGTTGGTTTGGTCAGTCTTTGAATCGCCCCCGATACGCCCACAAACCGAGTGCCGGGTTCGAAATATAGAAGATTTTTTCGCCGTCCGCCATTGTGTTCCAGCCGTCCTTGAGTTTGGCGGGATCATAACGCCGGGTCATCTGCTTCAGGTCGGCATATTTGAAATTCACGCTTTCAATTTCTGATTGCGTGAGGTGGCCGGGACAATACGTAACGTTGAACCGGCCTTCTGACGAACCGTGAATGAAATGCGCCGCCGCGCTGAGATTGTTCTGCAACTCGGTGTTGGCCTTGACCGCCGCCAGCGTCTCGGGCGTGCCGCGATAGCCGTATATGCGGATGAGCCGGTCAATTTCCCTGTCCTCGCCGAATTCCTTCAGCCCGGGCGCAAGCACGATCAAATCGCCGCCATCGGCCATTGCCATGCGGGTGCGGTAAATGCTCTTGTTGCCCAGCCACGTGCTCTTAAATTCGGACGGGTCCAGGTAAACCACCACCTTCTGGAGCGGTTCGTCGAGCATCTCGAAATTAACCTTGAGCGAGAGCGCCGCGCCCTTGTCGAAGCCGGAAATGTCGTCGCTGATGTACAGGCCGCGCACGACCAGCCTGCCGTCGTTGCCGCGCCCCACCACGGTGTGGACATAGACGATGGGCAGATGCTTCGTGAAATGTTCGGAGGCGTAGTTGAGGATGCGCCGCACCGGGGTGTCCGCGCGCCCCATCATCCGTTCCATGCCGTAGGCGGCGCCGACAAAATGGCTTTTGTTGATGCCTTCCTGGCCGCCCGTGCCGACGAAGATGTTTTTGTTGTAATTGGCCATGCCGATGACTTCGTGCGGGACGATCTGGCCGACGGACAGGATCAAATCGTGCTTGCCATTCCAGATGAGATTGGCCAGTTGCGCCGGCCAGGGAAAATCGACCGCACCGTCCGAGACCTGCCGCACAAACTCCCCCGGCACTTCGCCGACGGTGGTGATGCCGGTGCGCCAGTTATGTACGCGGAAGAGGCTCTCCGGCACGCCGGCGAACATCTCGGCGATTTGCGCCGGGGTCATGGGCGTGTGCGTGCCCAACGCGGGCAGAACATCCGTCAAACGTTCTCCGTAGTAATCGTAGACGAGCCGGGTCAGCGGCCCGGCGTGCGAATGGAACCGGGTGAAATCCGGGGGAATCACCAGCACCCGCTTGCGCGGACCGAGATGGTCGAAAGCATGGGACAGCCCCTTGCGCAAATCATCCAAGGACAGCTTGTCAGCCACCGAACCGCGTTCGTAATACAACATAAATTTCCAAACCACCTTACACCACTCCCGTCATGACTGGCAACGTTTTGGGGGAATTTTGCAAAAAAACCAAATAGTTTTGCAAATAAAGCGCCTTGCACCTCCCGGACGTTCTGGAATTCTATTCAAGACATTAAATGCCGAACACGAAAAATCATTAAAATGACACCATGAGCAAAGGTTTGAATATTCCCAGAAATGGCGCGCTGGACTTTCTGTCCCTCGGCGCGCTCGTCCACCGCCTCGACCCCGGCATCATCCCGTTTCGCAAGGCGACGGAGTGCCATATCCACGTGAGCGGCGGCGAGTTCAATTGCGCCGCCAACCTGTCGGATTGCTTCCGCCTGAACACCGGCATTGCCACGGCGCTGGTGGAATACCCCATCGGGGACCTGATTGCCGAGCGCGTCCGGGCGATGGGCGTGAAGTCGTTTTACAGGAAATTCAAGCACGATGGCGTGCGCGGCCCGAACCACGCGACCGTTTACAGCGACCAGGGCCACGGCGTGCGCGCCCCGGTGGTGTTTTACAACCGCTGCAATGAAGCGGGCGCGATGCTCAAGCCCGGCGATTTCAACTGGAAGGAAATTTTCGGCCCGGGTGTGCGTTGGTTCCATAGCGGCGGCATCTTTGCCTCGCTGTCCGAGACCACGGGCCCATTGATCATCGAAGCCATGAAGGCCGCCAAGGAGGCCGGAGCAGTGACGTCCTTCGACCTGAATTTCCGCCAGAAACTCTGGGACATCTGGGGTGGCCAGGAGAAGGCGTTGTCGGTGATGAAAGGCATCGTCGAACACGTGGACGTGCTGGTGGGCAACGAGGAAGACCTGCAGAAGGGTCTCGGCTTGAAGGGGCCGGACGTGACGGCCAAGAGCAAACTCGATCCGAGCGTTTTCTTCGGGATGATTGACTCGGTGGTGAAGCATTTCCCGAGTGTCAAAGCCGTGGCCACCACGCTGCGCGAGGTCCACTCGACCAACCGCCACAGCTGGGGCGCCGTGGCGTGGATTGACGGCCAGACCTACACCTCGCCCACCTGTGAACTTGACGTCCATGACCGCGTGGGCGGCGGTGACGGCTTCGCGTCGGGCATCTTCTACGGCTTGCTTACCGGCGAATCACCGCAGGAATCCGTCAATCTCGGCTGGGCCCACGGCGCGTTGCTGACCACGTTCCCCGGCGACACCACGATGGCGACGGTGGACCAGGTCAAGTCCTTTGCCAAAGGCGGCTCCGCCCGCATCCAACGCTAAAACAAAGCCGGGCGGGGATGGTCCAAATCCGCGCCTTTCGTCCGGGCTTTTACATTGTGCTGTGTGAATGAGTTGTGATAATTTCAATGTTCAATTTTTTCTGAAATGAAAATTTCCGTTCCCAAGGAAACGCACCCGGGCGAGACCCGGGTGCCGCTGACGCCGGACGGGGCCGCCAAGCTCGTCAAACTCGGCGCGCAAGTGGAGGTCGAAGCCGGCCTCGGCCTCGCGGCAGGCTTTGCCGACGACGCCTATGCCAAAGCCGGCGCGGGCGTCGCCACCGACCGCAAGGCGCTTATCAGCTCCGGCGACCTGGTGCTGCGCCTGCGCAAGCCGCCGGTGGATGAAATCGCATGGCTCAAGCCCAATTCGGCTCACGCCAGCTTCCTCGATCCGTTCAACGAAAAGGAATTAATCCAAAAATTTGCCGACCGCGGCATCAGCTCCATCAGCATGGAATTGATTCCCCGCACGACCCGCGCCCAAAAAATGGACGTGCTGTCATCGCAGGCGAACCTTGGCGGTTATGAAGCGGTCATTCTTGCCGCGCGCTACGCCAACAAGATTTTCCCGATGATGACCACGGCGGCGGGCACGATTCTGCCGGCGAAGGTCTTCATCATCGGCGTCGGCGTCGCCGGTCTGCAGGCGATTGCGACGGCCAAGCGGCTGGGCGCAAAAGTCACGGCTTATGACACGCGGCCGGTCGTGGAAGAGCAGGTCAAGTCGCTCGGGGCACAATTTCTCAAGATCGACCTGGGCGAGACCGGCCAGACCAAGGACGGTTACGCCAAAGCGCTGACCGACGAGCAAATTCAGAAGCAGCGGGAGGCCATGAAAAAAACCTGCGGCGATTCCGACGTGGTCATCACGGCGGCGCAGGTGTTCGGCCGCCGCGCGCCGGTCCTGGTCACCGCCGACATGCTCAACGCGATGAAGCCGGGCAGCGTGGTGGTGGACCTGGCGGTGGAAACCGGCGGCAACGTCGAGGGTGTGGTTTACGACCAGGTAACCGACCGCAGCGGCGTGAAGATTGTCGGCATCGCCAATTTGCCGGCGCGCGTGCCGCTGCACGCCAGCCAGGTTTACGCGGCGAACCTCGTGAGCCTCGTCGAGGAATTCTGGGACAAACAGAACAGAAATTTCGTGCTCAAGCTCGAAGATGAAATCATCAAGGGCTGCCTGGTCACGCACGGCGGCAGGATCGTCAATGAGAAGCTGGCCGGGAAATGATGCCGATTGGCACCTGAAAACAGATCAATCTTATGGATACAAACGTTTTATTTATTTTCATCCTCGCGGTTTTCGTGGGGTTTGAAGTCATCTCGAAAGTGCCCTCGATGCTGCACACGCCGTTGATGTCCGGCACGAACGCCATTCACGGAATCATTTTGTTCGGCGGCATCCTGGTGCTGGCCGACGCCTCCACCCACCTCGCCCAAGCGCTCGGCTTTGTCGCGGTGATCTTCGGATCGGCCAACGTGTTCGGCGGCTTCATGGTCACGGACCGCATGCTGCAAATGTTCAAGAAGAAGAAACAGCCATGAGTTCCACCATTGCCCTCATCATCATCGGCGTCGCGGTTTTATTCATCATTGGCATCAAGCTGTTGAGTTCACCCAAGACCGCGCGGCGCGGCAACCTCCTGGCGGCGGCGGGCATGCTCGTCGCGCTGCTCGCCCTGCACAAACCCGGCGGCGAGTACGTCTGGTCGCAGGGCTGGACATTCAACTATACGCTCATCGCCACCGGCACGATCCTCGGCCTCATCATCGGCGCAATTGGCGCGTATTCGGTGAAGATGACCGCCATGCCGCAGATGGTCGCGCTCTTCAACGGTGCCGGCGGCGGCGCGGCCGCGCTCGTCTCGACGGCCGAGTTCCTCAAACTCAACCCCGGCGTCGACCCGATTCCGACCGATCAGGGCATCACGATCGTGCTCTCGAGCATGATCGGCGCGATCAGTTTCTTCGGCAGCATCATCGCCTTCCTCAAACTCCAAGAACTGATGACGGGCCGGCCGATCACCTATCCGGGGCAGCAGATCGTCAACGGCCTGATCGGGATCGTGGCTGTCGTCTGCGCCGGGCTGGTCATCGCCAACGTCCACCCGGTGCAGGCCTACTTCGTCGCGCTCGTCGCGGCCTCGCTGCTCGGCGTGCTCTTCGTCCTGCCGATCGGCGGCGCCGACATGCCGGTGATCATCTCGTTGCTCAACTCGTTCACGGGCCTTGCGGCGGCGCTCACCGGTTTCGTGCTGGGCAACAACGTCCTCATCATCGCGGGCGCGCTGGTCGGCGCCTCAGGTACGCTGCTGACGCTGATGATGAGCAAAGCCATGAACCGCTCGATCACCAACGTCCTCTTCGGTGCGTTCGGCGCGGTCCACGAGAGCGCCGGCGGGGCGGCGGCGGGCGTATCGGGCGGCACGGTTCGCGAGGCGTCGGTCGACGACGTCGCGACGATGCTCGCCTACGCCAAGCACGTCGTCGTCGTTCCCGGCTACGGCATGGCCGTCGCTCAGGCACAGCACAGCGTGCGCGAGCTGGCCGACCAGCTCGAGAAGCACGGCGTCGACGTCAAGTACGCGATCCATCCCGTCGCCGGTCGCATGCCGGGACACATGAACGTCCTGTTGGCCGAAGCCAACGTGCCGTATCCCGCGCTCTTCGACATGGACGACATCAACCCGGAGTTCCCGCGCACCGACGTCGCGCTGATCATCGGCGCCAACGACGTCACCAACCCGGCGGCGCGTAACGTGACCTCGAGCCCGATCTACGGCATGCCGATCCTCGACGTCGACAAGTCACACCAGGTCATCGTACTCAAGCGCTCGATGAAGCCCGGCTTCGCCGGCATCGACAACCCGCTCTACGAACTGCCCAACACCGCGATGCTCTTCGGCGACGCCAAGTCGTCGATCGACAAGTTGGTCGGCGCGGTCAAAGCCCTCTAACCTACCCTTCGGAGCTCAACGAGACAGCGCGATTCCTCAGGGTCGCGCTGTTTCGTTAGGTTCGGTAACAACGTTCGTCGGGAGAATAGTTACTGGCGCGTGTTTACGGGACAGGATCCGGAGTCTCCACGTTTTGTATCGCATCGAAATGGGTGCCTCTCTGATTGAGTATCGAAAACCCCATGGTTGTAGGCGCCTCGTTAGGGTGTTCCGGCGGCGTCGAACTCGTGGTGAGCTTCCCCGCATTCTTGTCGAACTCTGTCTAACTGCTGACAACGACTATCCTTCGGCAGAGTTTTCCTCACTGCACGCGCCACTCGTAGGCGTTGGGATCGGGGACGAACGCGTTGGGCGCGAAGCCGTGGAGAG
>JBKQOA010000077.1:0-2618 GCA_052145735.1 Limisphaerales bacterium
GGATGCGCTGCCAGGCGGTTTCCGGGGTGTCGCTGGATTCCCAGACGATGCAGCCGCCGGGCTTGATGCCTTCGAGCGGGTTCGTGTGCGTGAACGCCTTCGGATCGCAGCAGAGCACGACGTCCACGTGGTTGAGCTCGCAGTTCACCTTGATGATGTCGGGGGCGACGGTGAGATAATAATTCGTCGGCGCGCCCTTTTTCTCCGAGCCGTACTTCGGGTTGGCCATCACGAACAATTTTTCCTTGAGCCGCCCGTCCGGGTCGGTCTCGGCATCGCGATGTTTGATGAGGTCGCCGAATTCGCCGACGATTTCACCGAGGTTTTTGCCCGTGGTGATCATGCCCCAGCCGCCGATGGAATGGAACCGCACGGCGATGGCGCCGTCGGGCAGCAGCGACGGCGTTTCCTTGCTGATGACGGCGTAGGGATGGTCGATGCCGAGGGTGAAATAGGTTTCGCCGCCCGCGGCGCTGGCGCCGTCCTGGCGGCGGGTATGGCCGGTGGCGTATTCCCAGGCGCCGAGCGTGTGTTCGGGACGGAAATCGCGCGAGCCGATGCCGTAGCTGCCGCGGAAGATGCGGGGCGTCTCCCCGGGCGTGAGGCCGGGCAGCGCGCCGCCGAACTTCGCGGCCTCGTTGGCCTTGCCGAGCGCGACGCGGATGTCGCGCGCGAGCGGGTTGTCGCCCGCCATGCCTTCGTCGGTGCGTTCGAGGATGATGACGTTCTTCTTGCCGCGCAACGCGTTGATGACGGCGGCCTCGGGGAACGGGCGGATGACGTTGATGTGGATGGAGCCGACCCTGGCGTTGCGTTTTTCGCGCAGGTAATCGCACGCGGCCTCGATATTATCCGCGGCGCAGCCGAGCGAGATGAATACCGTGTCCGCATCGTCGCACTTGAATTGCTGGATCAGGCCGTAGTGACGCCCGGTGAGCCGGCCGAATTCGGCGTAGGCATCCTCGAGGAATTTGAGGATGGGCTCGTTGAAATTATTGCGGCGCGCGACGACGCCGTTCATGTGGTGCTCCTGGTTTTCCACCGGGCCGAGCAGGACGGGATTTTTGAGGTCCATCATTTCCGGCACGCGGCGGCGTTTGGAGCCGAACAATTCGCGCTGGGCGGGCGTGGGACATTCGATGATGTCGTCCACGGCGCCGAGAAATTCGCGGAGCAGCTCGGCTTCCGGCGCGAGGTAGGTGCGCTCGGAATGGGTGGTGAGCATGCCGTCCTGGATGTTCATGCCCGGGTTGAGCGCCAGCTCGTTGACCTTGCGGAGGATGACGGCCTGGTCGGCGGCGTGCTGGGCGTCCTTGCTGACGAGCATCGTCCAGCCCGTGTCGAGCGCGGCGTAGAAATCGTCGTGGGCGCAATGGACGTTGAGGGCCTGCTTGGTGAGGGCGCGGGCGCCGACCTCGAGCACCATGGTGGAGAACTTGCCGGGCGCGTGATAATACTGCTCCATGGCATAGACGATGCCCTGGCCGGAGGTGAAATTGACCGTGCGTTTGCCGCTGACGGCGAAGGCCGTGGCGCCGCCCTGCGCGGCATGTTCGCCTTCCGCCTCGACGGCGATTTTCTGACGGCCCCAGACATCCAGTTTGCCGGCGGCAAAAGCGCCCTGGTAAATCTCGCCGCCTTCGGTGGAGGGCGTGATGGGGTAGAAAACGCCGCCCTCGGTGATGCGGGTTTCGACGTGTTCGGCCACCAGGAAATTGCCGTTGCAGGTGACGCGCACGCCGGGATATTTGGGCGCGGTAAAACCCGATTTGGCCGGCGGGGTGCCGGTCTTTTTGTCAGACGCAGACGTTTGGCTCATAGGCGTAAATTCAAAAGGCAGTCAGGCTGCCGGTCCGGGGATTAAAACCCCACCAACCTAACCTCGGAAACCTGGAGACTCAAAGCAAAAGTTGCTTTCCGAACACCAATTTCGGATTAGATAAAGGCATGGAGGCATCGAAGCGCGGCGCTCTTCAAACTGATTTGGCCAATGCACCCGCATCAAGGCCCCGGAACCGGGCTGTGGCCGCGCACCGGACCTGGAGGGCATTAGCGTTTTTGTCTGAAAAATTTATCCAAATAATGCTTGCCATTCCCTGGAAAAGTGCGACTCTTTTCACGTCTGTCAGCTGGCTTGAGGCTTGCGAGGCATGGTAAATCTTCAGGTGAACTTCAGTTCAGTGATGATTTGAAATCCGATAATCGGGAACAGTCTGGTCAAAGCAAAGTTTAGTCTTGGACAGTTAAACATCACATGAGCAGCAAATTGTTTGTTGGAAATCTTTCCTTCAACACCACGGAAAACGACCTGCAGGACGCCTTTGCGGCGCACGGCACTGTCGTTGAAGCCAACCTGATGACCGACCGGGTCACCGGCCGCCCCCGCGGTTTTGGCTTCATCACCATGGGCACAGCCGAAGAGGCGCAGAAGGCCATTGCGGCGCTGAACGGCTCGCAGCTCGGCGGTCGCGCCCTCACGGTCAACGTGGCCAAGCCGCGTGAAGAACGCGCGCCCGGTGGCGGCGGCGGCGGTCGTCGTGAATACGGCGGCAGCGGCGGCGGTTACGGCGGCGGTGGCGGCGGCGGTCGCGGCCGTTACTAATTCGTTGGTATTTCAG
>JBKQOA010000078.1:0-4447 GCA_052145735.1 Limisphaerales bacterium
AGTTGACCGGGAAAATGGCAAACAGCATCCAATTGCGGTATCAAATTCGCGCCGCGGCGATCAGAATTTTTCGGCGGGCGAACGTCGTGTTCGCCCTTCAAGGATGTCCAATAGTTTTTGGGCGCAATACACACGGTCACGCCTCGCGCAGTTGACCTCCTTTGGAGAGTCAGGCGTTGGTTTCTTGCTCCATTGGGCAAAGTTCGATTCGCTTGTAAATTCTGCTCCACTCGACAGGCCCAACAATCGGAAGCAACGTCCTGAAGCGCAGCCGCCGCACAAATCGGGTTTTGCCGGTTCGATCATTTGTTTGCTCGTGCCAGTCAAATGTGGACCGGCGCGCACTCCTCAAGGTCATATCCAAGCGCTCCTGCGCCTCTGCCTGGACATTGCCCAGGCATTCCACACTTTCTTGAACGGAAATGTCGTTCTCTTTTGCAAACTCGGCTGGCTTAAATCTGAATCTGAACTTCCATTTCCCCACCCTGACCAGTGAGCCTCGTAGTTTGCTGGCGTAGAATTCCAACGCCCTCGTTTTCTCATAGCAAATGTCTTTGCGAAATCCCTCTCTCGTCCACGCTTCGGCCAGTGTGATGGTTTCAGAGGACCCGTCGCGGTCGAAATTGTCACCCTCGTCCCTGAGACGGTCACGGTAATCTGGCTGGGTTGCCTTGGACTTCAGTTTGGCCTTCTCGTAGTCAAGCTTCTTGGTAAGCCCCTTTTGCACGGTAAAAACCTCAGTAATCTCTTCGCGAGAATTTGGCGGGTGGATTGGCTTTACAGTTCATCGCCCGGCATGGGCGGGCCATTCGGGACCTTGGCCATTGCCGCCTCGAATTTCTCGCGGCTGCCTCGCTGCGCGCGCAGCTCCAATTCCCTGAAACCCTCGCAGGCGCGGGCAAATTCTTCGAGCTTCCGCAGCGCGAACACATTGACCGATTGATGGTCGTGTGACGCCAGGTTTTCCAGCTTCTCGTAAACGTCATCCGGCATGTTCAGTTCAATTGCTTTCATTTGCTTTCGCCTATCAGTCTGAGCAGGTCCGCGGGCTTGAGGATTTCGATGCCGAATTCTCTCGCCGCACGGAGGTGTCGTTCATTGAAAGATACCACAAAGTCACACCCTCCGGCAATAGCGGCTTCCAAAATCGCGTCATCGCCCGGAGCGGATGACAAGGGACGCCACGAAAACCAGACGAACTGCCGGTGCGATTGCTCATAAATCAGGTCCAGGATGTTGGTGATGTCCTGTGGTGCGTGGCGACAATTAAAATTTTCCAGTGACGATTATCGGTTTGCCGGTGGTTTGGGAATGATCAGGCGGCGGCTTCCCCCAAGGCCAAAGGGCTTGGGCGGCGCTGCTGGCCATGATCACCAAACAGCAATACCGAAAACTGATGAACAACTATCAAGAGACTGGAAACGTAACGAACAGCGCCCTGAAGGCGGACATGAGCCGCCCGACGGCCCGGAAGTATATCCAAGCGGCGCGAACGCCCCAGGAACTGCAAGTCAAACACACCTGGCCCACGCGGGAAGATCCGCTGGCCGAGATCTGGCCGCAAGCGGAAGCGATGCTGGCGGAGGCACCGGATTTGGAAGCCAAAACGCTCTTCGAGTATTTGGGGGAGCGTTCGCCCTGGGCGATGCAGGAAAAGCATCTGCGGACTTTTCAGCGTCGGGTCAAGCTGTGGCGATTGCGCCACGGGCCTGACCAGGAAGTGTTTTTTCCGCAGGACTGGGAGGCGGGGCGGGCCCTGCAAATGGATTGGACCCACGCCGCCGAACTGGCGATCACGCTCGGCGGCCAGCCTTACGACCACCTGCTCTGTCATTGCGTGTTGCCGCATTCCAACTGGGAATGGGCCACGCCCTGTCTGTCCGAGTCGTTGCTGTCCTGCAAGCAGGGGCTGCAGGAAGCGTTGCACCGGCTGGGCAAGGTGCCGCAGGAGTTGCGGGTGGACAACAGCAGCGCGGCCACCCACCGGGTCGGCGGCGGGGGAACCGGTCGGGAGTTCAACCAGCAATTCCTTTCCTTGTGCGAGCATTTTGGACTGAGGGCGCGGACCATTGGCATCAACTGTCCGAACGAGAACGGCGACGTCGAATCGAGCAACGGCCATTTGAAGCGCCGGCTGCGGCAGCGTTTGCTGCTGCGGGCCAGCCGGGATTTCGAATCGGAAGCGGCCTACGAACAGTTTTTGCGACAGGTCTTGGAGCGCGCCAATCACGGGCGGCAGGAGAAGTTGGCGGCGGAGTTGGCGCTGATGAGGCCGCTGCCGCCGACCCGGTTAAGCGAATATGACGAGGTGACTTGCACGGTCGGTTGGTCCAGCACGATTCGGGTCAAGAAGGTGGGCTACTCGGTGCCGGCGCGATTGATTGGCCAGCAGCTCAAGGTGGAAGTATATGAGCGGGAGTTGCGGCTTTACAGCGGACGGGAACTGCTGATGAGCCTGCCGCGCTGTTGCGGGGACCGGGGCGTGGTGCTGGATTACCGGCATGTGATTGACCACCTGTTGCGCAAACCCGGCGCTTTCGAGCGCTATCGGTATCGGGAGCAGTTGTTTCCGGGGCTGCTCTTCCGTCAAGCTTACGATCACCTGGTCGCCCGGCAGGGAGACCGGCGCGGGTCGGTGGATTATCTTCGTTTGCTGAAGCTGGCCAGCGAGGCCGGAGAAAGCCAGGTGGAGGTCATGCTGGCGGATTATTTGAGCCCGCCCTATCCGGCCTGGAGCGTGGCCGAGTTGGGGCGGATCCTGCGGCCCCGGCCACAGTGCCAGGTGGAGCTGGAGGAACTGCAGCCCGAATGCCGTTCCTATGACGCGCTGTTGAGTTTGGAGGAGGAGGTGGGCTGTGTCGGCTGAAGGACTGACGGGACTGTTGCGCTCCTTCCGGCTGCCCACCATGGCGGCCATTTGGCAGGAGAGCGTGGCGCAAGCCGAGCGGGAAAACTGGGGCTACCGGCGTCTGCTCCAGCGCCTGTGCGAAAGCGAAGAACAGGATCGGCGCGAGCGCAAGACGCGGCGGCTGTTGAAAGAGTCCGGGTTGCCGGACGGCAAGACCCTGGGCAATTTGGACGAAAAGATCCTGCCGCCCAAAATCCGCCGGCTGTTGCCGACACTGCTGGAAGGCCACTTTGTGGACCGGGCCGAGAACCTTTTGGCCTTTGGTTTGCCGGGCCGGGGCAAGAGCCATTTTTTGGCCGCGCTGGGGCGGGAGTTGATCCTGCGCCACCGTTACCCGGTGCTTTTCACGCCGACCTTCAAACTGGTGCAGGAGCTGTTGGTGGCCAAAAAGGAACTGCGCTTGGAAAGCCAACTGCAGCGCCTGGATCGCTACGCCGTGGTTATTTTGGATGATCTGGGATACGTGCAGCAGGATCGCCAGGAAATGGAGGTCCTGTTCACCTTTCTGGCCGAGCGCTACGAGCGGCGCAGCGTGCTCATCAGCAGCAATCTGGTGTTCTCGAAATGGGACCAGATATTCAAGGACCCGATGACCACGATGGCGGCGATCGACCGGCTGGTGCATCACGCGACCATCCTGGAGTTCAACGGCCCGAGCGTGCGGGCGCAGAAAGCAGAAGGGCGGCAACGGAGCCAGGCCGAACCGCCCGAAGTCCCCTTCGGTTCCACTGCGTCCTTGTCGCCTGACGGCGACAAGGACTCCGTTCCACCGAAGGGGACTTCCCCAAACCTGAACACAGATGATGAGAAATGAGATGAAGAATTAACCCTGAACTACTGGCAAATAATAATTGTCGCCAGTGGAAAGAAATGATTGTCGTTGACCACTGTGGCGTCAATCCGGGCACGTTGCCTGGTCTTCGAACCACTTCCTCGTACTCTTACATCAACGCTGGCGTGACCACGCTCTGCCAGCGAGCGTGCCCAATGGTGAACAACAGACGGTGTGATGCGCCGGTCGGCGAGCGCATCGCCGCCAAAATCACATTGGTGTCCAGGATGACCCGGTAGCGTTTCAAGGTCAGTGAATGAGTTCAAATCCTGCACACATAAATCAG
Source organism: Limisphaerales bacterium (assembly GCA_052145735.1). Taxonomy (GTDB): domain Bacteria; phylum Verrucomicrobiota; class Verrucomicrobiia; order Limisphaerales; family UBA11358; genus UBA11358. The sequence continues at coordinate 4,027 of JBKQOA010000078.1, forward strand.
GCATTCTCTTCCAGCAGTTCGCGGCGGGCGCCGCCGAGGAGCTGTTCGTGGAAATTGGTCGAGTAGGTGCCGCGCCGGAAATTCGGGTCCTGCAATATCGCCTGCTCAAAGGCAATGGTGGTGGTGATGCCGGTGATCATGTATTCGGACAGGGCGCGGCTCATGATGTCCATCGCTTCGCGGCGGTCTTTGCCGTGGGCGATGAGTTTGCCAATCATGGAATCGTAGTTGGGCGGGATGGAGTAGCCGGCATAGACATGGCTGTCCACGCGGGCGCCGCGTCCGCCCGGGGCGTAATACATGGCGACCCGGCCGGGGCAGGGCCGGAAATCATCGAAGGGGTCTTCGGCGTTGATGCGGCATTCGATGGCGTGTCCCCTGTTGTGAATATCGCCCTGCTTGATGCGCAACGGCTCGCCCA
>JBKQOA010000079.1:0-34966 GCA_052145735.1 Limisphaerales bacterium
TCCGTTTCCGTTCCTTGCCACTCATTATTAATATCTCCATTTATGGCCGTTGCTCTACACCAGCAACGCCCCAATGGGGACATTTTAAGCGAGTTCATAGGGGGACATTATTAAAGAGTCGCGACAGCCAATGCTTGCCGGTTGACACCGCAGTTCGCCTTCGGCAAGGTCGCGCCATGCTTGGTGAGACTCAACACCAATTCTCCTTCACCCGCGTAGCGTTAAGTACAGGGCGGCATCCCGGGGAGGGGACCCGATGATCACCGAACGTGAAGCGAGGCTCGCGGCCGAGGTCTGGGTCCGCGAGGAGGTGAAGAACGTCCCTGAGGTCGTGGGGGCCATCCTGACGGGTTCGACCCGGCAGAGGGACCCCGCGGCGCCGCACCCCGCGGGCTCGGACGTTGACATCTTCATCTTCGTCAACGCCGATGTGCCGAACGACACCGTCGAGCCCCGGGGACGCTTCGCGCCGCGCAAGCTCGGCTACCGCGACGTGGTCCTCGAGCCGTCCTTCCACGCTGCGGCGCGGATCGCGGACCCGGAGGTGGTCCTCGGGGACATGTTACTCGCGCCGGTGTTTAACGAGCCGCTCATCGTCGTCGATCCATCCGGCCGGCTCCGCGCGCTCTCCGCCGCGGTGGGGCCCGAATTCCGCCGGCGGCGCCACGTGCAGCGGCGCCTGGCGCAGGCGGTCAAGGGTGTCGTGGCCTTTGGCCCGAGGCCCTGTGCGCCGCCGCTCCCTGCCTTGCGCGCGCCCTGCTGGCGCAACGCCGCGCTGGCCATCGGCCTGGTCCGCGCCGCCAATGTTCCGCTCGTGGCCACCCTCCGTTATCCCACCACTCGCCGGGTCTTCGTCGCCGCCCGCGAGGTGCTGGCCGCCGGCGGGCGCGAGGACCTCGCCGACACGCTCCTGCGCTTGCTGGGCAGCGCGGAACTCTCTCTCGCCGGGGTCGGGGAACTCGTGGCGGAGCTCGAGCGCGCCTACGATGTTGCGGTCGAGGTGCGGCGCACGCCCGTGGTCGCGGACTGGAACGTCTCCCGGGAGGTCCGGGAGCTGGAGCGCGCCGGCATCCGCGAGCTGCTCGACGGCCACCACCGCGAGGCCCTGTACCAGGTGATGCTCCTGCGGACGGTGGTGCAGGGGATCCTCGAGAACGACGGCGACGAGAAGGTGCGGGCCTGGTCCGGGGCGGGGTACCGCCGGCTGCTCGCCGCCCTGGGCATCGACGGGGACGAGGCGTTCTACACGCGGGCAGCGGCGCTCCAGGCGTTCGTGCCGGAGCTCCGGGCGGGGTGCGAGGAGCTGCTCGCGCGGGCGCCGGGGGTCTTCGACTGATGCCGCGAAACTAATTTGCCGCTCCGTAATCCCAGTCTGCGCCGGTTAAAAACCATTACTTTGAACGGGGTTTCCATAAGCCATGCCGTATATCCGGCTTGCCGACGGATGGCATGTATGTTTTGACAATTCGGCAACAGTTTGTTTAATATTATATACGTCTATGGAACCTAAAAACTTTTACCTCAGGGTTCTTTCCCGGCTGTTCATTTTTGTCTTCTTTGTCCGCGTCGCCTGCGCTGACCAGGTCTCCTACACCACCAATACTCCTTCCGGCGCGTATATGCCCTGGACCAACACGCTCCAGGTCCCACAGTTCAGCCAGCCCTTTGCCCAACTCAATGGCATTTCCTATTCATTGTCGGGCGAAGCCACGGAATACGTCAATGTCCACAATGGTGGTTCCGGCAATGAATATGTGACTGCGGTTGAAACCAATTACATCAACCTCATCCAGCCCGGCGGCGGGGTGCTGAGTTCGCTGAACTTCTCGAACGTCGGCATCGCGGTCGTCCTCGGCAACCAAAGCAAATCCATCCTGGTTGGCTCCAGCACCAATCTTTCGGGCACCTTGGCGGCCGGCGCTTTTCCCGCCTATATCGGCAGCGGGAGTGTGACCTTCACCGCAGCTGCGCCAGCGGCACTTTTCTCCGTGTCAGGAGCTACCTACGGCGTGAACGCCGAGTACTGCTGGGGCGATGTCACCTTGACGCTGACTTATTCCTTCACTCCACTCGGTCTGGCGCAACAAACTCCCATCCTGCCAACCAGCACCAACATCAACAATTCCGCTTTCACCGCCGTCCCCTCCGGAGATTGGTTTGGTTTTGCTCCGACCCCGGCTGTCCGGTTTGACATGACCACGCCCGGAGCGGTGTTCACCGGCATTCCGGGTTTTCCCACAAATTTCCCGGCCCCGTTTGCCGTCAGCACCAACGGAATCAGCCTTGGCCAGTTTTCGCCGGGCCAAACCCTGTCCTTTGGTCCTGGCGTCCGGTCGTTCACGATCTCCAACTCCAGCGCGGGCTATCCGCTCGCATTGGAATTCACTCCCGCCAGCGCCAGTTTCACCATGACGCCCATCGTCCCGCTCCAGGCTGTGGTCGTCTGGGGCAATGCCTATGCGCCGACGCCGACAAATTTGCAGAGCGTCGCCGCCATCGGCACCGGGTGGTACCATAGCTTTGTCCGCCTGGGTGACGGCTCCGCGGAATTGTGGGGATATAATAATTATAACGACACGGTCATCCCGACCGGGCTGACCGATATGGTCGCCATGGCCGGCGGCCAGGATCATACCATCGTCTTGCACGGCAATGGCACCGTGGACGCCTGGGGGGAAAACGTTTACGGAGAGTGCGACCTGCAATCGGGGTTGCACAACATCGTCGCGGTCGCCGCCGGCACTTATGATTCATACGCCCTCACTGCTGATGGCTACGTTTATGGCTGGGGCGACGATACCTACGGGCAGGTTAAGGGAGCTTTCAATCTATACAACATCATCGCCATTTCCTCGCTGGCGAATCACGGCATCGCCTTGGATTCCAATGGCAGCGTCCAGGGCTGGGGCGATGATTCGTATGGTCAAATTGACATCCCGCCGGGATTGAGCGGTGCCATTGCCGTTGCGGCCGGCGGCCGACATTCCATGGCTCTGCTTGCCAACGGAAATGTTGTCGTCTGGGGTGACAACACCTATGGCCAGACCAATGTGCCGCCGGGTCTGTCCAATGTTGTGGCCATTGCCGCCGGGTTTTATCACTGCCTCGCGTTGCGCAATGACGGTACGGTGGTGGCGTGGGGATGGAATAATTACAGCCAGACCAATGTTCCCCCCGGCTTGTCCAACGTGGTGGCGATCGCTGCCGGGGGCTACCAAAGTCTGGCGTTGCTCGGGGCCGGACTGGCGTCCTCACCGGTGCTCATCACGAATGTACAACGGGGCATCGGGATGATGTCCCTGGACGCGCCGACGGTGCGCGGCAAGAGCCAGTATTTGGAATATGCGGATACTTTGAATGGCAGTTGGTGGACTCCCGGATTGCCGGTGCCGGGGGATGGCACGGTTAAAACACTGACCGACTACAGCGCGACCGGTCCCCAGCGATTCTATCGCGTCTGGCGCAAGCCGTAGCCGGCAATTTTTCAACCTTCGGCCTTTTGTCTTCCGGCGTCCAATTCCGGCTCATTTTAGCCTTCAGCCTTCAGAATTCAGCCTTTGCATTTCCACCCGCTGGCCAATCTCGCCAAGCCGCTCCATAAACAGGATTTCCGCGATGGGCTGTGACGCCACATATCAATCTCAAGAGCTGACCCGTTTCTGACAATAACCTTTCGCATTTACCATTTGTAGCGTCCTTGGATAAACTCCAGGCGCAAACGTTATTCAGTCACGATTTTTTAGAGCTATGACAAAAATGAACTGCGTCGGGCTTGGATTCGCCTTCGTTTTAATTGCCACCGGTCTTGAAACCACATGTCTGGCAGGGCCGCCCACCGCTTGGGAAGAGATTGCCCTGATGGGAACGGGCATCAATTTGGGGAACACCTTTGACGCACCGGATGGCGAAGGGACCTGGTGCCGACAACTGGCGCAGCCCGCATTTTTCGACGACTTCAAGGCAGCCGGTTTCAAACATGTGCGTCTGCCCGTAACCTGGCAAAAGCACATGTGTGAAACGAATCCATACACGGTGGACGCAAAATTTCTGGATCGCATTGCCGAAGTGGTTGGCTGGGCGAACCAACGCGGATTAATCGTCGTGTTAAATGCACACCATGAAGAATGGTTCAAGAACGACACCACCGGCCAGATGAATCGTTTGGAAGCCCTGTGGCGGCAGTTGGCCACCCGATTCAAGGATGTGCCGGATCAATTGTTGGTATTTGAAGTCCTCAATGAATCGGACGCCAAACACATCACCGCCACCCAAACCACAGAGATGAATCATCGCATTTTGCAGGTCATTCGCGAAACCAATCCGACGCGATGCGTGATCATCGGGGCGGTGGGTGACAACGCCCAACGCCTAGTCGATGAGTTGCAGGTGCCGGACGATCCATTCATCATCGCCACCTATCACTGTTATGATCCGTGGTTTTTTGTCTGCGGCGAGCCGCGTAATCCTGCTGAAGCAACCTGGGGTTCCGACACGCAGAAAGCCGATTACCTGAAGATCATGGAGCCCATCAAAAAATGGTCCGACCTTCACCATGTGCCCATTTACCTGGGAGAATGGGGAACCAGCACAAAATGCGAGACCAATTCCCGGCTGGAGTATTATCGTTTTGTTTCAGCCCAGGCTGCGGCACGTGGTTTTAGCGATGCCATCTGGGATGAAGGCGGAAACATGTTGGTTTATGATCGCACGACACGCCAATGGAACACCAACATATTGCAGGCCGTGTTTCCGGCCTCCGGGGTCTTCAAGAGTCCAATACAGACAGGACCAGCAGAGCCGCCATTGTTTAAAAAAGAGGTGTTTCGCAATGCCCGGAACGAGCAGCTTCCTTTCCAGTTGTTGTATCCAACAAATATTGATCCATCCAAAAAATATCCCTTGGTTTTGTTTCTTCATGGAGCCGCATCGCGGGGTGATGACAATGAAAGTCAACTGGCTGAAGTGCCGCAGATGTTGCTCAATGCCGCCTCCGGAAAAGACTACGCCTGTTTTGTGTTGGCTCCCCAATGCCCCACCAACGATGCCTGGGCGTGGTTTCCTCAGTATCCGCTTTGCCTGACGGCCAAAGAGCAAAGCCGGGCAAGCCGGCTGACCCTGGAAATCATTGATTCGCTGGTAGATAAACTGAATATCGACCCGCAACGCATTTATGTCACTGGCCTGTCACTTGGAGGCGAAGGAACTTTTGATATTGTTACCCGCCGCCCGAATTTCTTTGCGGCAGCAGTTCCCGTTTGTGGCATCGCTGACACCAATAAAGTCGCTTTGATGAAAAACACAGCATTCTGGATATTTCATGGAGACAGCGACGACATCAATTCAGTCGTATATTCAAGAGACATCGTGAAATCGCTGAAAGAGCAGGGGGCAAATCCACGATATACCGAATATAAGGGAGTAAAACACGACGCATGGACCAAGGCTTATCAGGAACCCGATTTGCTGAGCTGGATATTTAATCAGAAGCTTAACCTGTAATTCCAATCGTTTATAGATTTTCCCGGCGGTGTCTGTAGCAAGATCCAAAACTTCTTTTCAGGCGATTTAAGGGATCCGACATAAGGGGCAATCCTTGGTGTTGATACAAACCATTGGGCAATTTTCTGGTTGGTCCAGAAAACCGCCACAAGCTGTTTACCTTTTGCAAAAGCTGCATCAAACCCGGCTGACATGGTGGCTCTCAGTGTGCGCCTTGAATCCGGCAACAGCAATAATTAGTTGGTGGCCGGTCACCGCAATCCAGGCTATTATCAACAATCCTCTCTTCATAGAGCAGCGAGTTTGACCTCAACAGTTTTTCATGGCTGCGTTTCCTTTTGTTCCTCCTCAACTTTGACATCCGTGGTGGATTTGCCAACGGACCACACCAGACAGATCAGGGTCAATACCAGTCCCGGCAGTCCGAAAAACATAAGAATTAAAAACCCGGTCATGCCTTCGCCTTCGTTCCCTGGTCGCCCGCCGGACAGCCAGATTGTAATGTATAACCACCACCACGGGAACAAGCCAAAGACGACCATCGTTGTTCCAATGACCAGCAACAGGCGGCGGAGTGAGAATTTTGACGCGGGGGAGCTTAAAAAGCACGCCATCCTCCCATAGCCAAATAGTGCGAGCGTCAATCCAAAAACAATCATCTCAGGGCTGACCATTATGAGTGCTCGCGCCAACTCAGATGACGAATGCGGGTTTTGTTGCCAACCATCGCCACGATGATTGAAAAAAATACCAAGCCACAGCAGGGCAAGCCCCGCGAGAAGGATGAACACTTGGTAATTTAAATTCGCTTTTCTTGGGGACGATGGCTCATTTGCATCCGGTGGGTTCACGGTGCCACTATGAACCAGGCCTGCCGAAGGCGCAAATTGATAAAAAAGCTGCCGACATCGAATTTTTAGATGCTGCAAGCACGACGTTGCCGCTCATACCAATGTGCTTTCAAAAAGCTACCAACGGTCCCTCGCCCTGTCCCTCTCCCCGCTTGGCGGGGAGAGGGTGGCCGAAGGTCGGGTGGGGGGTATTTGTACCGGATTGAAAGCAAATCAGTATCAGACGCATACAGTATAGACAGCAGCGAGCTGGTGGTGGGGCCAAAGGCATTGGCTGAGAGTTGAGGGTAAGGTAATAGACAGCCGCGTCTCGTTACCTTGTCGCCTACAAAAGGCTGTGGAATTGAGGGGTTTTCACTTCACCGTCCAACTGAGGGAATGGCGGCAGTGCGCTGGTGCCGGGGCGGAACTCCGTTTGTGTGAGAATCCTCGCATTTCACAAAGTGAATGTTGTGCTTGCTGGTGAGCGTCTTGAAGGTCGTGTCCACGGCTGCACCTCGTCGCCCACAAATGCTTTTACTTTTTCTCCCGTTCACCCGTTCGATAAGGCGCGGGTTTTTCGTGGAGCGTGCCCGATGCAGAATGAGTCGTGTTTCCCCGGATCGACAACTCCCTTGCGCGCAGGGCGTCCAGCATCCGCAACTTTTCCGCCACGGGCCGCGCGGCGAGATGGCGGCGCAGGGCGCGTTTGCTTTCCAGAATCTTTTGCAGGTCAACGCTCATGACGCATCGCTGAGAAATTGTCGCTCAAACTTTTGCCAGGCGTCAATCAATCCATGCCGGGCAACCACGGCTTGAAAGCGCGCGGCGTCGAGCGCGCCGGCCTCGATGAACTGGAGGAGGCGGGCTTTGTCCTTGGCGCGTCCGGTCTGGAGCGCCATGGCTGCGAGATGTTCGGCGGTGAAGACGCGGGCGCGGATTCCATCCACATCTTTATCCACTGCTTCCTGCAAGGCTTCGGTCGCCAGCGGGGTCCCGGGCGGCAGGAATTGGACCGGCCAGCCAGCCACGACAATGTATTCGCCTTCCATCGTGCCGCCCCGTTTCTTGAGATAATCAAAAATGGGTTGCAGGCTGACCAGCGAACTTCCCGGGTCGGACCGGAAGGCCACAAAAATGTCCACATCGAGTGTGGCGACGGGCTCAAGGTAAAAAGTCGCGCCCACCGCGCCGCCAATGGCGTAACAATCAATGACGCCGTCGGCTTGCATCTGGTTGATGGTGGTGATGACTTCTTTGATGTTCATGCCGATGGGGAAAAGCTAAAGGATAAACGCCAAATGCCAAAGTGATTTTCGGGGCCGGCGCTGACTTTAGCTTTTTACCACGGACCCGTACTCCGTAGCAGTACTGCGGAGGGTGGATGGACACGAATCCCGCGATGCGGGACGGATTCCAAACCGCGAAATACGCTAAATACACGAAAGAAATTATTGATCTTGAACAGAAGCAAGCGGAGGTAAGGGAGAGAGAGCCCGGGCCGGAAACCCTTCAACCATTGGCATTGGATGTTGGATGTTCGATGTTTCCCTGGTCCCTTCATGAGGTCCGTTTGGGCGCAAATGCCCGAATCAATGCCCGGGCCGCCTGGCGGGTTTTCCAGATAGTGATGTCCGGGCCGCGGTTGCACGCGACGAGCACGGCAAAGTCAATTTCGGGGGCGATGAACACGGCGCTGAGCCACTGTCCGTTGCTTCCGGCGTGCCAGAGACGGCGGCCGGTGTCTCCAGGCCGGGTGCCGCGTGCCCAACCGGCCGGGCTGATAGCCCATCCGGCACCGTAAGTCGCGGCGGGTGTGGCATCACCAGTTGCCAGAAAGGTTATCCTGCGCATTATCCACCCCATAAAATAACTTGCGGCGGGTGCGGCCGCGTGCAATTCCGCAAATGTATCCAGCTTGAGCAGCGCGGCCTGACGATGCGGATTGGCCGGATCTCCACGCAAATGGAGCCCGATAAATTTTGCCCAATCTGTAATTGTCATGTGTGCCAGGCCGGCTGGGCCGTAGTACAATGGGAATTCCGCGGCAGGGCTGCCCGGGTCAATCGGTTTGCCAACGAACGAGGAGTGGCCCCAGGGTTGCTCGGTTTTACCCGCGGCGCCCGGCGGCCCGAATCCGCCCGTGCTGATGCCCAGTGGCTGAAACAGTCGTTCGCGCATCAGGTCTTCCCACGCACGACCGGTGAGGTGTTCCAGCACCGCCCCCGCGAGAATGTAGCCGACATTGGAATACCAGTATTTGGTGTCCGGAGGGATTCCTGGCGGGCGCGAAAGGGCCTGCCTCGCGATTTCCAGGCGTTGCTGCGGCAAAGTTTCCCCGGAAGAACGCATCGACTCGGGACGGCTGCGCAAGCTGGCGTAGGGTGCGAGGAACAGAAGGTTAAACACCCGGGCCAGACCGTCCGGGTCCAAAGGCAAGCCGGCGCGGTGTGCGAGAACCTGCCGGATTGTCACTTTCTCCCACGCCGGGTGCAGGGGCTTGACCGTGTCGGCAAAAAGTTCGCCCAAGGTGGTGGTCCAATTCAGCCTGCCTTCCTCGACGAGCATCGCGACGAGCGTCGCGGTCATGGCTTTGGTGCAGGAACCAAGGTGAAACCGATCATCGAGCGTGATGCGCTCTGCGGTCCCTCGCTTTCGAACCCCGGCGGCGCCTTGGGCGATGATGCGCTCGCCCCGCAGAACGACGGCGGCCATGCCGAAACGTTCGCCTCCCCTGCCGAGTATCGCTTGCAGGATGGCATCAACATTGACCGGCGCGTTGTCCTCCTCGGATGAACCCGCAGGTCTCAATCGATCGGATTTTGACGCTTCAATCATTTTTTATCGCGGTCGGACCGGTCTCAGACAGCATGCGCCGCTCGAATTTCGCGGGCGCGTTGCAGTATCGTGCTTACCACACTCCGAGTTGTTGAGCTGTCTGTCTTATCCGGTCGATATGCGGAGTGATATTCGCCTCTAACGGCACAGCCCATCCAATTTGTGTGTGCGGCCCAGGGTTTGAAAAAGTAATTGTCTGATGAATTCCCTGAGCTTGCGCAGGTAAAGTTCCGGGACAGGCGCGGAAGAATGGCAGCATGTTGGATGCGTTTGCATCGAAAGGCGGTGGGGTTGAATTTGTGTGTCGACAAACGGCCCTTATCAGCAATTCGACACAACGCCGTACAACTTTGACTGCGAACCTCCGGTTTTCTTCATTGCCAGCCGCAAGATCGCGACTTCTCTGGACAGTTTGTCGTAAAGTCTCGGCTTCCTCAATTACCGGCCCTGTTTGCCGGAAATCAGAAATCCTAAGTCTAAGTGGCTGGTTAAGATAGTAGGCATCCCAAATACTATCAACAACACCTTGGACATGAGAACAAATCACGAGTTGTAAGCCACGGTTAAGAAGTTCGTTGAGAACATCGACCATCAACGCTTGGCAATGGTCATCGTCCATTGCTTGAACGGGATCATCAATGAGCAGGAATGTAAATGGCGAACCGGGAGTCAATCCGCGAAAAAGGTGAATACTCAAACCAAGACAATTCAGCTGGCATTGGCTTAGGCAGGCGACGGCATTTAAGGGCACTCCAAAACTTTCAGCCCAAAGCACGAGATTGTCTGTCCCTGTTTCCATTCTTGCATACCGGACGGAAGCGCCGGGATTCATCATGTCATACCAAGTTTTTATTTCCTGTCCTCGTGCGGCGAACAATTCAGCCTGCTTCGCTTGAATGTGAGCCTCAATCTTCTGCACGAGCAAAAGCGTATCTGCAAGTAAGGTGTGGAACCCGGCCATTGTCTGAACGTGTGGCCACCCGATAAGAGGTGACAAAATGCCATCAATGTTTCTGACTGTGTCAACACTGGAAACTTTTCTTGCCAATTCTGGCGCGAAACTGGCGTAGGCATTTTCATATTGATCTGATTGGACACGAATTGCATCAGCAACTGCCTCTAAGTCCGATCGCAATCGACCCACGATGTCTGTTGCCATGTGAGCAGTTGCTGGGTTCTTCGCCAAGGCGGGAATTGTGTCAATCTGGTGAGAAAGATTAGCTAGAAGTTCTTGTTCCAAGCTGCACGCAACGTGAACAGCATCATGCTGATTCAGGAATGTTTCACAAATGTCGGAGTCGATTCCGAAAAGCGCGAGTAGTGGCGGTCGCTGGTCGTTAGCCAAAAAATTTGGAAACAGCAATGAAGCGCCAGTTGCAAATTCTGAAATGAATTGAGCGGTGGTATGACTTTCATTCTGCAATGTGCGATTTGCTGAGGTGTAATCACTACTTTGGGTTATCCTTTGCTGAATTTCGGCACGCTTTTCTTGAGTAAAGGTATCCTCAGCGTCGCACATCGGGCAAGCATCGGGGTGTTGTTGATTCTGAAGCTCAAGCCCTTTCTGCCAAAACTGCAATTGGAGTTCCGAATAACGTGTAGCCGTCGCACCCAGGAAATTACTAAGCGCAGTCGAAAAGGAATTGACGCGCGCCTCAATTGCAGTCCTTTTTGTTTCAAACTGTATAACATCATTGTTCAAATTCACTGGAATGCGGATCGCCGCATCATCAAACACCCTTCGGGCAATTTCATCACGATGCCGAGTTAGTTCAGAAATAAAATCCGTTTCATCATCGTCCGCAACTCCCAAGGTCCGAGCCGCAACACCACGCAACTCGCGCTCATCAGATTCAACATTGAAATTTAAAGCCACCCAGCGTTGGCCCATAATTTGAACCTGTGAGCTTTGGCTCATTGCTCTAATAATGGTTGTCAAATGCCCTTTCGCCACCGACACGGAATCTGGCGGACTAGCTTGAAGCCGGGTTCGCGCCTTGTCGGCCGCAGTTTTGAACCTAACCAAAGGTTCGAGACCTAGTGCTGCGCTGATCTTGTCTCGGCGTTCCTTTGGTTTAGCGTGGATGATTTCATGCAAGCTATCTTGCGCGATTATTGGTTTGTATAGTTCATCTGCGGACAGCCCGATCGTTGAAAAGTTTGCTGGTGCTGCGTTGATGAATGTCACAGAAGTCTCAACATTGCGTGCCCCGATTTGCAATTCGCGTTTAATGTGATATTCCGTCCCATTGGCTGAACTCAATCTTGCCTCAACAGACGTTGGGTGTCCTTCGGGAGCGTGAACGTTTCGATAAGAGCCTTGATGTTCCCGCTGACTCAATGTTTCGCCGCGCTCCCGCCGCCGAGTTTTTCCATATAAAAGCCATTCGAGTGCTTCTGAAATGCTTGTCTTTCCATATCCATTCGGACCATAAATAACGACAAGATTGGAGTTTAAGCTAATCCAATCGGAATTGCCGAATGCTCGGAAGTAAATTGGTTTAATCCCGATTAAGCGCATCGATTCTCTCCTCAAGAATTGTTTCCAATTCGGCCTTTAATGTTGCTGCAGCAATCTCGTCAGTTTGATTTAAAACTCCATCAAATTTGTCTGTGATGCGTCTTGCTAGTTCGTGTGTCCGCGACGCAGCAAATTCTTCGAGAATTGGGTTTAATGCCATAAATATAGGAATGGATTCCAAACAATACTTCGACGAATGCCGTTAGCATGGTATGAGCGAGTGTGCGCCGGTGAAGCACGCACGGCAATAATTAGTTGGTGGCCGAGCCGCGTAAACGGCCTTCGGCCTCACGCGGCTTACGGGCCGGGACGCCGTTTGTGTGACAATCCTCGCATTTCACAAAGTGGATGTTGTGCTTGCTGGTGAGCGTCTTGAATGTTGTGTCCATGGTCGCAACGTCTATGCCGCAGTTGGACAGGCGCGGATGGCACAGGACGCACGAGGCCCGGGCGTTCTGGTCGTGGCCGGTGTGGCAGGCCACGCAGCTCAATCCTTCGTGCACGCCCACACAGGTGCGATCTTCGCCTGACCCGGCTTGGAACGTGTGGTCGGGCGCATGACATTGATAACACACCGCCTGCCGCGCATCGGGCGCCACGGTCACCGGCCGGGTTCCGTTCACCATGTCCGGCAGCGGCAGCACCGCCGCCGGCAAATTCAACTGTTCCCGCCGGTCGTAGAACGACAGCGACGGATGGTACGCGACCGCATTCGTCGCTTGCTCGCCGGCTGAACGCATGGCCATGGGCAATCCGTGCCGGTGTACCGCGTGGCAGACCGAACAGGGAATTGCAGGTTCGTCAGGATGAATCGTCGTCGGCACCAGGCGCCAGGGACCTTTCAGGTCAATGGGCTGAACGAGGGCAGCGATGCCGTGTTCGAAGTACATCCCGTGGCATTGCAGGCAAAAATCGCTCACAATCCGGTTGGTGTTTTGACTGGCATCGAGAAAAATCCGGCCGTAGGTCGCATGATGCGGTCCGGCACTCCAGGCGGCGTATTCTTCCTGATGGCATTTGCCGCAGCGGGCGTTCAGGCCGCGGCTGATGTCTTCCTGCCGGAGCAACAGCCGTTCGGGGACTTGACCGCGCACGTGACGCCAGAGCTGCCGCACGTTGTTGAGATGAAACCCGGCGTCGGTGGAATAAATGCTGCCATGACATGCGCCGCATTCGACGTTCCGGTGCGTGGAATCCATCAGGCTGTCGTAGGCGGGCTGGATTTCGTGGCAACGAATGCAGGCTTTGCCGCCCGCCGCGGAGTAGTAGATGCTCCCGGCCGGTATCGCCAGCAGCAGCAGGACAATGGAAATCCCCAGCAACAGCCAGAGCTTGCGAGTGCGGCCGGCTTTCATGCGTTAACCCAGACCTCCTGTTTTCCACGAGCGTTTGAGGTAATCGGAGACGCGGTACGCGTTCGCCATGATGGTCAGCACCGGGTTGAAGCCGCCGTTGGTCACATGCACGCTCGCATCCGCCACGAAGACGTTGTCCACGTCGTGGAGTTTGCAATGCTTGTCCACCACCGAGGTTTTGGGGTCGTTGCCCATGCGACAGGTGCCGGCCTGATGCTGTCCGCCGCTGAGCCAGGACTGCGTCTTCTGCCGCCGCGTGACCTGGATGGCGCCGGCTTCCTTGAGCCACAGTTCGGACTTGTCGGAGGCGAACTTGCAGAGCTCGATGTTGTGCGGATGATCCACACCGGAAAGCCGGGCCACGGGGATGCCCCAGTAATCCCTGACCTTCGGATCCACCTGCACGCGGGAATCGAACACGGGCATTTCCTGCGAGGGACCCATGATGGCGATGCTGCGGCGAAACCAGGTGCGCATGTAATCCTTGTGCGCCTTGCCCCAGCGCGGCGTGCCCGGCGGCGCCATGCCGGCCACCTGATAGGGCAGGCGGCAGAATTCGTTGGCCAGCAGCATCCCGCCGACGAGGCCGGGATTCCCGTGGTTGAAATCGCAGATGGCAATCTCGGCGCCGGGCCCGAGGTCGTCATAAACGTCGTGGTCGAACAGGCCGAACGCGCCGCTGTAGGCATGGCCTTGAAGATTTCGTCCAACCCAGTCAAAGCGGTTGCCGAGGCCCTGCGGAAACAGCGCGCTGCGGGAATTGAGCAGCAGGCGCGCGGTTTCGATGGCGCCGCCGGAAACCACCACCAGATCGGCGGTCTGCGTCTGACGGCGGTTGTCGGCGTCAAAATAGTCCACCGCCTTTGCGCGGCCTTTGGCGTCGAGGACGATTTCGGCGACGATGCAATGCGTGCGCAACTCGCAGTGTCCGGACGTGAGCGCCGTGCGGATGACGGTGTTTTGCGTTCCGCTTTTGGCGTCGCATTCGCAGGCGAACCCGCAGCACCAGCGGCAGCGCATGCAACCGGGGCGACCGTTGTAGGGAACAGTGTTCCGCAGCATCGGGATGTGGAACGGATGCCACCCGAGCCGTTCGGCGGCGGGTTTCAGAATCTGCGTCTCGTGCGAATCCGGCAGGGGCGGCATGGGCAGGGGCCGTCGGCGCGGCGCCTTGAACGGGTTGGGCTCGACATCCCCGGAGACGCCGATTTCGAGTTCCGCCTTTTCGTAAAACGGTTCGAGGTCGTCGTAGGTGATCGGCCAATCGTCGAGCGTGCTCCCGGCCGGCACGCCGTAGATGGATTTCATCCGGAAATCCTGGGCCATGTAGCGCCAGGCCATGGCGCCGTAGCTGACCGTCCCGCCGCCCACGCACGCGGCGTTGTTGTTGTAAGCGCCATCCGCCGGCCAGACAATCTGCTCCTTGCCATCTGGACCCACGAACACGCGCGGTTCCTTGGCTTCGTCCGGACCGCAACTCGTACCGAGGACGGTGGTGCGCTGATTGCGCAAATCATCCTTGCGGTCCTGGTCTGGAGTAATCCAGCGACCGCGTTCGAGCAACACCACGTCGAGACCGGCTTCCGACAATTCCTTCGCCACCACGCCGCCGCCGGCGCCCGAGCCGATCACCACCACGTTGACATGTTTGAAGCTCATGGTCAGACGGAAGGCGCGTTGGGGTTGGTGCTCCAGGGAGCGGTGAGCGGGCGGCGGCTCCGTATCGGTGCGGTCGGCAGGCCGAGCATGTACCAGCTTATTGCGTCGCGATTGCCGCCGTGGCGCGGTCCGCCGTAAAAACCCTGAATCGTGTGGTCCACCAGCCGGTCGAAAAATTCCGTGGCCGAAACCTGTTTCCAGAGGTCGCCCGGCGCTTGATTCGATTCGAGCTTGTGCAGCAGCTCATCCTGCTGGGCGGCTGAGAGTTCCACAAACGGCTTGTTGTACAGGGCGAGGCTGGACTGGTGGATTCCCTGAAGACCAAGCCGGTAGAGCTGTTGATAGCGTTGATAGTAGCCGGCCAGCTTGCGATCGATGAACTGCACTACGCCGGCCCAGGTCGCCCCGGGATCCGAGTCGGCGGGGATGATGCGATCGCACAAGGCGACGATGGTGGCCGCTTCGGATTCGCTGAGGAACCGCCACGACGTGCCGGCTGGAGCGGTGGCGGAAGGCAAACGCCTCGTTACCTCGACGCCTACAAGTTGGAACAGCGGGGCGGCGAGGACGGTGGCGGAAGAGACGCGCAGGAAGAACCTGCGCGACATGGGTTTGGCTGTCGTGGACGCTTTCACAGCTTCCTCGATTTGCGCATGATTTCAGAACCCGGTCAATCCACCATTTTTGTCCGCGAGCAGGCAAATTGGGGTGATGAATTTGTCGCATCGGCCGTGTGGAAACACGCATGCCGCACGGGCACAGAAGTTTAAAACGGCCAATGAATCATCGGCCGCGATCAAACATGGTCGCCGGGCGGGCAAAGGTTTCCGTCGGCACCCCGAGGTCATGTTTCATCAAAACGTCGCGGTCCCACGGATTTTTTGTCCGCCAGATGGACCATTTCTCGCGAAATGACAGCCGGAGGGAATACCACGGCGAAACGAGCGGCGTGTTGATGAGCGGATAATCCGTGCCGTAAACGAGCCGTCCGGAAAATTCCGCCTTCGTCAGCGCCTCCTTCAAACAGCCGGCCCGGTTGATCTGCGTCAGCGCGGAAATGTCGGTGTACAGATTCGGAAATTCACGCATCAACCGCGCCAGCCGGTCGGGGCCGCGCTCGCCCTGGTACTTTTCCCCCGAGGCGGCGTGCGCGGCGATGACCGTCACCCCGAGGCTCAACGGCAGCCGCAACTTTTCCGGGTCGCCAAACTGCTCATCGGCGCGTGAAAAGGATTTCTCTTTGCCGGTGTGGGACAGCAGCGGCAGATTCAGTTCCGCCATTTTTTTGTAAAACGGAATGAGCTTTGGGTCGCCCGGGTCAATCTCCATGATGGGCGGAATCCATTTCACCAGCACCGCGCCGTGTGCCTTGGCCCATTCCAACCGTTCCAGCGCGTCCGGGCGGTACGGATTGACCGACGCGCCGAACAGGAGATTCGTGTGCTGCGCGGCCATGGCGGCGACGAATTCATCCGGCACATAAACCTCGGTGCGGTTCGTATCGAGCTGGCCGTCGGCGCCAATCACGCCGTCGAGCGCGAGCAGAACGGCTTGATGCACGAACTGGCTTTTCGCGAGCGATTCGGAAATCCGGTCCGCGACCAGACGGTCGCCTTGTGCCAGAAGTTCCTTGCGCGAAACGCCGAAGCTGTGCAGGTAAATATTGAACCGCCAGTTGTTGCGCAATTTCGGCGAAACAAAACAGCCGCTGCCGCCCGCTCCGATGCCGGCAATGTGGCAGTGCATATCCAGGATGCCGGCGGGAACCGGCTCAACCGGGCGATACGGCCGGGCCGGCAAACAAATCCAGCCAAAAACAATCGTGAGAATTCCGGCGAAAATAATTTTGCGGCGGCGGGCAAACGGAGGCTTCGTCTTTAATTGTTTCATGTCCCCATCCTGCAACAATTTCAGGGGCGTGCGTGAATTGATAAAACAATTTCGGATATTGAAATAAGCGAATGTTCAAGCATCGTGAAACGGAACGGCGTTTTGCCGGTGGGGCGAGAGTCCGCGCGAGCCGTGGTGGGACCTCTGCAAAACGTGAAGCGTCGAGGCTGTGCCTCGATTTTCCTGCCACAAATCTGCGTTTCCGGCCACAGGCCGGACACTACACCGTCCGGCAAGAGCATTTTGCAGAGGTCTTATGGTGGGAAACGTTGAACCGACAAACCCTATTTGA
Organism: Limisphaerales bacterium; assembly: GCA_052145735.1. Lineage (GTDB taxonomy): Bacteria > Verrucomicrobiota > Verrucomicrobiia > Limisphaerales > UBA11358 > UBA11358. Next base: position 16,885 of record JBKQOA010000079.1, read on the forward strand.
GCCAGAGCACGGTCACGCCCTCGTTCGTCGCGGCCAGGTCCGAATCGGCTCGCAGTTCAGGCACCGCTTCCAGCAGTTCCAGCACGATGGGATTGAAGATGGTGAAATCCTCGCCGGGGATGAAGTCCTTGATCACGCCCTCCTTCTTGCGGAGCGCGAACGATTTTTTCAGGCCATGATGCAACGTGCCGCCCTTGCCGGAGGAACCGTAGCCGTGGATGATTTTCAGAACGCGCACGCCCTCGCGTTTGGATTTTCTGATTTCCTCCAGGACCAGCCGGCGGGCTTCGTCCAGGGACGGGAGGCCGGCTTCGACGTTGTAGGTTTTCAGGTTCATGGATGGGTCACGCAGCGCAGGCTCGCAGCCCCGGCGCCGGAGTCGAGTAAAATTCCGCAACCGCGGCCCGACATCTTTGCCGGCCAAACTCTCAACGCTCAACCCGCAATTGTTCGTGTTGCCGGCAGCGGGGGCAGGGTTTTGGGACGATGTCAGACTGGCTCTGGTTATTTCCCCGGCTGCGAATTGCGGACCGCCTGGGCTTTAAGCAATGCGCTGGTGGCGACGGGATCAATCCTGTTCATCTGCTCGCCGCAGGCCAGGGCTTCGGCGTTGCGTCCCAGCCGGTTCAAGGCCCGGGCCTTGGTCAGCAAGGCGTTCAGATGCCTAGGATTCAGCTCCAGCGCCCGGTCACAACAGAGAATGCACTCGTCGTGCTTTTTAAGACTGTTCAAGGCCAGGCTTTTGTTGTGCCAGATGTCGGCGATGCGCGGATTCAACTTCAGTGCCCGGTCATAACAGACGATGGCTTCATCGTGTCTCTGGAGGCTCCCCAAAACCATGCCTTTCAAATGCCAGCCATGGACCAGGTCCGGCTGGATTGCGATGACCCGGTCGAAAACCACCAGCGCATTGGCATGGTCATTCGATTTGGAAAGCGCCAGCCCCAGGTTAAGCCAGACCGTGACATAATTGGCATCAAGATCAATCGCCTTTTGAAAACTGGCGATCCCCTCCTTTAATTTGCCCGCCTCCATCATGGTGGCGCCCAATTCGTTCCAGCCGTTTTTGTCGTTTGGCCGGACGAACTGCCCCTCTTGAAACTGTTCCACCAGCTTGCGCAACTGGGCGACGGCCTGGGAGGAAGGCGGAGGCGCCAGCCGCTGGGTGTCATTGAGACAGGCCAGGGCCAAGCTGCGCAGTCCCGCCTGGGCCAGTCCGACCACCTTGCGGGCCAGCTCGATTTCGACGATGGTTCTGGCGGCAATGGGATGTCCCAGCCGCGCGGCCTCTTTCAAGCGGGCCTCGCCCTGGTCTTGATGTCCCTTGTTGACAAGGGCAACGCCCTCGTCAAAAGCCGCCTGTGCCGGATGGCCCTGGGATTCTGGATTCATGGTCAAGCCGCTACCGCTTCATCAAGTTGTATCACCAGCAAACTCAATTCGCCAAAGACTTTTTGCGCCTTCGCTTTGCCGCCGCGCATTTCCAGCAACGGAGCCGGGTCGAAATCCTCCTCGTCCATCGGGAGATTTTTGACCAGGTGATCGCGCACCAACGACAGCCATCGCATCTGTTCCGGCTCAAGCTCGTGCGTGGCGATGAATTTGTCCACCGCCCGCCGCTGGAAATGGCGCGCCGCATTCATCCCCGCATTGTATTGCTCCGCCCGGACAAAGGCTGTCCAAGGTGTTTATGGCAAATCCAAACAACTTTTGCGCATGGGTTGGCAGGGCGGCGCAGCCGCGCCGCGGGGTTGGCTGACCAGCAGGTCAGCCCTGCCGGATTGGCATTTGTGCCTGTGTTGATTGAAACTGCCATAGTCCGGTGGCGAGCAGGACAGGAACGGCGGCTGGAGGCCGCCACGGTTGGTTAGGCGTCCCGCCCGCTCTACCAGGATACGTTTAAAAAAATGGGATTTAACAGGCACAACGGATCCATGCGTTTAATCGCTGTCAGAAGAGAACAGGAGACGGTGGTGGTTCTGCCAACATGAAACTCCTCGGGCCGAAAAACGGAATCGAGGGCCCGAACCACCAGGTTATCCGAAACGCGGTCTTTTCGTATGAAGCCGAAGTCCGGCTGCCTGAGGTAGTATCGCTCAACCTCCCCCTCTCCACGATCCCCGCTTAAGACGACGGGATCAGAACGTTGGATTTTCAAATCAGCCGATTTCATTTCTGTCGGCAACGAACTCAAACCAGCTTGCCCATCCTGGGGGTCTGACGTCGATGCGGGCGGCTCCGTATATTCGGTTCGTAAATGGGGTTCTGGAACGATGAACCAACGCGTATAGGGCGGGGAGGAATTGGTCTGCGCAATGGCGGTCAGAGCCATCCCAACGACAAACGAGACAATCACCAGGCGAAAAACTGCGGAACGCATAAAACGTGTCGGTTGAAAGTTTCGACACCGTCGCAAAACGGCCGTTCAAAACAATTCCCGTTCCAGCGGGGCGGGGCGGACGACTGGCACCCGATGCGTTGGCGCGGTGTTGTGCGGGTAAAAAGGATAAGGAATTGGCAACAAACTTGCTCAACCAGGCAAACCAGTCTTACGATGAACGAGTCACCGCCATCAGCTGCAAAAACGCGCTGCCTGAACATCCTTTGCATCGATGACGACGAGCAAATCCTGGGAATGTTGAATGCTTGTCTCGCCAACTATGGACATCGGGTGCAGAAGGCCGCGGGTGGAAATCTTGGAATAAACCTGTTCAACGCTGCCCTTCAGAAGGGCGAGCCTTACGATGCGGTGATAACCGATTTGCGCATGCCAGACGTGACCGGCTGCGACGTGGCCCATGCGATTAAGATCGAAGCTCCAGGCACCCCGGTCATCCTGCTGACGGCTTGGGGCGCGACAGTGAAGGATGACGCAGCCATCGTTTCGATAGTGGATGCCGTGCTCGGCAAGCCGCCCCGCATGGTGGAATTAAACGAGTTGCTCCTCCGGCTGGCGGGTTAGGCCGCGGCCTCACCTGACCGGGGGGAAATCTCGTCTGAAACCCAATGGCACGCAAGCAACACCAGGAAATTGGGCGATGAGGGCATTACCACCGTCGCAAAACGGCCGTTCAAACCAATTCCCGTTTCAACGGGGCGGAGGCAGACCCGCCTAGCCGAGGCGCGGCAAGATGGATTTGGGCGACAGAAGAACGGGGTCATAGTCCAGTTGGATTTGCGGCCAGCGTTCCTTGAACCGGGCGGCGGCCAGTTTCAATGCCGTGGCATTGGTGCCGAGGGCGGATTCGGCGTGGCCGCCGCCCAGTGAAGCAGAGCGGCGCGAATCGAAGTCATGGAGGCCGGAATTGGTCAGGATGTTGGCGGATGGGCTGGTCAAGGAACCAATCAACGCCTCGGTCAGATCAATGACGGAATAATGCGGCACGACGGTCCGGGTGGTCGCTTGAGCTTCCATCGAACAGGCCGAGCGATGAACAATGTTATCCGTGGTGGCGACGCGGTAGTGGTAGCTGGTTTCCGGATTGAGACTAGGGTCGGTGTAATTGGTTTCCGCGATGGACACCTTGCCGACTTCGATCCAGGCGGACAGGTCGGAGTTCCATCTTTCCACGAGAACGCTGCCGGCAGGTGTGTTCGTAGGCAACGGCTGCCAGTTCAGCCGGATTTCAGTGGCGGACAAGGCCTCGGCGGCAAGTTGGGCCGGCACCGGCAGGCTGGCGTCCACACTCCGCTCGATGAAGAAGCTGACGCTCGCGGAGGTGCCGGTGAGCCAGTCGTTGTCGGTGGCCCGGGCCTGGACGGTGTGCCAGCCGCCGAGAATGTTGGTGACGACCAGTTCCAGGACTCCGCTGTTGGTTTTGCCCAACACCGCACCATCCAGTTCCAGTGTGAGGTTGGTGACAGTGCCGTCCGGGTCGCTTGCTTCCGCGTCCAGCGGCGGCAGGGTTTCGGCGGTGAAATGAGTTTCATCTGTTGGTGAAATGATTGTCACCGTGGGTGGATGCATTTCCACCACCGCCAACGTGACCGGGGCGGAAGTGACGCGGTTGCCATTCCAATCCGCAGCCACGACGGTCAACGTGTGATTGCCGGTTGAGGCCGGAGTCCAGGGAATGTATGAATCGAGCGAATCCGTCACTTTGATTCCGTCCACCAGCAGTTCGAGGTTGGTGACCGCTTGGGCGGGATCGTTCACATCCACCGCCACCAGGGTTTCCTGTTCCACGGCCAGCCGGTCGCCGTTTTTAGGCGAGGTGATGACGACCTCCGGCGGCGGCGGCGGCATGGCTTGGATATTGACTGGAGCGTCGGCATTGTAAGTTTGACCTTGATGATCGTAAACTTTCGCGGTCAGGGTATGGTTCCCGATTTGCGAAGGTGTCCACTCACACCAGACGTTCGTCGTCTGCCCCAGGCTGGTTCCATCGGCGAAGAATTCCGCGTGGTCAAACACTCCGGTCGGGTCATCCAAGGCGAGGACAATTGGCGAAGGAGTGCCGACGTACCATCGTTCGGAATTGGTGGGTGAGGCGATGGAAACCCCAATGGCTGGCAGGATGTGGATGGTGACGACCGATTCCTGCCAGGAACAAGCGTCGGTCGAAATTTTGACTCGAACATCGACATCACCGGTTTCGGTTGGCATCCAATGGCTTTGATGAGAGACGGGGGTTGGCGAACCATTGTCCCATCGCCAGCCCTCGATTGACCACCACATCCACCACCCCCAGGTCCGGTAGTAGGCCAATTGTCCGTCGGTAACGCGGGCGGGCGGTGTTACCGAGGCTTGGATAACAAAATCAACGGTCTGACCGAGGCGGAAAGAGTCGCCATTGTGCGGCGAAACAAAATTGACCGAGGTGGTCGGTGGCAGCAGATTGGCATTGGCCGCAAAAACGTCGGTTGAAATGCCATGATTGTCGGTGGCGATGAAGTGCACCGGCCAGGTGTCAAACCAAACTCCGATGCCGTCGTGGACCAGGCCGGTGAAGTCAATCTGGTCGCCGTTTGTCTGATAAACCAATCCGGAGCCGACATAGACCGCAAAATTGGCAATGGTTCCGTCCGGTTCCCAGGCACGCGCCTGGAAAGTGGCCGTGGGATTATCATAAGGCAGGGTCAAATCGTGATCCGGCAACAGCACATCAATTTGGGGCGGGAAGGTCACGAAGAACTCCAGCGGTTCGCTCCGCACCTGAAGGCCGTGTTCTTCGGTTACGACGACGATAATGGAATGTTCGCCCGGCGAGGGCGAATCCACGGTGACACTGGTGGACAATCCTTCCGACAGTTTCACGTCATGGTCGAAGAACTCGACGTTGGTATAAACGCCGTCGAGCATGTCGATATTCGCGCACAATTGCAGAGAGGCGTTGGTGGAAAACCAGCTACCGGGATCCACGCCGCCCACGGTCACCGTGAAGGGCCGGACCACGGTCACGCTCGCCACCGACTGGCTGCTGAATTGCGAATCGTCGGCCGCCAGTTCAAACAGATAGGTTCCCGGTTCGGAACAAAAAGCACGGGTTGAGAGCAGATTCGTATTTTCGATTTGAACTTCGCCGGATCCGCCGAGAAACCGCCAGCCGAAACGCAAAGGCGCGCCGGGGGGGCGTCCATCGTCGCTTGCCGTGCCAGCAAGTTGGGCGGTCAGACTGAACTGCAATGGCGAAGTGTCAGTGGTGGAGACGACCGGTGGCGAGTTGTCCGACCCGGCGATCCAGGTGTTGGTCACCGATTGATTGAATTCCGCAAGGCTGACGGTGATGACATCTTCGCCGGCATTGGTGCCCATGTAGGAAAACGCCGCCTGACCGAAACGCGAGGTCAGGGCATGGCCGGTTGCGGTATTGGCGCCCGAAACGGAGAAAGTGAGTTCCATGTCGGGCAGTGGCGAGCCGCGTCCGTTCGTGACGTGTGCGAAGACGGTCTTTTCATGGCCGACCGCGGCGAACGGCGTCGGCTGCGTCAGTTCCATTTTTGTGTCCGGTTCGGCGGTGTCGGAGTAAAAGCCGCCCATGAAGGCATAGGATTCACACCAGGCCCAACCGTAAACACAGGCACCAAACGGAGCGGGCGCGGAGAGATGATGCGCTCCGGGAGTCAGCGGCAGTTGGGCGCCGGCATAGCCGCCGTTGCCTATCAACTGGAAATCTGCGGCGGGGATCGGGACGTCATCCAGGATAATGGTTCCGGCCCCATTGGCGCCAACCGTGAGGTTCAGGTAATCGGTGTAAACTTCAAAAGGCGGGTCCTGTTGGTGGCTGATGATTTGTGCCGTGCTCAGAATGTAATCTCCACCAAACTGCTCGAATGGCGGGATCAGCATCATAAAGGGGTCTCCGTGTCCGGAGTCATTGTCGAAAGTGCAGCCATTGGCATACTGCGCCATCAGGATAGGTTTGTTCGCCAGAATTTCCGCCGGGCCATCAATGATTCTTTCAAGGTATTGTCCGCGATCCAGGGACGCCACGATTTTACCGTTGATCACGACGCGTGTGCCGTTGGTGGCGGCCAGGAAACGGAACGTGTCTCCGATCGCACGTGTGGCCAGCGGCATGGTGACAAAGTGACGTCCCCACTCGTTTACGGGCGGGAGTTGCTCGACCAAATGATCGGCGGTGCCCACACCCACCGGCACCAGCGCGCATTCATGTCCGCCAAAAACGGCCACTGGATTGTCCGAATGAATTGCGGTTCCCGTAAAGTCGGCTGCCGGATCGTCGTAGTTGATCAGGCGGTAGGTCTCGCCCTGTTGCAAAACTATTTCGTAAGGGACCCCCGCCGTCCGGCTGCCAGCCGAAGCGCTTGGAGTGATGGTGACCGAGGTGTCATTTTCCGCGGCCACCACCGCGAACTGCGTCCCGCCGGCGATATACTGCGGATCCTGCCAGCCCGGCGAGTTCCGATACGCGAGCACCAGGTAATCCGTACCCAGCATCGTCGTTGGCAAAGCGAGATAACCGTCGGTGGTGCAGAATTCATAATTGAGCCCATAGAGCGCAACGGGATGGTCGGTCGTGACATGAATGGCGTTGTCCTGGATGGAGTCAGAGACCGCGAAACTGCCGCTATTTAAACAGAGTGGAATTGTTGTTGAGGAGCCCGCGCGAACTTGAAAACGTTGTTCCTGTAACGCCCAGCCATCGAAACAGGTCACGGTGCCGGCCGTGTCCACACTGGCACTGACGTACAGGTTCTGCCCAATGTAAGGTGATTCGAAATAGGGTTGTACATTGCTCAAAAAAGTCAGCCAGAAATCGCTGCCCCGGTTCGACCGCGCGGCCGTGAGGCGATTCGGAGGCGGGGGCAACACATCCACTTTTATCAAGTCGCCGCGGATGTTGCCGGCATAGGCAACCTGCAACCGGAGCACATAACTTCCGGGCTCGCTGAACTGTGCCGTGGCAGCCAAGGCATTGGCATCTGAAAACTGCACATCACCCGGGCCGTCAAGTTTCGACCAGGTCACATTGGTCACGCCTTCAGCAACCGGCGTCTGGATGATCACCGTTCCCGCCAAAAATGCGGCATTGGGCAGACTGACGATTTGGTCCGGTCCCGCCTCGACCGTAAAATCCCCGCTTTCATCCATCACCCAGATGGCAACTTCCGAAGAAAAGGCCGCGGCTCCGCGGTCGTCGGTTGCCGCCGCCGAAAGAACGTGCCGGCCCAAAGCGGCCCCGGTCCAAGCGGCGGCAAAGGGCGGCCCGGTCAGTTCGGCAAGTTCCAAACCGTCGGCAAACAGGGTTACCTTGATTATCTGGCCGTCCGAATCCACGGCAGCGGCTTCCACGGCGATGGTTTGCCCGGATTGAAACAGGCTCGTATCCGCGGGAGCGACGATGGAGACTTTGGGCGGATTGTTTGGCGGCGCGAGGACGGCAATCGGAATGGTTTTGGCATCCTTGAAATTTACACCCAGATCGTTGTTGCCCAGGTCGTCCACCGCGAGATTGAGCAGGTCAGTGCCGGAAAAACCGGCGGTATTGAGGTAGGTCAGGCCGGCCAGGGCGGCGTTCAGGTCGGCCAATGATCCCCGGACAATCTGGGCCGATGTGCCATTGGCTCCCGCCTGCCAGTCCAGTCCGTCAACCCGACCCAAGGTGAGCGTGCCGCCGGAAACCGACAGGGACAGCTCCAGCTCTCCAAGGCCCGGGTCCTCATCCGTAATCGAGATCAATCGGCCGGTCCCAAACACCAACGCCATGTTGTGGGGAATGGTTTGTTTGCCGGGCACGTTCAAGTGCATCGGGGCATGCACCTCAACCACGACCGGCACGGAATTGCTGGACTGATGAACGCCATCCCACGCCACAACCCGGAAGGCTTCAACCTGACCGATGGCATCGGCGGGTGGCGTCCAAATCACGCTTTCATCCTGGGAGATGAGACTCGTTCCATACTCCAATGGCTCTCCATTCTTGGTCAAAGCGCCGCTCGTCAGCGATTCGACCTTGAAAGACACCTCATAACCGATGTCGGAATTCCAATACAGGTCATTGTAGCTGATGACAAAAGGAGTGTTCTGAACGGCGCCCCTCAACAGGTTTATAAAGGTTAAAATGGGCAGCACCGTGATGGGCACAACCCTGGCATCCTTCGATCCTGATGCCCCGGGCTCTTCCACCTCCACGGCCACGGTGTCAGCACCCACAAAGTAAGGATTACCGAGGTAGCTCATTCCATCCAGGGCCGCGTTCAGGTCGGCCCTGGAGCCGTTAACGACCAGACTGCCGGTGCCGTTTGCCCCGGAGGTCACGGTCAGTCCTTTCATCGAATCCAGAGTCAAGGTCCCGTTGGAAACTGACAATGAAAGTATGAGTGCCTCCGTGCCGGCCTTGTTGCCGTTGATGGTGATTCGTCGCCCGTCCGCGAATATCAACGGCGCATCTTGAAGCACCTCCTGGTCTCCCGGGACGTTCAATTGCAATGCGCTGGCCGCCGTTACGTTGATGGCCACCGTCGCCGGCGCTGAAGCCAGCCGGCCATCGTCCGCTTTGAAAGTGAAACTGTCGGAACCGGTGTAATCCGTTGCGGGGATGTAGGTCAGGTTCGGCGCCGTGCCGCTTAAAGCACCGTGCGCGGGTTGGGTTGCGACTATAAAGGTCAACGCATCACCATCCACATCCGTGCCGGTCAACGTGATGTTCAACGGTGTGTTTTCGGTCGCGCTCAAACTTTGCCCCGGCGCAACCGGCGGATGGTTTACTGGAGCCGCCGGCACTACCGTAATCGTCACCCCGGCGCTGCTGTTCGTAAGCCCGTCATTGGCCGTCAGTCTAAATACATACACGCCGGTTTGACTGAAGTTCACGCTGGTGTTGGCCACCATCGAATCGGCAAAGCTTGCGCCGGCCGGGCCACTGACCTGGGTCCATTCCGTGGCCACCGTGGGGCCAGGGATGCCGTCGTCGCTGACGCTGCCCGCCAGGACCGCGGGCATTCCCAAGGTCACCGTTTGGTCGGCGCCGGCGCTGACCACCGGCGCGGTATTCACTTTGATCAGGATATCGGCGCTCGTTGCGGCCAGGCCGTCATCGGCGGTCAGGCGGAGCGCATAAATTCCGGGTTGGTCAAAGGTGACGATCGAGTTGGTCAGCGTGGCATCGGCAAAAATGGCATTGCCCGGCCCGCTCACTTCCGTCCAGGCACAGTTCAAAATATTACGGAATTATCCCCTTGACGAACGGCAATTAGGAATTGACGCATACGGTACGTTGGCGGATGATTTGAACCGATGGTCAAACTTTTTATTAAGCTTCTTGGTGAAGCGCGAGGAAACGCGGTGTACGACTTCATCAGGAATTGGGGATGGCCTGCCATGTTAACCGCGCTTACATGGTTTGCCGGGTGGTTTAAACACGCTCCAATGTGGCAAGTCTGGGGAGCAGTGGCACTCGTTTGCTTAATCAGCTACGCGATAGCGTTTTACTTTTCAAAAAGGCGCGGCCTCAAGACTCAAGACGAATCATCAAAACCAGAATCCTGTTTTGAACTTGAAGGCATCCCTTGTGATATGCCTGCCAGCACAAGATATGTTTGCCAAATTCGGGTTCGCAACAATCACCCAAATAAATCAGCGGACAACGTGCAAGTTGAACTGATGGAAATGGAAAGTTTTGAAGATGAAGGAGACAAACCGCCTTTTAAAATTCAGCTTCCGTGGATGTTGTTACCTGAAAATCATACAGGAACAACTTCCATAAATCCCGGCGCTGAAAAGATTTTTACATTGTTTGATGCCGGACAACAGGAGGTTGTAGGAAAGCCAACCGTAGATGAAATCTACGACCGTGTAGAAGCAGAAAAGAAAGGGCAGAAATATGTGCCGCCATCATCTATGTTGGTGCGCTATTTCGTCATGTGCTCATTCAAAAATCCAGACCATGTGAGGGGTGTTTTTTTTGAAAAGAACAAAAATTACCGTTTAAAAATTAAGGTTACTGCCCACGATTTTCCACCGACCTATTCAAAATTCAATTTGAATTTCACCGGCAAATGGCAACTTTGCCGTTTTACTTTAACCAACAGTCAAGAGACTAAACGTTCGGCTTTAATCATTCATTCGGCAATTTACGGCATTGAAGATAGCCGCGTTGATGTTACAGAAATTGTCCGGGCGCATTTAGTTAATGATAAACTTGTTGAATTAGCCAGCGGGAATCACCTTGGAGGCGATCCGTTCCCAGGCACGGGGAAAGTTCTGACAATTGATTATTCGATTGATGGAAAAAGATTGAAAAAATCAATTCCAGAGGGACAAATCGTTCGTTTACCTTGAAACAAAAACACAAATCATGAACCTCAAAGAAGCCAGAGAAAAAGGAAAGATGGCGCAGTTCATCAAAGAGCATGACGAAAAGTATCCGCCAGCCGATAAAAAACGACTCAAACACCTGCTCAAGTCTGTGGTTTCGGGAACTGCGAAGTCAAAGCGGGGAACATCGCGGAAGGGTTCTCGCGGGAGTTGAAACGATACTCAAATTCCTTGGCGTATTTATGAAGATGCTTGGGCGAGACATGAATGTGGGTGCTTTTGATGCTCCCCTTAAGGTGCTTCCAAAAGTTATCCAGATTATTGGTGTGAGTTTCCCCGTTCACATACTCATGGAGGCCATGGTTGACCGTATGGTGATCGTAGCCTGCCTTTTTCAACCCTCTGTACGATTTCAATTCGTCAGTGTGAACCTTGGAACCGTCCAAAACGTTTTCCTCAATAATCGGCTGGAGGGTTTTCTTGGCGACGTTCGGGACAATTTTTGTCATCACCTGCCCATTGCGTTGCAACATGCCGAACACGATTGTCTTGTTCGCCGCGCCGCGCCCACGTTTGCCGCCAGTTGTGCGACCACCAACATAGGTTTCATCAATCTCGACTTGCCCATAAAGCGGCATTTCATCGTCAACCTGCGCCATGTGATTTCGGATTTGATGGCCCATGCGCCACGCGCACTTGTAGGTGACGCCAAGCTGCCTCATCAATTCCATAGCCGAGACGCCATGGCGGGAAGTGGTGAACATGTGAATGGCGATGAACCACGATTGCAGCGAAGTCCGGCTGTCCTGAAACAAAGTTCCGGCTGTCGGGTGAACATGATGACCGCACACGCCGCAGGAAAAGGCGCGGGCCTTCCCCAACCGATACCACTTGGCTTTGGCGTTGCACGTCGGGCATTTGTAGCCCTGGCCAAAGCGGCAATCAAAAATGTGTTGCAGGCAGGATTCGTCATCGGGGAACTGAGCAAGAAACTCTTTCAGTGTCGGCCCCGTATTCGCTTTGTTCGTTTTCATGTCCTAAATATACACCCAAACCATCCCGTTCGTCAAGGGGATAATTCCGAAATATTATGCGGCAACTGGTCGTCGGTGGCCGTTCCCGCCAGTGTGACCGGGGCGCCGAAATTGATGGTTTGCTCCGTCCCTGCATTGACCACCGGCGGCAGGTTGAACGTCACCACCGCCTCGCCCGAATTCGTCGCCGCGCCGTCAAACGCGGTCAGGACCAAGACATACGTGCCCGATTGGCTGGCCGTGAGGGTGGTGTTCGTTGCCGTGGCCTGGCCAAATGAAATCGTGCCCGGCCCGCTGGATTGCGACCATTGCACGGACAGGGATGAACCCGGCAGGCCGTCGTCGCTGACACTGCCGTTGAGCGCGGCTTGCAGGCCATTGGTCAGGATGTTGGCGCCGGCATTGACCACCGGTGGCAGATTTTCAATGACGGTGATGTCGGAATGATTGGTGGCAATGCCATCATCGGCCGTCAGACGCAGCTCATAAATTCCGTTCGTGCTGAAGGTCGCCGGACTGTTCGTCGCCGCGGAATCTCCAAACACGACCGCGCCCGGGCCGCTGACCTGGCTCCAGGCAACGGTCAATGTGCCATTCGTCGGCAGGCCGTCGTCGCGGACCGTCCCCGGCAGGGTGATGGTGCCCGGAAATGTGTTGGTCATGGTCAAACCGGCGTTGACCACCGGCGGCGCATCCACGGTAACCAGAAGCTCATCGCCGCAGCTAAAAAAGGAATCACTGGCGTACAGGCGCAGGCGATAAATTCCGTTGGTGTTGAACGCCGCCAGCGTCATGGGGTTTGATGGATCGCTAAACGTGACGGTGCCCGGCCCGTTGACCTGGCTCCAAACGACCGTGTCCACCGTGCCGGGAAAGGCGTCGAAAACAACCGAACCCGCGAGGCTCACCGTGTTCGTGGGCAGAATGATAAGCTGGTCGGGTCCAGCCTCCACCGCCGGCGGATCGTCCACCGGCTGATTGGTAATGCTGATGGTCGCCGGAGCGGAATTGCTTGTGCCATCATTTGCCCGGAAGGTGAACGCGTCATTGCCGAAGTAATTTGTGGCGGGCAGATAAATCAAGTCAGGAGCCGTTCCGCTCAATGTTCCATGCGCCGGTTGTGTCCATACCGAGAACTTCAGCGCGTATCCTTGCGGATCACTGCCGGTCAAGGTTATCGGCAGGGCGGTGTCCTCGAAGTTCGTCAGTGACCGGGCATAAGCCACCGGCGGGTAGTAAACCTGCGTCACGATCAGGGAAATGGTTGCGGGTGCCGAGTCGGTGACGCCATTGTTTGCTTTGAATGCGAACGCGTCGCCGCCAAAATAATTTGTGGCCGGCCGGTAAGTTACGTTGGGCGGCGTGCCGCTCAAACTTCCGTGCGCCGGTTGCGTCAGCACGGCATAAGTCAGCGTCAACCCCTGCGGGTCGGACCCGGTCAGCGTGATGTTGGTGAAACTGTTTTCAGCGAGGGTGACGGTTTGATTCGTGGCCACCGGCGGCTGAATGGTTTGCGCGGGCGAACCGGCCCAACGCACCACACCGCCGCCGTTCAAGGTGAACTGGTCACTGGCCGACGTGCCGGCCAACAGCGAGTTGCCGTTGACGATCACCGTTCCATTGGGAGCCGTTACCAACCCGTAAACCGTGCAGCCGCCGTTGAGCGTGAATCCGCCGCCGGCCACCCGCAGTTGCAGCCACGCCGGATTGTTCGATGCGCCCACCGTGCCGTTGGCCGTGAACCCGTTCGCCACCGTCAATACCACCGGCCCCACCACTTTTAACGTGGCATTGCCGTTCAAACTCAGGTTTTGCAGGTTGTAGTTCACCGCTTGCAGCCCGCCCGCCACGCCCAATACCAGTCCCGACCCGCCGTTGACCGTGAAGTTTCCATAGGTGCCGGGTGGCACCGACACCAAACCTGTGTTGCCGTTGAGCGTCAGGTCCCGCAGCGTGGCCGGGTCGCCGAAGGACTGGCCGGATTTGGTGATGGTCACCGTGCGCGTGCCGGCAGGTTGGGGCGGCGCGGTTACCGTGGGCAGCGCTGCCGGCGTCGTGCGCGTGCGCAGGTAATGCAGCGAACAGTTGCCGTTTAGCGCGACTTGATATCCGCCCGGCAAAGTGCTGCCCGGGCCGGCAATGGTTCCGGCAAAAATGGGATTTCCATTGGTGCGCAGGGCAGGGGAGCCGGGCACGAGCAGGTCGCCGGTCAGCGTGAACCCGCCGTTGATCGTGACGTTCTCGCCCAGCAATTGTTGCAGCGAGCCTTCAATCAGCCCGTTGCCGTTGAGACTCGGCGCGTGGCGCACCGTCACGGCCAGGTTGGTCTGTTGCGCCGGCACGGTCACTGCCCAGGCCAGCGCGATGATGGCGCCGAGGCCGACGCCGAAGAATCGTGCAACTTGAGACTTCGGCAAAACCCTGTCGGCAGAAGTTGTAGTGTCCGGCCTCTGGCCGGAAAAGCCGGGCTTTACGGCAAGAAGATCGAGGCACAGCCTCGACGCTACACGTTTTGCAGTGGTCTCGACTCGTATGGCAAAACCCATTCTGGCCTGTTCCATTCTTCCCCCTCCGAGTTTTTGGTTTTTGGTTGTCTGGTTCCTGGGTGTCAGCGGTTATTGCGGTTTGGTCTCACGGCGGAGGTTTTTGGTCACGCCGTGCTTGTCGATCGTCTCCAGAAAGGCGCCCAGCTTCTCCGGGTCGATTATCCCTTGCTCCACCACCACCTTGTGGCCGTTGGTCGTGGTGGTCGTGCTCGTCCGGGCAAAGAGCGCGGAAAGAAATTTGATGGTGATTTGATTGGCGCGCGCGCTGGCGGATGACGTGCTGAATTTTCCACCGAGGTTTTCGCTTGCGGGCGATTGCGCCGCCGCCGCGCTCAAATCCACGCTCAGTTGGTTGGCGTTGGCTGTGCTGGCGATGACGTTGAACGTGACTTCGACTTCGGACGGGAACAGGCCGGTGACAAAATCGGTCTTTGCGTATTGCTCGTGCAGGATGCTGTTGGTCCGCAGCGTTTCGAGTTCGGCGGCCTTCATCTCGGCCAGTCCTTGTCCCAGGTCGTGCATGGCCTGGACGAAGGTGATGCTTTGGGTCGAATCAACCCGATGGGTGCAGCACCCGGCGAGCAACAATGCCGCCGGCACGGTGACAATGATAATGAGGGATGTTTTTTTCATGGTTTTTTTCCAGTGAGTTGCGGCGGTGAACCGGCAATCGAGCCGTTGCCGCAAAGCAGAGTGCGTGGCATTGCGCCGGTCGGCATGATTCCGGTGGCCGCCGTGACCGGCGCGGCTGGGGTGAGTCTTGAATAGTCGTCAGCGAAACCCGATTCAACCCGTTGCATGTCGGCGCTGCTGTGACCTGGTTTTGAACTGTTCTGTTCCGGGAAGCCCTTGCAGCACTTCAGCAATGGTTCTAATGGATGCTCTGGCTACAATCAAGAAAAAGTTATCCACAGGCAGGGAGGGTGGGGTGTCTCCAGTCTTGAACCAATCTTCTGTTCCGAAGAAACAATCGAGAACAGCCCGGCATTTCAATGCCGGAGCAGGTTGAAAAAAACTTCGAGTCCCGCAGGGACGGCCGAAACGAAACAACATTTCAGTCGTCCCTGCGGGACTCGTTTGCAATACCGTCAAGTCCCCGCGTTCAAACGCCGGGCTATTTTCAAAATGCCCTTGCAGGACACCCGGTTATCCGATCGCACCAAGGCCGGCCAGGCATGGGGCCGCTCCGGTCGGTGTCATCGTCGCTTAAAGCGAATTCTTGCCCGCGGCTTTGGCCTTTTTCCAGCGCGCCCTGGCGGCGGCGGCAATTTTGGCCCGGCCGGCGGCGCTCATCTTGCGCCTGGGCTTGGATGCTGCTTTGGCCGGTTTCTTTGCGCCCTTGACCCTGGCCCAGCGGGCGCGCGCGGCGGCGGCAATTTTGGCCCGGCCGGCGGCACTCATCTTCCGCTTCTTCCGCTTTGGAGCCGCACTGGTTGTACCTTGGGGGGATGCTGCCACGATCCGACTCAGCTCTTTTTGGAGCGACGCGATTTTGTCCTGTATGTTGGCAGCCCGACGTAGTTGCTTTGAACTTAGATTTAGCATGGCGTCAGTAGGGTATAATTGGAACAAAATGTCAAGCCCTCTGATGATATCCTCGTCCCAGTAGGCGCCGAGGTCACGAGGCGGGTTCTGTTCCGTATCCCCCCAGTAGGCGTCGAGGTAACGAGACGAGTTCAGGAAACTCTGAATTTTTCCCCACCATTCCAACAGGTAGGACCGTGCTGCGTCGCGGCCAAACGATCAACTGACACCACCAGAACCATTTTACAGAAGCAAACGGAGATAACTAAGCATCGGGGTTTTCCAAAAACAGGCTGCCTTTTGATTGAAACCCATTAATTCAGCAAAAATTAAATATGTCTCCGCTGATTTTGCCATTTTGATTGGCAAATTAAGATGAGGTGAGGCTTTTGCTCCCAATCTGGAATTGGCGCATACGGTTAATGGTCAAGGATATGAATCAGTCCTTCGAAATCACCGACTCGCGTAAATGTGAATAACTTATTCTGGACGTGAGTAGGAGACCGGCGTAGAGTCGAGATCAATCAGAGATATAAACAAATGAAAACTTCTCTAGTTGCACTAATTGGAACGCGCTCTCGATTCATCGTAATTTTGGTTCTTGCCGTAATCATCACAACTGCATGGTCAGCCAAGGGAGTCGTCCAAGTCACTCTCAATTCGATCACTTACAATGAAACTGATGTCCTGACAAATTTCACTGCGGACGAAGCTCAATTAACCAGTCAGCCAGAGTGGGGATCGTCATCGGAAGCGGTGTATTTAGCGTCCGAAGTTGGAATCCAGTTGGGGTTACCGAACATCTCTGGTGGTTCGGGCCCCTTTTTCGCCTACGGAGTCTCGTCCCCAAATGTTGATGTTGCGCTGAATATTGATGGGGGGCCGGCGGTCATCACGTCGCCTGATGAGGCTTTAGTGGACAGTGACGTATATTACGCGATTTTGACCCCTGTACCTGAACCGTCTAGTGCCGCGATTCTTTTATCCTTGTCGGTCTTGGGTTTGACCATTCGAAATTTCCATCGTCAAGTCGGGGGGTAGCCAATGAATACGCCTCCTGAGAAACAAGACGCGCAAGTGATTGATAATCAAAAAACCATCCTGTCTTGTTTCTTGGGTCATTGCCCCCGCCAGGCGGTGTTGGAGTGCTAACAAATCGCGAGGCTGTGTGAAAAGTGTCTAGGCGGCTCACACATCACTTATTTGAATAAACTATGCGGTATGAAAATAAAATTAAATTACACTGTTCTTATCAAGGTTAATTCATTCTGCGGACCAGTCTGTGCGGGAGCAGTTATGTTGATTGCTGTCAGCGCACAAGCGCAGAATCTTTTTGTTTCGGAAGGCTCTTCCATCTATGAAATCACGCCAGGCGGAGTGGAAAGCACCTTTGCCACCGGGTTGAATGCTGGAGGAATGGCCTTTGACAGCGCGGGCAATCTGTTTGTGACGGATACGGGTGGCAACATCGATAAATTTACGCGATTGGGAGTGGAAAGCACCTTTGCCAGCGGGCTGAATTATCCGCTAGGGCTGGCTTTTAACAGCGCAGGCGATCTGTTTGAGGCAGATGGCAACGGCAACAAAATCTATGAATTCACGCCGAGTGGAGTGCGAAGCACCTTTGCCACCGGGCTGGGTGGCGTTGAAGCACTGGCCTTCAATAGCGCAGGCAATCTGTTTGCGTCGGTCCCCACCGGCACCATCTATAAATTCACCCCGAGCGGAGTGCGAAGCACCTTTGCCACCGGATTGAATGGCCCTGCCGCACTGGCCTTTGACAGCGCAGGCAATCTGTTTGAGACGGATCAAGATAGCGGCACCATCTATAAATTCACGCCGGGCGGAGTGCGGAGCACATTTGCCACTGGATTGAATAACCCCGTCGGACTGGCCATTGATAGCGCGGGCAATGTGTTTGAGGCAGATAATAGCGGCTACAATATCAATGAATTCACGCCGGGTGGAGTGGAAAGCACGTTTAACGCATCCTTGCCTGACCCGGTATATCTCGCCTTCCAGCCTGCGCCCGTGCCAGAACCCTCGGTTTTTGGGTTGCTGGTCGTCGGCTTCACTGCACTCCTCCTCCGTCGCCATAAATATCCTCGGCCTAACCAGTCACTGCAACCAAAGGCCCAACGCCGCGTCCAGTTCCCGATAGGCCAACAACCCGGCGTCTGACGTGACCTTGGAACCGTGAAATTCCAGCTTCAAACGACTATCGAAAGTCACCCGTAACGCCTGTTTTTTGCCCGCAC
>JBKQOA010000080.1:0-2857 GCA_052145735.1 Limisphaerales bacterium
GGCTCATGAGGAAAAAATCGATGGGCTGCCTTGCTCTGGCAAAATCAGTATCGGGCCATACACGGTGGTCATTTTTTCGCAGGACTCATGATAATCCATTATTGAACGCCACTTCAGGTGGCACGATCGTGTTGAAGGATGCTGAATGAAAAAGAGCAGTTCAATTACAGCATTGATCCTTGATATCGGCGGCGTCCTACTCACCGACGGGTGGGATCATGCCCGCAAACGGGCGGCGATGAAGTTCAAGCTGGGGTTGGCCGAGAAGGAAGATCGGCATCACCTGACCTTCGAGACCTACGAGGAGGGCAAGCTCACACTGGAAGAATATTTGGGCCGGGTGGTCTTCTACCAAAAGCGACCGTTCACCCGGGCTCAGTTTCGGCGCTTCATATTCTCGCAATCGAAGCCTTACCCCGAGATGAACGAGATAGTCGCTCAACTCAAGGTCCGGCATGGGCTGAAGATCGCCGTGGTCAGCCACGAAGGACGCGAACGGAATGTGTATCGGATTTGAGAGTTCAAGCTGGACGGGTTTGTGGATTTTTTTATTTCCTCCTGCTTCATCCATGTCCGCAAGCCCGACGCGGACACCTGCCGGCTTGGGCCGGACATCGCCCCATTGGGACTGAAATGATGAACGTAACCAACCAATCATTGATCCGCATCAGGATCAAAAACGTTGGGGGAGGGCATCGTTTCGGGAAACAGGAGACAAACGGCGCATGAGCAAAGCAGACGACGGCAAGATTGGGTTGTGGGCGGTGGTTGCCATCGGCGTTGGAGGGATGGTCGGGGGCGGGATTTTTGCGGTGCTGGGGTTGGCGGTGCAACTGGCGCACGGGGGCACTCCGGTGGCCTTTGCGCTGGCGGGTGCGGTGGCGTTGCTGACGACGTATTCGTACGCGAAGCTTTCCGTCGCTTATCCGAGTCGCGGTGGAACGGTAACCTTCCTCGACCGTGCGTTCGGTGCCGGTATGTTCACTGGCAGTATGAACGTGTTGTTGTGGCTGAGTTACGTGGTGATGCTGTCGCTGTATGCGTTTGCGTTTGGCAGTTATGGTGCGAGGTTTTTGCCGGAAATATGGCAGGCGACCGGCAAACATGCACTGATTTGTCTCAGCGTGATCATGATTACCGGGCTGAACCTGCTCAGCGCCGAGTTGATCGGCAAAGCGGAAGTTTGGATCGTGGGATTGAAAGTGGCGATCCTGTTGTTCTTTGTCGCCGCGGGCCTTGCCAGCATCAAGACCTCCCAAATCGCGCCAGGCTCGTGGTCGCCATCGCTGCAGTTGGCGGCGGGCGGGATGATCATCTTTGTGGCCTACGAAGGGTTTGAGTTAATCGCCAACACTGCGCAAGATGTGCGGGACGCGGCACGGACGCTGCCGCGCGCCTACTACATCGCAGTCGGGTTCGTCATTGGGTTGTACGTGCTGGTCGCGCTCGTTACAGTGGGCAATCTCGCGGTGGACAAGATCGTGGCGGACAAGGATTACGCCTTGGCGGAAGCGGCTCGACCATTTCTAGGGCAGGCCGGCTTCACGCTGATCGCGGTCGCAGCAATGTTATCCACCGCTTCCGCGATCAACGCCACGCTATACGGCTCAGCGCGGTTGAGTTATTGCATCGCGCGCGACGGCGAATTGCCGGCAATGCTGGAGCGGAAAGTGTGGAGCGAGCCGATGGAGGGACTGTTGATCACCGCCGGGCTGACGCTGTTCGTAGCCAACGCATTGGATCTGACCAGCATCTCGACGCTGGGCAGCGCCGGGTTTCTGTTGATCTTCGCCGCAGTCAACACCGCCAATGCGTTTCACGCGCCTCATACCAACAGTCGCGGCTGGATTTCGGCGGCCGGGGCCGTCGCCTGCCTCGCGGCGTTGGGCGCGCTGGTTTGGCAGACGGCGAGGACCGCACCCTCAAAGTTGTGGGTGCTGGCGGCGCTGGTCGCTCTGGCGGTGATGATCGAGGGCGGTTACCGGCTGGCTAAACGGGAGATCCGATTGCATGAATAACCAACCGACTCAGCGGCTCCGGGGCACAGCGCTGATCCTGACCATTAATGGCGGCTCGTCGAGCATCAAGTTCGCGCTGTTCGAGGCCGGTGACTCGCTCCGACGGAACCTGGAGGGCGGGATTGAGCGGATCGGCCTGCCGGAGGCCACCTTGCGGGTGCAAGGCTTAAACCAGGCGGACAGCTTTTCGCGGTTAGTGACGGCGCCCGATCACACCGCGGCGGTCAATGTGTTGATGGATTGGTTGGAGGAATCCATGGGCAGCGGCTCGCTCGGCGCGGTGGGGCATCGTGTGGTGCATGGCGGGCCTAAATATAGCCAGCCGCAGCGAATCACTGTGGAAATGGTTGAGGAACTGCACCATCTCAGTCCATTCGATCCTGAGCATCTACCGGAGGAGATCCTCTTAACCGAGGCGTTTCATCGCCGATTTCCCGACCTGCCCCAAGTGGCGTGTTTCGACACGGCTTTTCACCATGACCTGCCGCGCGTGGCCCGGCTGTTGCCGATTCCGCGCCGCTACGAAGCGGAGGGGGTGCGGCGGTACGGCTTTCACGGATTGTCGTATGCGTTTCTCATGGGCGAACTGGCCCGCCTGGCCGGAACGGAAGCGGCGCGAGGCCGGGTCATCCTCGCCCACCTCGGCAATGGCGCGAGCCTGGCGGCGGTGCGTAACGGTAAACCCGTGGACACAAGTATGAGTTTCACCCCGACCGCCGGGGTGCCCATGAGCACCCGCTCCGGCGATCTCGATCCCGGACTGGTTTGGTATCTGGCGCGCACGGAGAAAATGGGCGCCAAGCAATTCAACGAGATGGTCAATTTCCAGTCCGGGCTGC
>JBKQOA010000081.1:0-6349 GCA_052145735.1 Limisphaerales bacterium
AAATATGCCGGGCGCGCCTGTGAACTGACGCACTATGGCGTGACCGTCCTGGTCGGTACCCTGGCGGCTGCCTATGCCGAGGCGGGACGATTTGACGACGCGGTGGCAACGGCGCAGAAAGCCTGCGTGCTGGCCAAGGCGGCGGGCGAACCGGGTTTGCTTCAAAAAAACCGTGAGCTGCTGGCCTTGTATCAGTCGCACCAGCCCTATCGCGAGCCGGCCAGCCGGTAGCAATTCAGTCCGGCGGGCACTCCCGACAGGAGCCGGGGTAACGAGGCGGCAGTGGCCACCACCGTCAGGAGACTTTCCGCGTGAACGCTGGCCTTCCCCCGGTTTCGTTACCTCGAACCCTACAACCCCTGGTAGGCGCCGACGTAAGGAGGCGTGGGCCCGAAGCCGAAAATCGTTCCGGCTTCGTGACTTCGCCCCCATGCCGCCCAAGTCCCAGCAACCGGTAGGGCGGAGCTACTGCTCCGCCGGCGGCGGGGCACCGCCGCCCTACCCCCAAAAACCACCCAATCCAGCAGTTGCCGACGTGAGAAAGTTGGTAGGGCGGTGCTGCTGCGCCGCCTTTGAATCCCGGTAGGCGCCGAGGCAACGAGGCGGCGCCAGTTGGCCCCGGCGTAATGAGGGCGGGCGGTTTGCGGTCTGTTCCTCCAATTGCCGATCCAACCCTTAACTTGTGCTTGACCCTTGACCCTCAACCCTCAACCCTCAACTGAAATGCAAGCCTTTCAAATCATTTTCACCCCGGCCAGCGCCGCCGAACTGGCGCGCATGCCCAAGGAACTGCAGTTGCAGATCCTCGGCGAATTCCGCGGCCTCCCCCAGCAGGCTCTCGGCACCGAACTGGATGACTTCGGCAAACTGGAAATGGATGGACGGATCCTGCACCGTTTCCGCGTGGGGGATTACCGCGTCTATTTCGAACGGCACGCCTTGGGCGTGCTCGTCCACCGGATCCTCAGCCGGCACACGCTCAAGGACTTCCTCTTTCGCTCCGGCCTGACGGCCGGCGAAGACGCGGCGCTCCAGGAAAATCCCAAGTTCTGGCAACTCATCGAATCCGCCCGAGGCCGCTGACCGGCAGCGGTGAGGCACTGCTGCTTCGACCCCGCCTATGAACCCCAGTAGGGGCCGACGTAAGGAGGCGATGGTGGCCGCCAACGTCAGGAACCCCTTGGTGCTGGCGTTGGCCTTTCCCCAGTCTCGTTACCTCGACTCCTACTATCCAACCCCCGGCAGGCGCCGAGGTAACGAGGCGGTTCCAGTAGGTCCCGACGTCAGGAGACCTTGCGCGCGAACACCGGATTCCCCCCGGGTCTCGTTACCTCGACTCCTACTATCCCCAGTAGGCGCCGACGTGAGGAGGCGGCAGCGGCCACCGACACCATGAGTCCTTCCGCACAAGCGCAAACGCTTCCCTCCCGGGTTTCGTTACCTCTCGCCCCCTGCTGGCCAATCCGCAGCAGGGGCAGGGCGGAGCTGCTGCTCCGCTAAAAACACAGGCACCGTCGTCTTCCAAAAGGCACCACACTTTTTCTGGGGTTTGAAACAAGGTTGATGTATAATACCGCCAGAGAAGAAGAAGCGAATGATCCTGACAAAACTCCTGCGCGTTTCTTTGCTTGCGGCCTGCATCCCGGGGATGTGTCTGGCCCCGGCGGCTGCGCGGGGCGGGATTGTCCTGACCACCCTGGTTTCATTTACCGGCACCAATGGAGACTGTCCCGGCGCCAGTCCTTATGGCGGGCTGGTCTCCGGCCCGGACGGCAATTTCTACGGCACGACATCCTCGGGCGGTTCGAACAATCTCGGCACCGTGTTCCAGTTGACGCCCGGAGGCGACTTCGCATCGCTCTTTTCGTTCAGTGGCACCAACGGCGCCGTTCCCTATGCCGCGTTGACGCCGGGCAACGATGGCAATCTTTATGGAACGACGTTTCTCGGCGGGGTGAGCAATTGCGGCACCCTGTTTCTGATCACGACCAACGGCGACTTTACCAATCTGTTCTGCTTTACGCAGACCAGCCAGCCCGATCAAGGCGTGAATCCCGGCGCGGCCCTGGTGCCGGACGGCGCCGGCAACTTTTACAGCACGGCCTGTTACGGCGGCGCTTACACCAACGCCGTCCAGGGCGGCTACGGCTATGGCGCCGTCTTTGAACTGGCCGGCGACGGCACGGTGACGGCCCTGGCCTTCTTCGACAATACCAACGGCGCTTTTCCGGCCGGCGGGTTGGTGTCCGGAATGGACGGCAATTTTTATGGCACCACCACCTGGGGCGGCCGTGGCTTCACCAAAACCTTTTCGGGCTTCGGCACGGTTTTCAAGATGAGTCCCGACGGCACGCTTACCAACATTTACCTGTTTACCGGTGGTAATGATGGCGGTTTTATTTACGCCGGGCTCGTGCAGGGGACGGATGGTTGTTTATACGGTGGCGCCTTCAATGGAGGCTCGCAGGGTTATGGCACCCTGTTCAAAGTGAGCACCAACGGCGCCTTTACGCTGTTGCACACATTCACTTATTACGACACCGGGTGGCCCTACGGCGGCTTGATGGAAGGCAGTGACGGCAATTTTTACGGAACCGCCTATGGCGCCAATTCCGCCTATGGCTCGGTCTTTCAACTGACTCCCGGCGGCGCTTTCACCAATCTGGTTTTCTTCAACAACGCCAACGGTTCCCATCCGGAAGGGGTTCTGGTGCAGGGTCCCGATAACAATTTCTATGGCACGACATCGCTGGGCGGTGCGAATGGTCTGGGAACGATTTTCCGGCTCAGTGTTCCACTGCCGCCGGTGATTGAAACGATCGGGCAGACGAATGGCGTGGTCACCTTCACCTGGAGCGCGGCGGTGGGCCAGATTTATCAACCGCAATACTCGACCAACCTGGCTCAAACCAACTGGAGCATCATGAGCAAGCCCATCCATGCATTCAGCGGCACCATGACCACAACCGATGCCATTGAGCCCGGTTGCCCGGAGCGGTTTTATCGCATTGCGCTTATGCCGTAGGCGCCGGGGCAACAAGGCGGATCCAATTTTGGTTCTGTCGTCCGGAACTATCCCCGCGAGCGCAGGCCTTCCACCGGGTCTCGTGACCTCGCCCCCTACTGGCCAATCGCCGGTAAAGGGTAGGGCGGAGCTGCCGCTCCGCCGGCGGCGGGGCACCGCCGCCCTACCAAAACCAATCCAATTCCAGCAGGCGCCGGGGTAACGAGGCGATGCCGGTGAGCGGACAGCCAATGTTGAATGTTTCCCGATTCCAGTTGCCCTCACCCGGGCGCGCACCCAAAGCGACACCGTCAAACGTACTTTGGGCAACCCGCGGGCAATTTAGGCTTTGCAAGCTGTTCCGTGGCCATAAAATAGGTGTTAAAATGTTGAATGCCAGTTGTGGCCCCGATAGCCATTCTTTTACATGATCTCATTTCCATTGAAAAAACTGTCAACCCGTGGGACGCCTTTGGCTTTTCTATGAGCGGAAGATCAAAGATAAAAGCCATGGCCGCGCACCCGAACCTGCCCGCTTCTCGCGCCGGGGACATGCCGGAAGCGGCAGATTCCCGCCTGCTGACAACCGAAAGGTCTGCGGCGGGTGGGAATGACCGCTGGCTGGTTTCCGGGGTTTGCCTTTTTCTGGCGGCCATCGTCTGGATGGTCTTCGGCCAGACGCTGCATCACGAGTTTGTCAACCTCGACGACAACCTGTATGTGTATGAAAATCCGGTCGTCCAAAAGGGTCTGACCGGGGAAGGATTTCGCTGGGCGCTGACCTATGGCGCAATCGGCCACTGGCATCCGCTGACCTGGCTCTCCCACATGCTCGACTGCCAGTGGTACGGGTTGCAGGCAGGCGGCCATCATCTCACCAATATCCTGCTGCACACGGCAACGGTGATCCTGCTCTTCCTGGTGCTGCGGCGGATGACGGGGTTTTTGTGGCGGAGCGCGTTTGTGGCGGCGGTGTTTGCCATCCATCCGTTGCGGGTGGAGTCGGTGGCCTGGGTTTCCGAACGCAAAGACGTTTTGAGCGCGTTTTTTTTCATGCTGACGCTCCTTTGCTACACAAAGGCAGTGACCAGTGACAAATGGCCCGCCTTCGCTGCACTTCGGCGTGGCAAGCAAGTGACTAAAACAGAAGCCGCCGCCGCCACACCTGCGGTTATCCCGTCACGTGTCACCTGTTACAAGTCACCTTACTATTATCTCGGGCTGTTGTTTTTCGCGTTGGGATTGCTGTCCAAGAACATGCTGGTGACGACGCCCTTTGTGCTGCTGCTCCTGGATTACTGGCCGCTGGGCCGCTTTTCCAACTTCACGCCCCGGGTGGTGCGCCGGCTGGTGGCCGAGAAAATCCCGCTGTTTGTGCTGACGGTCGGATCGTGTGTGGCGACGGCCTTGGTTCCCGAGAAAGTGACGGCTGCCGAAGCGCTGCCATTCGGGCTGCGGATGGAGAACGTCGTGGTGTCCTACGTCACCTATCTTTGGCAGATGATTCATCCCGCGGGACTGGCTTGTGTTTATCCCAATCCGACAGGAAATCTGCCGCTCTGGCAGGTGGGCGGGGCCGTGGGGTTGCTGCTGGCCATGTCCGGAGCGGCCTGGGCATTGCGCCGGACGCGTCCCTGGCTTGTGGTCGGCTGGCTCTGGTATCTGGGGATGATGATTCCGGTGATCGGGCTGGTGCAGATATCCCACTACGCCCATGCGGACCGGTACACGTATCTGCCGCAGATTGGTTTGTATCTGATGCTGACGTGGGCGGCGGCGGAATTGTGTGCCGGCTGGCGTCACCGCCGGCTGGTGTTGGGGGGCCTCTCGACGGTCATTGTGGCGGGATTGATTTTCTGTGCGCGGGTGCAGACTGCTTATTGGCAAAACAGTGAATCGCTATGGACTCATACGCTCGCCTGCACGTCCGATAATCTGGTTGCCCACAACAACCTCGGCAACGTGCTGGTCCAAAAGGGCCGGGTGGACGAAGCGATCGCCCATTACCAAACGGCAATCCAAATCAAGCCGGACTACGAGAAAGCCTACGGCAACCTCGGCAACGCGCTGTTCCAAAAGGGCGAGGTGGATGAAGCGATGGTTCAATACCAAAAGGCGCTGCAAATCGAACCCAACGACGCAGATGCCCACAACAATCTCGGCAACGCGCTGCTCCAAAAGGGCCAGGTGGACAAAGCGATCGCTCAATGCCAAAAGGCGCTGCAAATCAAACCCGACCTCGCAGAAGCCTGCGACAGCCTGGGCAACGCTTTTCTTCAAAAAGGCGAGGTGGATGAAGCGATCGTCCAATACCAGAAGGCGCTGCAAATCAAGCCCGACTACGCAGGAGCCTGTTATAACCTCGGCCACGCGCTGTTCCAAAAGGGCAGGGTGGACGAGGCGATCGTCCAATATCAGAAGTCACTGCAAATCAACCCCAATTTCTCGGGAGCCTGTGACAGTCTCGGTGATGCCTTGCTTCAAAAGGGCAGGACGGATGAAGCCATCGCCCAATACCAAAAGGCGCTGCAAATCAACCCCGACTCCGTGGATGTGTTGAACAATCTGGCCTGGCTGCTGGCGACCAGTCCGGATGCACGCATCCGGGATGGGGTTCAAGCCGTCCAATCTGCCGGGCGCGCCTGCGAATTGACACACCATGGGGTGACTCTTCTCGTCGGCACCCTGGCGGCCGCCTACGCCGAGGCGGGACGATATGACGAGGCGGTGGCGGCGGCGCAGAAAGCCTGCGCTTTGGCCTCGGCGGCGGGTGAGCAGGAGCTGTTGAAACGGAATCAAGCACTGTTGGAACTTTATCGCGCCCACCAGCCGTATCATGAAGCGGTTGCCAAGGTTGTTCCCGTCGCGCCCTGACTATGAGCAAAAATTCCAGGAAAAAAGCCGCAGCCGCCCATCCGAACCTGCCCGCTTCACGCGCCGGGGACATGGCCGAAGTGGCAGATTCCCGCCCGCTGACAATCGAAAGCCCTGCGGCGGGTGGGAATGACCGCTGGCTGGTTTCCGGGGTTTGCCTTTTTCTGGCAGCCATCGTCTGGTTGGTCTTCGGCCAGACCGTGAGGCATGAGTTCGTCAATTTCGATGACAACTTGTACGTGTATGATAATTCCGTGGTCATCCGCGGGCTGAACCTGAAAGGAATCGAGTGGGCCTTTACCCATATCGTCGTGTCCAACTGGCATCCGCTGACGATGATGTCTCACATGCTGGACTGCCAGTTGTATGGGTTGCAAGCGGGCGGCCATCATCTCACCAATATCCTGTTGCACACGGCAACGGTGATTCTGCTGTTTCTGGTGCTGCGGCGGATGACGGGATTTCTGTGGC
>JBKQOA010000082.1:0-22727 GCA_052145735.1 Limisphaerales bacterium
CGCGAGGCTGTGTAAAAACTCTGGGGTGAAGGGTGGAAAAAGATTTACCGGTGATCCAAAAGTCCGGGTCGCCGGTTTTTTGTTGGGTAGAGCTGAGACGGGTGCGGATAGCGGCGGAGGTAGATGCGGGGCCGCTGAATGAAAAAAGGGCTTCGCCCGCCCGGTTTCAGGCCCTTTGCGGGACTTTCACCCCCACCGCCGCCATCAATTTGTCGAAGCTCACCAGGTTCAACACCCGCTTGAGATTGTACGTCAGCGTCGTCAGGCTCCACTCCGTCCGTACTTTCTCCAGTCCGTTCAGCCTCATCCCAGCAATTTCATCACGGCTTCCACCGCCGCGTCGGCCTTGACGGGTTGCAAGGCGCCGCCGCGGGGTTTGATTTCCACCTCGCCTTTGGCCAGCGATTTCTCACCGATGCCCAGCCGGATGGGGAAACCCACCAGGTCCGCGTCCTTGAACTTCACGCCGGGCCGCTCGTCGCGGTCGTCCAGAATCACCTCCACGCCGCGCGCCGTCAGTTCGGCGTAATATTGTTCAGCCAGTTTCATCGCCGCGCTTTCCGGCGCGACGGCCAGCGGGGTGATGCAGACGGTGTAAGGCGCGACGCTCAACGGCCAGATGATGCCGTCCTTGTCGTTGCACTGTTCGATGACGGCCTGCAACGTGCGGGTAACGCCGATGCCGTAGCAGCCCATGACGCACGGTTTGCGGTTGCCCGCTTCGTCCAGGTATTGGGCGTTGAATTTGTCGCTGTATTTCGTGCCGAGCTTGAACACGTGACCAACTTCGATGGCGCGGCGGATTTTCAGTGATTTGCCGCATTGGGCACAAGGCTCCCCTGCCCCGACGGTCCGCAAATCGAACCACTGCGTCACCTTGATATCGCGTTCGATGGAGACGTTTTTCAAATGGAAGCCGTCTTCATTCGCGCCGGTGGTCATGTCGTTCGCGCCGCGCAGGCGTTCGTCGGCGTAAATGGAAACATCCCGCGACTTCACAGTCGCGGCGACTGCGCCGAGCGAACCCGGTTTGGCGCCAAGCAACGGAACAATTTCCTCCACGGTGGCGGACCGCGCGGCGACCGCGCCGGTCCGGGCCATGAACTTTGTCTCGTTCAACTGGTCGTCGCCGCGAATCAAAATGACAACCGGCTGGCTGTCGGCGATGTAAACCAGGGTTTTGATCTGGCGGTTGGCCGGCACGTTGTATGGCGCCTTGCTCAAGGCCTCGATGGTGACGACGCCGGGGGTGGCAAACTTTTCCACCGCCGGGCCGATTTCACGCGCGGCGGTTTTGGGAATACCGCTGGCCGCCTTTTCAATGTTGGCCGCGTAGCCGCAGGCTTCGCAATACACCACCTCGTTCTCGCCGGTCTCGGCAGGCACCATGAATTCGTGTGAGAATTTTCCGCCGATGACACCGGTGTCGGCCTCGACCGGGAATGCCTTCAGCCCGCACCGGGCGAAGATGCGCGCGTAGGCGTCGTACATTTTCTGGTAACAAACCTGGGCCGCCTCGTCGCTCACATCGAAGCTGTAGGCATCCTTCATGATGAACTCACGGGCGCGCATCAGGCCGAAGCGGGGGCGGATTTCGTCGCGGAACTTGACGCTGATCTGGTAGAAATTCCGGGGCAACTGGCGGTAGGAATTGATTTCGGCGGCGGCGGTGGAAGTGATGACCTCCTCGGCGGTGGGACTCAGCACCCATTCACGATTGCCGCTGTCCTTTAATTTATACAGCACGTTGCCGGCGGTTTCGTACCGGCCGCTTTGCTTCCAGAATTCCGGCGGCTGGAGCGCGGGCATGAGCAGCTCGAGCGCACCCGCCCGGTCCATTTCTTCGCGGACAATTTGTTCGACCTTGCGCAGCGCGCGCAGGCCAAGCGGCAAAAAGGTGTAAACGCCGCCGGCGAGCTTGCGGATGAGCCCGGCGCGGAGCAGGAGTTTGTGCGAAACAATTTCCGCGTCCGCCGGGGCCTCCCGGAGGGTGGGAATAAATGCGTTGGTCCACTTCATGTAGCGGAGAATTTAACAACAAAGGAACGCCGGAACGAAGTTTTTTATTTTACCAGCCGGCTGGCCGAAGCCGGTCAATGGCTTTCGCGGGCGATAATTTCCCGCATGGCTTGCACGTCCAACTTGTCCTTGTCGCGCCAGGAATCCTGTTTGAGGAAAATGAGATCGGCGGGCGAAAGATACGGAATGCGAACGCCGCTGGTTTCCAGGCACCGAAGGCGCGGGCGGAAGTCATCGAGTGATTTGTCACTCATCCGCGTGAAGATGTCGAGGTCGAATTCCTCCATCACGCGGATCGAGCCTTGATCGTAAATGAAATCTTCCGGCTTGAGTTCGCGCGCCCAGCCATCACCCCAGCCCGCCAGAGAATCCAGCAGTTTGCGGAGATTTTCGGGCGCGGCGTGAACGAGGATGTCGGCGTCAAGGGTCAGGCGCGGGTAGCCATTGAAGATGACCGCCAATCCGCCGACGACTGCGAAATCGATACCGTCAGTGGCGAGGGCGACCAACAGTTTTTCGAACCGGGAAGTAATCTCCCTCGGTTTTGGCGAGTGATCCATGCGCGTGTTTTTTGAGAAAGCCGGCCAGGTCTTCCAAGTGGGCAAGCCGACGAGACATGGTGGGGGGACGGCCGACGACCTTGCGGACCGGCTGCTGCATCGGTTCGATTCCAGCTTTCATTGGCGTCAACATAATCCCATTAAAAGCGGGTAGCAACTCCAAGCCGCAGACAATTTTGTTTCTGCCAGGGCCTCGCGGAGGGTCGGAATCAAAGACACCAGAACATGAAGGTTTTTTCTTTTGGCACATCAATTCAAGGCAAAGCCTTGCCTCCTTTGATTCCATTAAACCAATGTGCTTTCAAAAAGCTAAAAACGGCCCCTCGCCCTGTCCCTCTCCCCGCTTGGCGGGGTGAGGGCGGCCGAAGGTCGGGTGAGGGGTATTCGTACCGGATTGAAAGCAAATCAGTATTAAACCATAAGATGCACCCCTTTGCCGTCAGTTGGCGCAGCAGGCAGGGCAAGTGCCCAATTTAGACAATACGGCGCTCTGCCGAGTCGCCGCTACGTTTTACTTCACCGTATTGACCAGCGGCGCGAGGCCCTGGATGCGCACTTCCAGCTTGTCACCGCTCTGGATGGGGCCGATGCCTCCGGGCGTGCCGGTGAGAATCACATCGCCGGGCAGCAAGGTCAGGTTCGTGGAGATGAAACTGACCAGTTCGGCGGGCTTGAAGATGAGTTGGTTGGTGTTCGAGTTCTGGCGCAACTGGCCGTTCTGGAAAAGCTGGATGCTCAGCCCGTTCGGGTCGATTTTCGTTTCCACAAAGGGACCGAGCGGGGTGAAGGTGTCGAACGATTTGCAGCGCGCCCACTGGCTCTCGGAATTCTGGATTGTGCGGTCGCTGATGTCCTCGGCGGCGGTATAGCCCAGGATATAGCGTGAGGCCTGGGCGGCGGTCACATTGCGGATTTTGCGGCCGATGACGATGGCGAGTTCCGCCTCATAATCCGTGCGATGTTCCCGGAAGGGAATTTCAATCTTGCCGCCGTCCGGGATCAGCGACGTGGTGGCTTTGAGCCAGATCAAGGGCACCTTGGGCAGCGGCTTGCCGGTCTCGCGCGCGTGATCGGCGTAATTGAGGCCGACGGCAATGATTTTGGACGGCACAACCGGGGCCAACGTTTTTACGCCCTTGCGCGGAGTGGACTTGCGATCGAACGAGGGCGAGCCGAAAACGTCGCCGCGCAGCCGGAACAATTCACCTTCCACGACTTTCGCGTAAAAGACATCGTCACCCTTTTGAAATCGGCCGATGGCTGCCATAAACAGGATTAAAGGCTAACCAGTCCGGGGTTGTCGTCGCAAGGTCAAAGCAGGAAGCCATTCGGATTGAATTTGCAATATGAGACCTCGGCAAAATTCCCGTTGATCGTAGCGGCGGTCGACCGACCGCCGTATTTCTCCGGCAATTTGAAGAGTGCGGCTCTCTGCCGGGAAGCCGCTACGCCGGCTTTGCAGGAGTCTCAAATCGTAGATTTAAGATCGATAATTCGACAGGATTAGCCGGACTTGCCGAAACCGCCTGTTTACGTTAGATTAGGGCCTTGAATCGCCTGACGAAACAGGAACACCTGGTTCTCTGTATTGTCTTGGGATTGCTGCTGACCGGCTGGGCGGTGAAAATGTATCGCACCGCGCATCCGCCGCCGGCAATGATTCAAACGGCCAGACCTTGACATGCAAGAGATCAATTTTGACGAAACGGTGGAGGTGATCCTCAGCCGGGACTCGCGCTACACGCGCGAAGCCTACACGTTTGTCCGTGAAGCGCTCGATTTCACCCAGAAACTCATCGTCAAGGTAAACCGCGGCCAGGTCCGGCACGTCAGCGGCCACGAATTGCTCGACGGCATCCGGCAGTTTGCCCTGCAGCAATTCGGCCCGATGGTCGTGACGGTGCTGGCGGAATGGGGCATCCGGAACTGCCGCGATTTTGGCGAGATTGTTTTCAACATGGTGGAAACCGGCCTGCTCGCCAAGACCGACCGGGACAGCCGTGACGATTTTCAAAATGGCTACGATTTCACCGACGCCTTCTGCAAACCGTTCTGGCCGTCGCAAAAGATCAAGCCGGAGGCCAAGCCGGTAGTCGAATAAACCCGATTGATTCATTTTCATTCCCTCTGTTTGGGCGGGAGGCGCTCCCAAGACGCGTGGCGGAGTAAATTGAATTGCCCAAAGCCCGTTTCCCGATATCCTTCCGGTCCGGTTTTGTCTTATGAGTGACACCTCGTTTTCAACCCGGCTGGCCACGATGAAAATCCCGTCGTTGCCGCCAGGCGTCACCGTCACCACGCTCGACAACGGCCTGGCCGTCATCGTGCGCGAAGACCGCAGCGCGCCGGTCGTGTCGGCGCAGGCGTGGTGCATGGCGGGCAGCGTTCACGAAGGCAAGTGGCTGGGCGCCGGGCTGTCGCACGTGCTCGAACACATGCTGTTCAAGGGCACCACCACCCGTCCTGGAAGCCGCATCGACCAGGAAGTGCAGGAGGCCGGCGGTTATATGAACGCCTACACCAGCTTCGACCGCACGGTGTATCACATTGACGTGCCGGCCACCGGCGCGCGCACGGCCATTGACATCCTGTGCGACATCATGCAGCACGCCACCCTGCCCGCCGACGAACTGGCCAAGGAACTCGATGTCATCCGGCGCGAAATGGACATGGGCCAGGACGATCCGGGGCGACGTTCGAGCCGCCGGCTGTTTGAAACCGCCTACACGCGCAGCCCATACCGTCATACGGTCATCGGTTATCCGGACATCTTCAACGAGCTCAAGGCCGCCGACATCCTCGGTTACTACGCCGACAAATACGCGCCCAACAACGTGTTTTTCGTCGTCGTCGGTGATGTAAAGAACAGCGAGGTGCTCGCCCAAATCCGCCGGGCCTATGAAAAATCCAGGGCCCGGGCGCTGCCACCGGTGGTTTTGCCGGAGGAACCCGAGCAGACGGCGGCGCGCGAAGTGGTCGAGGAGGCGCCGATCGAACTGGGGCATTTTCATTTTGCCTGGCACATCCCGGATTTGCGGCATCCTGACGTGCCGGTGCTCGACGTCCTGGCCGTGCTGCTGGGCAACGGGCGCAGTTCGCGCCTCTTCCAGCAGGTCCGCGAGAAACAGGGCGTGGTGCATCACGTGGACGCGTGGACTTACAGTCCCGGCAGCGCGGGCCTGTTCGGCATGAGCGCCATCGTGGACGCGGAAAAATTCACCGCGGCGCGGGATGCGATCCTGGCCGAGGTGGAAAAGATGAAGACCTCGCCGGTGTCCGCCAGCGAACTGAGCAAGGCGGTGAAACAATTCATGACCGCGACGCTGGCCATGCGCAAGACGATGGAAGGCCAGGCCCAGAACCTCGGGTCCAACTGGCTGGCGGCCACGGATTTGAATTTTTCCGAACGTTACCTGGCCGCCGTCAAGCGCGTGCGGCCGGACGACGTGCTGCGCGTGGCGCGGGAATATCTCACGGCGGAAAACCGCACGCTCTACGCGCTGCTGCCCAACGACACCGCGCCCAAATTCTCCATCACCGTCGAGGAGGCCAACGACCAGGCCATCCGGAAATTTGAGCTGCCGAACGGCCTCCGCCTGCTGGTGAAGGAGGACCATCGCCTGCCCTTCGTCGAATTTCGTGCCATGTTCCGGGGCGGCGTGCTGGCCGAGACCCGGGACGACAACGGCATCACCCAGTTGACCAGCCGGATGCTGCTCAAGGGCACCTCGCACCGCAGCGCCCGGGACATCGCCACGGAAATTGAATCCGTCGGCGGGAGCATTGACAGCTACGGCGGCAACAACAGTTTCGGCGTCAACCTGGAAACCCTGAGCAGCGATTTTGACACGGGCCTCGATCTGCTGGCCGACGTCGTCCTGAACCCGGTATTTCCCGCCGATGCTTTGGAGCGGGAACGCGAGGTGCAAATTTCCGACATTTACGCGCAAAAAGACAACCTGCTCAAAAGCGCCAGCCTGGCGATGCGCCGGGCGCTGTTCGGCACCGCCGGTTACGGCCTGGATTCAACCGGCATGGAGGAGATCGTCGCCAAACTCAAGGCCGCCGGCTTGAAGTCGTTCCACAAAAAGCTGGCCGTGCCGAATAATTGTGTGCTCGCCATCTACGGCGACGTGGAAACGGCGGAGGTCAAAGCCGCCGTGGAAAAGACTTTCGGCCATTGGAAACCGAACGCCGCGGCAAAGGAATTGATCCATGTTCCGCCCGGCCCGCCGGTGCCACTCGTGCAGCGCGCCGAGGAAGTTCGCGACAAAAAGCAGGCGGTGATCGTCATCGGCTTTCCCGGCACGACCATCCACAGCGAGGAACATTACGCGCTCGATCTGCTTCAGGAAGCCTGCAGCGACCTCGGTTCGCGGCTGTTTTTGCGGATCCGCGAGCAGCTCGGCCTTGCTTACTATGTCGGCGCGCAGCATTTCGCCGGACTGGCGCCCGGTTATTTTGCCTTCTACGCGGGCACCGAACCGACCAAGGTGGCCCTGGTCGAAGAGGAAATGCTCAAGGAAGCCGGCCTCCTGCATCTCGAAGGTATGACCGCCGAGGAACTCAAACGGGCCAAGGCCAAAATCATCGGCCAGAAAAAAATTGCGCGGCAGGACCTCGGCCACCTCGCCTCCACAACCACGCTCGACGAACTTTACGGGCTGGGCTACCAGCACGGCGAGCTGGACGACGCGAAGTACGAAGCGGTGACGCTGGATCAAATCAAGGCCGCCGCGCAAAAATATCTGAAGCCGGACACGGCCGTGGTGGCGGTGGTGAAGCCGGAGAAGGCTTAGGCAATCGCTCAAAGTAGCCGCCGAGGTAACGAGGCGGGTATGCCGGCAAATCATCCGGGCAACTTCGCCTCCTTGCGTCGGCGCCTACGGTCAACACCTTTTTGTGCCGAAACAGTGCCCGGCGCAGCGTGTTACGCCTTCTTGATCAACTGGCGCAGGACATAGGGCAAAATGCCGCCGTGCTGGTAGTAATCAATCTCGATGGGAGTATCTATCCGGCAACGGACCGGCACGTTTTCCACCCGGCCGTCCGCCCGCGTGATTTTAAGCGTCAGGTCTTGCTGTGGTTTCAAGTCAGCGCCCAGACCAACGATATCGTACGTCTCCGTGCCGTCGAGCTTGAGGCTTTGCGCGGTGGTGCCTTCCTTGAATTGCAGTGGCAGCACGCCCATACCCACCAGGTTGCTGCGGTGAATGCGCTCAAAACTCTGGGCCACCACGGCTTTCACGCCCAGCAGGTTGGTGCCCTTGGCCGCCCAGTCGCGGCTCGACCCGGTGCCGTATTCCTGTCCGGCAATCACCATCAGCGGCGTTTTTGCCTTCGCATATTCCATCGCCGCGTCATAGATCGGCATCACGTCCTCCGTAGCGGCGCTGGTGAAAGCGCCGGACTTTTCATTCATGCCATCCGCATTCTCACGAACGCGGCCACCAAAAAACCTGGTCACGCCGCCTTCGACGCCCGGCACCATGAGGTTTTTGATGCGCACATTCGCGAAGGTGCCGCGCGTCATCACCCGGTCATTGCCCCGACGCGAGCCGTAGCTGTTGAAGTCCGCCGCTTCGACCCCGTTTTCGATGAGGTATTTTCCGGCCGGCGACGTCTTCTTGATGGATCCGGCGGGCGAAATGTGGTCGGTCGTCACGCTGTCGCCAAAAATCCCCAGCGCCCGCGCGCCCTTGATTTCGGCAATGCCGCCGGGCTGCAACGAAAAACCGGTGAAGAACGGCGGTTCCTGGATGTAGGTCGATTTGGCATCCCATTCATAGATATTGCCGGCGCTGGACGGGATTTCATTCCACTTCGGGTTTTGCGCGGCAAAGTTTTTATAGAGCTTGCGGAAGACTTCGGGTTTGAGCGCACTTTGCATCGCGTCGCGGATTTCCTGCAACGTGGGCCAAAGGTCGGCAAGATAGACCGGTTCGCCGGCCTTGTCCTTGCCCAGCGGTTCGCAACTCAGGTCAATGTCCACGCGGCCGGCCAGCGCAAACGCGACCACGAGCGGCGGCGACATGAGGAAGTTGGCCTTCACATTCGGATGCACCCGCGCCTCGAAATTGCGATTGCCGGAAAGGACGCTGGCGGTGACAAAATCATTTTTGACCACGGCATCCTCGATGGCCGGATCCAGCGGGCCGGAATTTCCAATGCAGGTGGTGCAGCCGTAGCCGACGGTATTGAAACGGAGCTTGTTGAGATACGGCTGGAGACCGGTCTTCTTCAGGTAATCCGTCACCACGCGCGATCCCGGCGCGAGCGAAGCCTTCACAGCCGGATTCACCTTCAGGCCTTTTTCGACGGCCTTTTTCGCGAGCAAACCGGCGGCGAGCATGACGCTCGGATTGCTGGTGTTGGTGCAGGAAGTGATGGCGGCAATGAGCACGGAGCCGGTGCCGACGTTCGCCTTTTTCTTCGCGGCGGTTTCGACTTTGACAAACTTGCCGAAAACCTGGCGCGATTTGTTGAAGCCGTTTTCCGTGGTTGGCCGCTGTATGGCGTTAAAAAATTCGCGGCGCAGATTGCCCAGCTCGATACGGTCCTGCGGACGTTTCGGACCGGCCACGCTCGGTTTCACCGTTGCAAGGTCAAGCTCGACGACTAGCGAGTATTCGATCTGGCCCGGCTGCGGAATGCCCCAAAGCCCCTGCGCCCGGTAATAATTTTCGTAGAGCCGGCAATGTTCCTCGCCGCGGCCGGTCGCGCGGAGGTAGTTCACGCATTCCTCGTCAATCGGGAAGAAGCCCATCGTGGCGCCGTATTCGGGCGCCATGTTCGCAATGGTGGCGCGATCCACCACCGGCAACGCCGCCGCGCCGGGACCAAAAAACTCAACAAATTTGCCGACAACCTTTGCCTTGCGGAGGATCTGCGTGACGGTGAGCGCCAGGTCGGTGGCGGTGACGCCTTCGCGCAACGCGCCGGTAAGATGCACCCCCACGACATCCGGCGTCAGGAAATAAACCGGCTGGCCGAGCATGCCGGCCTCGGCTTCAATGCCACCAACGCCCCACCCCACGATGCCGAGGCCGTTGATCATCGTCGTGTGGGAATCCGTGCCAACCAGCGTGTCGGGATAGTAAATGGCGTCCGGGGTCTGGGATTTGGGGTTTTGGGACGAGAGGACGCCCTTGGCGAGATATTCGAGGTTGACCTGGTGCACGATGCCAATGCCGGGCGGCACGACCTTGAACGTGTCGAACGCCTGCATGCCCCACTTGAGAAACTGGTACCGCTCGCGGTTGCGGCTGAATTCCAAATCCAGATTGCGCTGCATCGAATCCGCCGCGCCGGCGAAATCCACCTGCACCGAGTGATCCACGACCAAGTCTACGGGCACGAGCGGCTCGATGATTTTGGGATTTTTGCCGAGCTTTTGCACCGCCGAACGCATCGCCGCCAAATCCACCAGCAGGGGCACGCCGGTGAAATCCTGCAACACGATGCGCGCGACGACGAAGGGGATTTCCTCGGTACGGGATTCGGCCGGCTTCCAATTGGCCAGCGTGCGGACGGCCGCTTCGTTCACGCGTTTGCCGTCGCAATTGCGGAGGACGGACTCGAGCACGAGGCGGATGGAGACGGGCAGCCGGGAAACCGGCCCGACGCCGGCTTTTTCCAGCGCGGGCAGCGAGTAAATTTGTCCCGATTTGCCGTTGCCGGCATCAAACGGTTGCAACGTATCGAATAAATTGTGCGGTGTGCTCATTTAATTCCTTAATTCCTTCAATCAAGCAGGGAAAATGAAGCTTGCGCGCGGATGTGTCAAGCGAAGTGGTTGATTGACGTTATCTTAGGTATGTTCCGGAAATCCATTTGCAGCTGCGGAGCAGCGACCGATAGTAGCCCACGGTGAAACCGTGGGTTATCAGTCGCAAGGTACCCAAGTCCCGGAATGGGGCGAAAGAATCGGTTTGAGCCGTTTTCTGCCGCCCCTGCCGGGGCTTGGTTGTTGTTTTGATGACCAAACCCACGGCTCACGCCGTGGGCTACTATCTGACGCGCCTCCGGCGCTGGGAGAAACAACTCACTTCGCCGCCGGCTCGGGATGGAGCAGGTCGTTGATGCGGCGCTCCAGCCGCGGAAGGTCCAGCGGTTTGGTGAAGAAATCATCCGCCTGCAGGGCTGCGGTGCGCCGGGTGACGCTGCTGTTAAGCGCACTCATGAAAATGATGGGGGTTTTCCTGGTGGCCGGCTGGCGGCGCAAGATCTCGCAAACGGAAATGCCGTCGAGGTCGGGCAGCAGGATGTCGAGCAGGATCAAATCGGGTTTGAACTGCCGCGCCTGGCTCAACGCCTGCACGCCGTCGTTGGCCACGATGAATTCACAGCCCAGCCCGGCGAGGCGATATTGCACCAGCTCGATGAAATCGCGCTCGTCGTCCACAATCAAAATCCGTGGCACCATTTTTAACAATCTACATCATCCTGACTTAATCTCAATGGCGGTCCGGTTAAAGCCATGTCACGAACCGGAAACGAACGGCGGCTGGAGGCGCCAATAATCTTGTTTGCCGCGGTCAGGTGTGTGATAAATTCACACGACATGCCAACACATCGAGGTTCCATCCGGTTGTTCCGACTCTTTGGGATAGATGTATATCTGCATTGGTCATGGTTCATCATTGCTGTCATGAGAATGGAGTACCGCGATCCCGAGGATGGTTCGCTCACGCGGTATGCGTTGGAATACCTTGCGCTTTTTCTGATCGTGTTGGTTCACGAATTCGGCCATGCGCTGGCCTGCCGGCAGGTGGGTGGCCGGGCGAATCAAATCGTCCTCTGGCCACTCGGCGGCGTGGCTTACGTCTCCCCTCCGCAACGGCCGGGCGCCATGCTGTGGAGCATCGCCGCCGGACCGCTGGTGAACGTGATTTTCTTCCCCATTTTCACGATCCTCCTGCTGTTGGGCCGCTCGTCTGGCTGGGTCGAATCCCTTCCAAACATCTACTTTTTCATCCGTGACATCTGGTTTATCAACACGGCCTTGCTGGTTTTCAACCTGATGCCGGTTTACCCGCTCGACGGCGGACAGATTTTGCGTTCGCTGCTCTGGTTTGCATTTGGCCGGGCGCGCAGTCTGCTCATCGCCAGCAGCATCGGCTTTGTGGGCGTGGCCGGCCTGATCCTGTTCGCCATCTGGGCCCAATCCATCTGGATCGGCATCATGGCCGTGTTCATTCTGATGAATTGCTGGGGCGGTTTGATGCAGGCCCGGGCGATGGCGCGGGTGGCCGCCGCGCCGCGGCACGAAGGATATGCCTGCCCGGTTTGCAAAATCGCCCCGCCGCAAGGCGCTTACTGGGGCTGCGGCAAGTGCCGGAAACCCTTCGATACGTTTGCTACGGGTGCGGTTTGTCCCAACTGTGGAACTCAATTTGCAGCAACCTCCTGCCCGGAATGCGGCAGCTTGCGGCCGATGAGCGAATGGATGACAGTTTCAAATCTTCCGCCGAAGTTGTGACATCCCGCAGAACGACGACCCCATCGTCCTCGTTCTCGTAATTGGAACCACGGAAATCGAGGACGAGTACGAGAACGAGGACGATTGAAGAACGATGGCAGCGCACACGGGGTGAGCGCCCTGCCTTCAAACCTCCCCGCCAAAAAAATCAGGCCGCCCGGATGAGCGGCCTGAACGGGTCCGGTAACATTTGAAAAATTACTTCAACCTGGCCAGCGCCGCTTTCACGGCTTCGAAGTTCGGCAGGTCTTTCGGCGTCGGGGTCTGTTCGCTGTATTGCACGACGCCGTGCTTATCAATCACGAACGCCGCCCGCGCCGCCGTGTCGCCCACCCCGGCCAGCATCGGGAACACCACGTCATAGGCCCTGGCGGTGGTCTTGTTCAGGTCGCTGGCCAGCGTGATGCCGATTTTTTCCTGCTTTGCCCACACTTCCTGCGTGAACGGGCTGTCCACGCTGACGCCGATGACATCGGCATTGAGGCCGGCGTAAGCGCTGAGGCCGGCGGTGAGGTCGCACATTTCCTTCGTGCAGACGCTGGTGAACGCGAGCGGGAAGAACAGCAGCACGGTGTTCTTCTTGCCGAAGTTGTTGCTGAGTTTCACGTCCACGAGGCCGGCGGCCTGTTTGGACTTGAGGGTGAAGTCGGGAGCTTTGGATCCGATGGGAATTGGCATAACGGTTATTTGTTTTGCGTTTAACTTTTCCTTTCTGCCAAAAGATATGCCAGATTCCTACGGCTCCGTCAAATCAGGAATGAGTAATCGGGCCGGCGCCGGGACGCCGCCATTTGCCCCTGCCCCTCGACCGCGGCCACGTAAAATCCCGGAATGGAATTAAATCCTTGTCAATCAGATCCCTTTGGCGGTATTGCCTTGGCGCAGTAAAAATGAAAAACATCATCTTCGTCACCGCCTGCGCTGCATTGCTCCGGTTCCAACCCGCCAGTGCCCAGCCCACCAATCAGACCAACGATTACCATCAATGGTGGCGTGACCGGCCTTACGGCAAGACTTATGTCAACTCCCAAACCAACCAGCTTCCGTTGATCCGGGTGCAAGGGAACAAGTTTGTCGATCCCGACGGCCAGACAATCCTTTTCCGGGGCGTGTCCATTGGCGACCCCGACAAGCTGCTTCACGAGGGGCACTGGAACAAGGCCCATTTTGAGAAGGTGAAGGAAATGGGGGCCACGCTGGTCCGCATTCCCGTCCACCCCTATGCCTGGCGTGAGTTGACGCCCCGGGAATACCTCAAGCTGCTCGACCAGGCGGTGGATTGGTGCACGGAACTGGACATGCACATCATCATCGACTGGCACAGCATCGGCAATTTGAAGATGGAGCTTTTCCAGGATCCCATGTACGACACCACGCAGAAGGAGACGTTCCAATTCTGGCGGATGATCGCCCAACATTTCAAGGGAACCCACACCATTGCCTTCTACGAACTCTTCAACGAACCGTCTCTCTACCGCGGACAATTGGGCAGCGTATCCTGGAGCGAATGGAAAAAGTTGAACGAGGACATGATCCGGCTGATTCGCGCCTTTGACACGGAGAAAATCCCCCTGGTGGCCGGCTTTGACTGGGCCTACGACCTGACGCCGCTCAACCTCGAACCCATCGACGCGGAAGGCATTGGATACGTGACGCATCCTTATCCGAACAAGCGGCCCCAGCCGTGGCCGCCGAAGTGGGAGGAGGATTTTGGATTTGCGGCCAGCCGTTACCCGATGATTGCGACCGAGATCGGCTTTTCCGTGAAAAAGGGCACTGCGTTGAAGGACGACGATTACGGCAACGTCATCATCAATTACCTTGAAGGCAAGGAGATCAGCTGGACGGCGTGGTGTTTTGATCCCGAGTGGGGTCCGACGTTGATCCAATCCTGGGATTACGACCTGACCGGGTCGGGGGAGTTTTTCAAACAGGCCATGCACCCCAAGGCCGGGAACTGACCGTTGTCCCGCGCCAGGTTGAGCAAGGCTCCCGTTACTGCAACTTGGACGGCAACTGAAACACGTATCCGTACATTTCAGACAGGATGGTGCTGGTGTGCTCTTTGCGCACGTCCGGGCCAAATTGCAGCGATCCTGCCTCCCGCAAATCGTTCAGCATCAGGCAATAGGTGTTGTTGGCCATGACGCCCAGCAACTCGCCGCCCCGGCTGAAGACCAGATCGCCGCGCGACGGGTTGAATTTGCCGAACAACCCCTTCAACAGGTTGCGGTCCAGTTTGACATATTCGGGCGTGTTCAGATCAATCTGGAAACTGCACTGCCCGTAATAATCTCCCTGTGCCCCGATGACCACTGCGTCCTGGAATTTATACGGCTCCGAGGCAATGGGGTAAACCTTGCAGCCAAGCTGGTCGGCTTCCGCCTTTGTAACCGGCATGAAGACCACCCGCGGATCCTGAATGTGAAAGCATATTGAATGGATGGGAACCTGCGTCTGGCTGTAGGTCAGCGTTCCGATCAACCCCTGCCAGTCCGTGCCGGGATCCCACAACGTCAACGGCGTGTCCAGCACATGGCACAAGGCGAAAATTCTCCGGCCATCGGTGGCCAGCACGGTTTTGCCGGTCTTGGTTTTGCTCAAATCAGCGCCGAACAGGCCGGTCCGGGAGGCAACCACACTGGTCTGGACCTGGTTTTTGACAAACTCATCAAAAATGGTGTTGGGCGCCAAGGCACGGTTCTCCCGGATTTCCTGGGTTAGGGCGCCGGAATTGGTCGCCAGGGTCTTGACACTCTCGGCCAGCCGGACGTTTTGCGCGCGTTCCGCCTCCACCTGTTGCTGCATCAAGGCGACCTGTCCGGTGGCGATGCGTTTCTCCATGTCCGCCGCGTGGAGTTGGTTGTTCAACTGGGCAAGCTGTTGCTGCTGGGCGGCGGCCAGGTCCTTTTGCTTTTTTATTTCGGCCTCCTTCGCTGCCAGTTGTTCCTTGGTCATCGAGGTCTCGGTGGAACTGTTTTGCAGTTTCTGGTTCAGGTCACGGATGCTGGCCTGAGCTGCGGCATACTGCTGTTGCAGATTCGACTGTTGCTGTTGCAGTTGCTGGGCCTGCTGTTCGTATTGCTGCTGCTGCTGCCTGGCAACCTCGCGGGCCTTGGCCAGCTCTGCCTGCAACTGTTCGCGGTTCTTCTGTTCCTCGGTCAGCGCCTGTTTCATGACCGCGGCCAGATCCTTGCCGCTGGGGTCGGATTTCGGCACTGCGTCCACCTTGGCGGTGGCCGTCGCGCCTTCGTCCTCGCCAACCATTTTGCTGAGGTCCGTTGAGAACGTCAGCAGGCTCAACAGCAGGAAGTCGCAGATGACAATGAGGATGCTGCGGTTCATGATGGCGGGGCGGGTTCGGAGTTTTCGGCTTCCAGCAGCAATCGCCGGCGGGCCGGGCGCAGATGGAAGATTTTAAACACGC
The DNA here is from genome assembly GCA_052145735.1 of Limisphaerales bacterium. Classification (GTDB taxonomy): domain Bacteria; phylum Verrucomicrobiota; class Verrucomicrobiia; order Limisphaerales; family UBA11358; genus UBA11358. The sequence goes on from JBKQOA010000082.1 coordinate 15,488, forward strand.
ACACGAAGATGATGCCGAAGGACGTGGACGAGTAGGCGGCCATCAGGCTGAATTTGATGACCCCCATCGAGACGAGGATCAGCGAGATGATGGTGCCGACGAAGCCCAGGTACAGGCCGGCGTCGAACAGGTGGTCTTCGTTTTCGAGCAGCCTGAGCTTCATGCGCGCCGCCACGTGTTGCCGGCCAATTTCCACCAGTTTCACGAGGCAGGAGATGTAGATCAGTCCCTGCAGCACGAAAAACAGCAGCAGGGTCAGCAGGATCATGTTGTTCATAATGTTGGGATGATTGCGGGTGAATCCGGCCAGGACCACGTGGCCCGTCGTGGGCACGTGCAGTCGAAAGGCATACTCCTCTTTCCGGGTGTCCTGGGCGAGAAACGGCTCGCTCAGAAGCAACACCACCAGCAGGAAACCCAACGCAAACAAAGTCTCGCGGACCAGATGGAACCCGCGCACCTGCAACGGCCGTTCCAAAGACGACACGGCCGGTCGCGCAAAATGCAACGCCATGGCCAGCAGAAATCCGCTCACCAGATAGGCCAGCCATTTCAACGTGAAGGCCAGCCACGGCATCTGCAGGCTGCACCCCAACGCCAGGTGATGGCGGTAACCGGTGCGGTAAAGCAGTTGATCGCGCGCCAACACGGCGTTCACCCCGCCCGCACCGTATCGCAGACTGTCGCCGAGATCCGTCATCCCGGTCAGTTCAAAGTGCGCGAGGTATCGGGCCACGTCACCCGGCCTGTTGGAGAGCACCACGGCGGAGAAAAGCACCGGTAATTGCGCGCCGGCATCGCGGACCTGGTCGGCCAGCGAATGCAGTGTCCCGGCATCCTCAATCCGGCTGGTGAACGCGACGAGCTGGTCCCAGTTGAACCGCTGCCCCAACGACATCAGGTCCACCAATACCTGCTCCATGGGCTGCGATTTTCCGTTGTGGTTTGCGGCCGAGGCCAGCTTGAAAATGTTGTCGCCCAGATCCGTGGTCAGCCGTCCGTCCATCAGCAACAACCCGCCAATCGTCACCGCCACATCGAAGGCCTGGCCGGACGCCGAGCGTGACGGCGGGAAGAGGACGGTGTTGGTCAACTCCCGGCAGCGCAGCAATTCCTGCACGGTTGGATTCGGCGAGCCGCGCAGAATCTCCAGGGCGACTTCCCGGTTGGCCCGCCGGATGATGACCTCGGTAAAAGTATCCGACGTCGCATAACCACCGGTAAAGAGCTGGGCCAGATTGTTGTTGTTGCCCCAGGCAAACCAGCCGGGATGCTGCCGCAGCGCGTTGGTCACGGCCAGGCCGAGACTTTCCCGGCCGGAAATTCCCTCTGTCTGCGCCGCCTGGAGATAGAACCAGGCCGCTCCCAGATTCTGCTGGTTCACGAAGGACGTCCCCTGTCCGGTCAAAGCCGGCGTGTTCCGGCCGGCACTCTGGATGACGCGGACATCCACCGCGCGCAAATACGCCGGCACCAGCAGGCCGCAAAGCAGCAGTAGCAGACCGGAAATCACACAGGCCAAACCCCATGTCCAACGGTTCATCATGAATTTATCCCATCCCAATTATTCCCGGCAATCATAGTTGAACTGCCGGTTATAAGCCTTGTTCAAGCACGAATAATGCCTATGACGGGGTTGCTCAAACAGAAGACGCGCCCGCCGGTGTCCTGTCATTGGGCGGTCATTGACGGGTTTTTGGCACCGACACGGGGAATTCCCGCAGCGAACGGAGCCTGCTCCCCGTCGGCCCTTAAGACACGGTGACATCGGCACTTGCCCAAGCTGGTTTGGCCTTGCCCGGGCTGGTTTTAAACGCGATCCCCGGACGCGTCAGATGCCTTTTGGTTGTCCATCGCAAACGGGAAGATACCGGGTGGACAGATTTTTTACCGCCGGGAACGAGCCGGGGAAACGCGTGTTTTTGGGCAGCGCAGCCCCGCCGCGCGTTCAGTCATTCGTGTCAGACTTTAACGCCGCCAACACTTCCTCCGCGTGCTCGTCCGGTTTCACCTGCGGCCAGATTGTTTTGACGCGGCCGTCCGGACCGATAAGAAACGTCACCCGATGCGTGCCCAGGTATCTCCGGCCCATGAAACGTTTCTCGCCCCAGACGCCGTAAGCCTGGACAATTTTTTTGTCTTCATCCGCCAGCAACGTGAACGGCAGCTTGTATTTGACGGCAAACTTGTCGTGCGACTTCACCGGGTCGGTGCTGACGCCCAGCACCACAGCTCCGGCTTTCTTGAAATCGGCAAAGTGATCGCGGAACGCGCACGCTTCCTTCGTGCAGCCCGGCGTGTCGTCTCGCGGGTAAAAATAGAGCACGACAGTTTTCCCCTTGAAGTCGGCGAGCGAAACCCTGCCGCCACCGTTCGTCGCCGCCGAAAAACCCGGCGCAATGTCACCGACCTTGAGTTTTAGTTCCAGTTCTTTAGCCATAGGTTTCGATTGGAGTATTGGAGTGATGGAGTACTGGAGTGTTGGGAATTAAATCACTGCGCATTTCCCATTCCTCCATTCTTCCATTCTTCCATTCCTCCATCACTCCATCGCTCCGGTTTTTTCTTCCTTCACCGTCGGCGAGCTGGCCGGATGCGAGCCGAGCTGTTTCACGCCGTCCCAGACATACAGCAATCCCGAAACGCCCGTACAGATCGCCGCGCCCAGCGTCCAGGCCTTGAGCCAGCGCGCATTCAAATCGCGGTCCCAGTCCAGCAAAATCCAGATGACCACGATCATCTGCAGCACCGTCGCAATTTTGCCCATGATGCGCGGGCGCACAATCACCTTGCCGACAGTAAGCCGGATGACAGCGATGCCGACGAGCAGCAGCAAATCACGTCCGAGGACGGTGCCGGTGAGCCAGAGCGGAATTTGCCCGAGGTAAGACGCGTGATTGAAGCTCAAGGTGACGATGCCCGACACGAGCAACAACTTGTCCGCCAGCGGATCGAGGATGGCGCCGAGTTCGCTTTTCTGGTTGTAACGCCGCGCGATGTAGCCGTCCACACCGTCCAGGATGGCCGTGACCGCGAACGAAAGGAGCGCCAGCAGCCGGTGGACTTCGTCGCCAGTCTGGATGAAATAAACCAATTCGACGACAAAAAACGGGATCAGCAGGATGCGCAGAATCGTGATTTTGTTGGCCGTCGTCATGGCGGAGCAAGGAAGTTTTACACGAATTTCACGAATTTGCACCAATTCAATTCAGATGACTTCCGGTTTTGAAACTGCTAATTTTTTCGCGCATGAAAGCAGGGAATGCTGACAAACCGCTGGTGGGCATACTGATGGGGAGCGACTCCGACTGGCCGACCATGAAGGCCGCCGCCGAGGTGCTGGCCGAATTCGGCATCGCGAGCGAGGCCAGGGTCATTTCGGCCCATCGCACGCCGCAGGATTTGGAAGACTATGCGAGCGGCGCCCTCGAGCGCGGCCTGCGCGTCATTATCGCCGGCGCGGGCGGCGCGGCGCATCTGCCCGGCGTCACGGCGGCGTTCACCATCATGCCGGTCATCGGCGTGCCCATCGAAAGCAAGTCGTTGAAGGGCCTCGACTCGCTGTTGTCCATCGTGCAAATGCCGCCCGGCGTGCCGGTGGCCACGGTCGGCATTGGCGCGGCGAAAAACGCCGGGCTGCTGGCGGTGCAGATCCTGGGCGTGGGCGACGAGCGCCTGCAAAAGCGGCTGGCGGAATTCAAGCAAGAGCTCGCCGAGGAATCGCGCGCGAAAAACCAAACGCTTGCCGGCTGACCCCGCCTGCGACAGCCCGGTTTGGTGGAGCGAAGCTGCTGGCGAGCCGAAAGTTTGGAACTGCGCCAACATGCCGGGGGTTTGAAAAGCGGTGACCTCACACCGCACGCCAAACCTGGAAAGTCGGACTCCGGCGGCTCGCGGGGACGTCCGCTTACCAAAAGGTAAAATTACACCTCCATCCGATTTAAAGACAGCGTGTCCCCGGGAAAGACATGCCGCCATACACGGCTCCGGCCTGTATCTTCGTTAATGGATTGCCTTGATCGGGCATTCATTTTCTTTGGTCTTCTGGTATAAAGCCTGCTGGGAGGGCAACGAATCGGAACCGGCTTGGGGAATGGCCGGAAAACTCAACATCATAAGACCATGACTGAATATATTGTAAAACGCACAGGCAAGCTGCTGTTCCCGCATCTGCCGCGCGACCAGCGCAAGCATCAGATGTTCATCATCATGCTCGTCCTGATGACCAGCCTTTTCGCCACCGGCTCGCTCGTGATGTGGATGACATCCGGCCGGCATTGACAGCTTGACCTCGGGGACGGCCGGGAGCCGCTGCCAACCGTCCCACGGCGGCTACCGGGCAGCCTTTCAACCGTTCACCCAACCCGTTCCGCCGGCTTGTTCGATTTTTGCCATAAGCTGGTCAAAACAGGAATAGAGTTTTCAGTAGAATTTTTTCTGAATTGCTTTATAGTTACATTCTCGGTGGCGGCGCTGTAATCCGCCATCAGGGGTATTTGCCAGGGGAAGATTAGACGCAAGGTTTTATGACAAACAATCTTTCCAGACGCCTGGGAAAACTGCTGTTCCCGCATCTGCCGCGCGACCAGCGCAAAAGCCAGATGTCCACCATGACGCTCGTCCTCATCGTCAGCCTGATTGTCGCCGCCACGATGGGGGTGTTGATGTTGCGGTTCGGCAAATAATAGTCGCCCGGCCAGGAAGACAAGCCTGCTTCCAGACTACTGATCAATCGGCTTCTCAATTCTCAACCGGCCAAAAACCACATTGGCCAGTGCGTTGTGCCCTTTTTGGGACAGGTGCAGGCCGTCCAACGTTGCACCCTTTGCACCGAATACCCCGGCCAGGCAGCTCTTGGGAATCAGAGTCACCCCGTATTTCTCGGCGAGCTCCCGCTGGTCCCTTCCAAACGCATTCCAGAAGGGAAGCAGCGGAAGCTCGAACATGATGATCCGATGGTTCCCCTTTTTCAATTTTCTGAGAAGGTTGTCGAGGTCCCGATAAAATACCCGGCTGTCAGTATGGCCGAGGAGATCATTCCCGCCAATCTCGACAATGACGAGCGAGTTGGCTGCGGTAATGCCGTCGGCCTCCGCCAGGGCGGTTTCGACGGTGGCTCCGGCCCGGGCGAGGTTGGTCACCTTCAAATGTGACATATCGCCGAGCACCGTCGGCCAGACGCGTTCCTTGCCGCCAATGCCCGCGCTGAGGGAATCTCCCAACACAAAAACCGGTTGGTTGTTGAAAACCGTCACCGTTTGCACCCAACGGTAAGGCAGTTCGGTCAGACACAGGGACAGCGATAGAAAGGCAAAGGCGACCAGGGTTGAGGCCTTTAATTGAAATGAGACGCGACCATTGAAGGCGACCCTCACCGCTACGCAGAGGGCAAACCAAAGGCCGTACAGCCAGAACGACATCGGGGTGGCTGAAAGGACCACCAAACTGATGCCGACGAGCCAGCCGACGGTCAGCACGGATACCCAAACCCGGCTGCCCAGCCAGAGACGCAGGGCAAAAGTAACGATCGTCAAACCCATGCCGATGAAAAAGGCGTTGCCGCTGGCGATTTGAAGCACGACCGGGTTCACGCCCGGAGGTTAACCGCGAAATACACAAACCACACGAAATTAAGAAAACGTACCCGAGCTGCTGTAGTGTTCGCGCCTGTGGCCGAATCCGAATTGAGCCACAGGCCCGACACTTCAACTTGTTCGCGTGTTTCGCTTATTTCGGAGTTTCGAACTGCTTTCCCAGTATTGGAACAATTTGCATTCCGGTGGGGCGAGCGTACCCGCGAGCCGGCTCGTCAGTAGCCTCGCCCCACCACCATGCTTTTCAATGGCCATTCGACAATGGCCCGCCCCTTTGTTAACCTGTCCCCCGATTTTATGAGTTTGGAAAACAAAACCGCCGCTACGCCCGCCACGCCGTCCGATTTCATCCGCGACATCGTCGCCGCGCATGTGGCCGAAAAGAAATATCCGCGCATCCACACCCGCTTTCCGCCGGAGCCGAACGGTTACCTGCACATCGGCCACGCCAAGAGCATCTGCCTGAATTTCGGCATCGCCCACGAGTTTGGCGGCATCTGCAATCTCCGCATGGACGACACCAACCCGACCAAGGAAGACGTCGAGTATGTTGACTCCATCCAGGAGGACGTGAACTGGCTCATCAGCGCCTGGGCCGATAAAAATCTCGGCCTCAAACCCAAAGGCAAAACCCCGGAAGCCGTCACCAGCAACGGCAAGCCGGATTTTTATCTGGGACCAATCACCGGAACATCGAACGCTGAACATCGAACACTGAACGTCGAACCGTTTTACGCTTCGGATTACTTCGACCAGATTTACGAATACGCCGTCCAGTTGATCAAAAAAGGCAAGGCCTACGTCTGCGACCTGACGCCGGATGAGACTGACGAATACCGTCGCAACGCCAAGGAAAGTCCGTTTCGCAATCGCAGCATCGAGGAAAGCCTTGACCTGTTCACGCGGATGAAGGCCGGCGAGTTTCCCGACGGCAAGCGCTCGCTCCGCGCCAAGATTGACGTGACCGCGCCGAACGTCTGGATGCGCGACCCCCTGCTCTACCGCATCCGCCACGCCGAACATCACCACACCGGCGACAAATGGTGCATCTACCCGATGTACGACTTTGCGCATTGCCTGAGCGATTCCCTCGAGGGCATCACGCACAGCATCTGCACGCTCGAATTCGAGGTACACCGCCCGCTGTACGACTGGATTCTGGAGAACCTCGACCTGCCGCGTCCCCTGCCCCATCAATACGAATTTGCGCGCCTCAGCCTCACCTACACCGTGATGAGCAAACGTAAGCTGCTCCAGCTCGTGACCGAAAAACTCGTCACTGGCTGGGACGACCCGCGCATGCCGACGATCAGCGGCATCCGCCGGCGCGGCGTTCCCGCTGAGGCGGTGCGCGCGTTCGCCATCGGCGTCGGCGTCACGAAATTCAACAGCGTGACCGACATGGCCGTGTTCGATCACGCCATCCGCGAGGACCTCAACAAACGCGCCCTGCGCCGGCTCGCCGTGTTGCGCCCGCTCAAGGTGGTCATCACCAACCTCGACCCACATCACTACGAGGAACTCGACGCGGTCAACAATCCCGAAGATCCGTCCACGGGCACGCGCAAGGTCCCGTTCGGCAACACGCTGTACATCGAGCAGGACGATTTCATGGAGAATCCGCCAGTAAAGTTCTTCCGATTGAG